>NZ_CP142362.1:1302332-1618540 GCF_035918395.1 Mycolicibacterium sp. ND9-15
AACCGCGACGCGACATCGCTACGGGACAACGCGGCGAACTGTCCGATACTGCGAATCCCCATGCGCCACAAGAGGTCCGATAGGTCTTGGCGACCGGGTCCGGCCAGGCTGGGCTCGGTGGCCAGTTGACGGATCGACAGTGCCGACAGGAACAGCGCGTCCTGTCCGGGCGCGAGGATGCGCCCCGCCCGCGCAGCGAACACCGCGGTGGGCAACTGGTCGGCGACACCGACCTGGCATTCGGCACCGGCGGCGGCCACCGCGTCGACCAACCGCTCCGCGGCGGCTTGTTCGGACCCGAAGTAGCGGGCCGCGCCGCGGACCGGCAGCACCAGCAGACCCGGCCGCAATACCTCGGCCCGCGGCACCAGGTCGTCCACCGCGAGCGTCACGCTCTCGAAATGGCGGGCATCGCGCGCCGGGTCGGCGGTCGCCACGTGCAGTTCCGGGCACCGCGCCTGCGCTTCCCGGCGGCGCAGCCCCCGTCGCACCCCCGCCGCCCTGGCCGACGCCGAACACGCGATGACCCGGTTGGCCAGCGTCACCGCGATCGGGGCGGTCGACGCCAGGCCCGCCGCGGCCGCCGCGGCGACGGCCGGCCAGTCCATGCACCAGATGGCGAGAACCCGCGTGGACACTCATCCGCCCACTGCACGCCCGGAACCGAACGAGCGTCCCCTGGCCCGGGTGGCCAGTCGCACCCGGCCGATACGGCCAAACCCCGGCCGCCCCTGGCCGGTGATCTCATAGCCGCACACCCTGGCCTCCAACCGGGCCGATGCTCCCTGCCATTCGCCGCCGGTGACCAGCAGGGTGCACCCCTTCTGCCGGGCCCGGGCCACCACCGCCCGCGCCCGGGTAGCCGGCACGTATTGCCCACCCAGCCCGAGTACGACCAGATCCATTCCGTCCATCAGCACCGCGGCGACCTCGACCGGATCGGCGCCCGGTTCGGGGATGACCGCGAGCCTGCTCAGGTCGGCGCCCATCTCCACGGCCGCCAGCAGACCGGCGTCGGGTTGGCCGACGATCGCGGCATGCCCCCCGTCTGCCGTCACCGCCGCCACCATGCTCAGCGACAGCGACCTGGCCCCCGCCACCACCGCCACCGTCCCACGCGGCAGCTGCGCAAGTTCGGCCTGGGGGTACCACCCGCTTGCGGGGGACGTTTCGGGCATCGGCAGCAAAGTTTCCGAGTCCGGAAGCGGCTCGGCCGAGGAGGCCGCGCCGCGGCGCCCGCCGCCCACCTTGCCGGACACCGCCGCGATCTTGCGACGCAGGTGTTCCACCTGTTCAGTGCGGGTAAGCTGACGCTGATCCAGGCTCACGGCTGCTGTCACAACAGCACCTCCTGCATCGTCTGCCTCACTAGTATTTCGAACGTATGTTCGATATCCCGAGTAAACACCTACCCGCCGACAGCGTCAAGCCGTTCGCAGTGCTCGGCGGGAAAAATTGCGACACCTACAATTGATGACATTGACAAATGTCACCAATCGGTGTTGCACTGAGGTGATGCTCGACGAAGAGCCGGCACTGCCTCTGCGCGGTTCGCAGCACGCCCGCAGTGCGGCCGCCGTCAGCAGCGTGACACTGCGCCAGCCCAGCGCCGTCCTGCCCTCCTTTCGGCCCCCCGCTGGCCGGCGCCCGCGTCCACCCCGTCGACACCCGCACCTCCGACGCCCGACGCCTCGTCGGCGAATGGGTTTGCGGCCCAGAGGTTCACGACCAGGTGCATGTCTTCCAGGCATTGCCGCGGTTGACTCCCGAGGCGGCGCCCGCCATGCGCCGGATCTCGGGATTCATCGCTCGAGATTTGCGCGACAACGACATCACCGGGCCGCGGGGCGAGGTAGATGATCTTCGGACACAAGCGCAGCCGCAACGCGGCGGCCGTCATCACCGGCGCAGGCAGCGGCATCGGCGCCGCATTTGCCGTCGAACTCGCCAAGCGCGGCGGCCGGGTGGTGTGCAGCGACATCGACGAGGCGTCGGCCCAGTCCACCGCCGAACAGATCAAAAGCACAGGCGGGCAGGTGACTTCGATGCGTTGCGACGTCACCCGGATCGACGACGTCATCGCGCTCGCCGACGCCGCACACTCCTGGTTCGATGGCCCGCCGACGATGGTGGTCAACAACGCTGGGGTCGGTGCCGGTGGGCTGCCGATCGGGGAGATCGACCTGGACGACTGGCGCTGGGTGCTCGACATCAACCTGTGGGGGCCGATCCACGGCTGCCATGTGTTCGCGCCGATTCTGCGTGACGCGCACTACGGCGGAATCATCAACGTCGCCTCGGCCGCCGCCTTCGGTGCGGCGCCGGGGATGGCGGCCTACAACGTCAGCAAGGCTGGGGTGCTGTCGCTCTCGGAAACGCTGGCCGCCGAAATGAGCGGCACGGGCGTACATGTCACCGCGCTGTGCCCGACGTTCGTCAAGACCAATATCGTCGAGTCCGGGCGCATCTCGGCCAGGTCCACCCAATTGGCCGACCGGCTGATGCGCTGGACCGGTTTCTCCCCCGAGCGGGTGGCCCGCGCCTGCCTGGACACCCTCGACCGCGGCGGCCTGTACTGCATGCCGCAGTTGGACGCCCGAATCGGCTGGGGCGTCAAACGATTCACTCCTACGGCGTACACCCGAGCCGTCGGCCTGACCAACCGCATCACGACCTAGGAGGCGCAATGGCAATCGACATGGACGCGATGCTGGCCAAGATCAAGGACCGGCAATGGGCATTGGCCGACATCGACTGGAACGCTCCGGGCGCCGAACTGATCACCGACGAGCAGCGCCCGAAGTTGAAGGCGTTCATGGCCGACCTGTGCTGGATCGAGAACATCGGCGCACGCGGCTTCGCCGCCCTGGCCAAAAAGGCGCCGACGCCGACGATCGCCGAGATATACCGCTACTTCCACGCCGAGGAGCAACGGCACGCCAACGCCGAACTGGCGCTGATGAAGCGCTGGGGCATGCTCGAAGACGGTGAGGTTCCCGAACCCAACGTCAACATCCGCCTGGCCATCGACTGGCTCGACCGCTGGGCCGACGACATGCCGCTGTCGCTGCTCGGCACGGTCATCCCGATGCTCGAGGTCGCCCTTGACGGCGCACTGTTGAAGTTCCTGCTCGACGAGGTGCACGATCCCGTGTGCCACAAAGTGTTCGAAAAGATCAACAACGACGAGTCCCGCCATCTCGTGGTCGATTTCGAGGTTCTCGACATGATCGGACACGCCAGGATCCGTCGGCTGCTGATCGACTTCGTCGGCCACAACGCCACCCCGGGGCTGATCATCGGCGCGGTCATGGGTGCACCGCTGATCAACCGGATCCGCAACGAGATCGTCGCCATGGGAATGGAGCCGGAGCGGTTGTACCGGGCGGTGAAGAGATTCAAAGAACTCGGCGATCGCGGTGAGTACACCAACCGGGTACCGACGTACCGCTTCCTGAGACGCTATGCCGGCGTCGTCACCAACCCGCGACACCCCTATCACCTACTGGCCAATTCCATGGTGTGGGTTTCCGACCGGTATCCGCGACCGCTGCTGCCGTCGGTGCCGAGTTGGGTCAAAGAGGTCACCCACGAGCCGGCGGCCTGACATGGACGTCCACGACGCGCTGATCGTCGGCGCCGGCTTCACCGGCATCGGCGCGGCGATCAAGCTTTCCGAGGCCGGCGTCGAGGACTTCGTCATCCTCGAGCGCAGCGACCGGGTCGGCGGTACCTGGCGGGACAACACCTATCCCGGTGCGGCATGCGACATTCCGTCGCTGCTGTACTCGTTCTCGTTCGTCAAGAATCCGGGGTGGTCGCGGTCCTACTCACCGGGCGACGAGATCCGCGCCCACATCGAGGACATGGTCGACGATTTCGGGCTCCGCCACCGCATCCGGTTCGGCGTCGAAGTCAACGGTCTGCACTTCGACGAAGCCCAAGGTGTGTGGACGCTGGAAGTGGACGGGCGCAAGCCGTTTCGGTCTCGCACCGTGGTGCTGGCGTCGGGACCGCTGGCCGACCACAAGTGGCCCGACATTCGCGGCCTGGACAGCTACGAGGGCCACAAGATCCACAGTGCGCGCTGGGATCATGACTACGACTTCACCGGCAAGCGGGTGGCCGTCGTCGGTACGGGTGCCAGCGCGGTGCAGATCGTGCCCGAACTGGTCAAGTGCGCCGAGCGCGTCAAGGTCTTCCAGCGCACGCCGGGCTGGGTACTGCCGCGGCTGGACATCGCCACACCCGCTGCGGCGCAGACCCTCTTCGCGAAAGCCCCGGTGGTTCAGGAGATCGCACGACAGGCGTTGTTCTGGGGTCACGAGCTGACCGCGACCGCGCTGGTATGGGACACCCCGCTCACCGGCCTGGTGGCCAGGCTGGGCAAGGCGCACCTTCGGATGCAGGTCAAAGATCGGTGGCTGCGCCGTCAGCTCACCCCGGATTTCACCCCGGGCTGCAAGCGGATGTTGATGTCCAGTGACTACTACCCCGCGCTGCAGCGCCACAACTGCAAGCTGATCGACTGGCCCATCGCCACCATGAGCCCCGTCGGCATCCGCACCAGCGACGGCGTCGAGCACCACCTCGACTGCGTGGTTTTCGCCACCGGTTACGACGTTCATCTGACCGGACCGCCGTTCGGAGTGACCGGGATCGGTGGCCGCTCGCTGAGCGACGACTGGGCCGGCGGCGCACAGGCCTACAAGGGCGTCAACGCGCACGGCTACCCCAACCTGTTCTTCATGACGGGCCCGAACTCCGGACCGGGCCACAACTCACTGTTGGTCTACGTGGAGGGTCAACTCGACTACACGGTGCGGGCGATCACCACCATCCTGCGCAAGGGTGTGCGCTATCTCGATGTGCGTGCGGATGTCCAGCGACGCTACAACGAACGCATCCAGAAGCGGCTGACCAAGACCACCTGGATGTCGGGCTGCAACAGTTGGTACCTGACCGCCGACGGTTTCAACGCGTCGATGTACCCGGGGTTTGCAACGCAGTATCTTCGACAGATGCGGGACTTCCGATTGGACGACTACCTCGTCGCGAGCCGAGTCGGAGCCGACGCGAGCCCAGCCGCGATCATCACACCGGCCTGATGTGACATCGCGACCGCAAGCGGGACCGATCTCGGCGATCCTCAACGGGCTTCGGCGCGCACCGCAGCGAGTGCGCCGCGGTTCTCGCGATGTCGTCGAGACCGCCGTGTCGCAACTGTTCGACGCCGCCGTACACCCCCACGGCGTCGCGGAGTCCGGGGAATACCGCATCGAGGAACTCGCCCGGCTCGGGGGCACCACCACCCGCAATATCCGGGTGTACCGCGATCGTGGCCTGCTGCACCCGCCGCTGCGGGTCGGCCGGATCGCGCTTTTCAACGACACGCACCTGACCCGGTTGCGGCTGATCACCTCGTTGCTGGACCGCGGCTACAACATCTCGCATGTGCACGAGATGTTGTCGGCGTGGGAGCAGGGCAAGGGCGTCGGTGACATCCTCGGGCTCGAATCGGCGATCGCCGGCAGTTGGGCGACGGAAAAGCCCGAGCGCATGAGCGTCGCCGACGCCAAGCGACTCGTCGACGACGAGCCCGGTTTCGAGCGGATGGTCGGACTGGGGGTGATCCGGCTGGAAGGAGAGGAAGGCCTCCAAGAAGCTACAGTAGTGCGGCCCAAGCTCATCGAGGCCTTCAACGACATCCGCCAGTACGGCGTGGCCACCGGCAAACTCATCGACCTGCACGAGCGGATCGCGCCGCTGCTCGACCAGATCAGCGGCATCCTGGTGCAGGCCGGTGTCGAGGAGGTGCTGCACCGCATCAACCCGGGCGCCGCACTGCCGCCCGACACCGAGATCGCCGAGCTGATAACCATGCTCGTGCGGTTCCGCACGCAGGCGGTCTCCGCGGTGTCGGCCACCCTGGCGTTCTCGATCGAGTCGACGATCGAGTCGCTGGTCGGCGAGATTCTCGGTGACCTCATCGACAAGGACACCGGAACCACGGACGAGTCCTGAGAATTACTCCCATTCGATGGTGCCGGGCGGTTTGCTCGTCACGTCCAGCACCACCCGGTTCACCTCCGCGACCTCGTTGGTGATGCGGGTCGAGATGCGCTCGAGCACCTCGTAGGGCACTCGCGTCCAGTCAGCGGTCATGGCGTCCTCGCTGGACACCGGGCGCAGCACGATCGGATGTCCGTACGTGCGGCCGTCGCCCTGCACCCCCACCGAACGCACGTCGGCCAGCAGCACCACCGGGCACTGCCAGATCTGGTTGTCGAGTCCGGCGGCGGTCAGTTCCTCGCGGGCGATCGCATCGGCGCGACGCAATGTCTCCAGCCGCTCGGCCGTGACCTCGCCGACGATCCGGATACCCAGGCCCGGGCCCGGAAATGGTTGGCGCGCAACGATTTCCTCAGGCAGGCCGAGCTCACGGCCCACCGCCCTGACTTCGTCCTTGAACAGCAACCGCAGCGGCTCGATCAACTTGAACTTCAGGTCGTCGGGGAGGCCGCCGACATTGTGGTGGCTCTTGATGTTGGCGGTGCCCGACCCTCCGCCGGACTCCACCACGTCGGGATACAACGTGCCCTGCACCAGGAACTCGACTTCGGAAGCGTCGTCGCACACGATGTCGCGGACCGCCTCCTCGAACGCCCTGATGAACTGCCGCCCGATGATCTTGCGCTTGCCTTCGGGGTTCCTCACCCCGGACAGCGCCTCGAGGAACCGGTCGGCGACGTCGACGGTGACCAGGTTGGCGTGCGTGGCGGCGACGAAGTCGCGCTGCACCTGAGCCCGCTCCCCCGCACGCAACAGGCCATGATCGACGAACACGCAGGTCAACCGCTCGCCGATGGCCCGCTGCACGAGCGCGGCGGCAACCGCGGAGTCCACCCCGCCGGACAGCCCGCAGATGGCCCGCCCCTCGCCTATCTGCTCACGCACCTGCTCGACGAGCGTGTCGGCGATGTTGGCCGGCGTCCAGGTCGAATCGATCCCGGCGAACTCGTGCAGGAAGCGACTCAGCACCTGCTGACCGTGCGGGGTGTGCATCACCTCCGGGTGGTACTGCACACCGGCCAGCCGCCGACCGCGATTCTCGAACGCCGCGACCGGGGCACCGCTGCTGACCGCCACCACCTCGAAACCGTCCGGGGCTTCGGTGACCGCGTCACCGTGGCTCATCCACACCGGCTGGGTAGCGGGCAGATCCGAATGCAGTTCTCCGCCAGTCACTTTCAACTCGGTGCGGCCGTACTCACGGGTCCCGGTGCGCGCGACGGTCCCGCCCAGCACCTGGGCCATCGCCTGGAAGCCGTAGCAGATGCCGAACACCGGTACGTCCAGGTCGAACAACCCCGGGTTCAGTTGCGGGGCGCCGTCCTCGTAGACACTCGCCGGTCCGCCGGAAAGCACGATGGCCCGGGGGTCACGGGCCTTGATCTCTTCGATGCTGGCGGTGTGCGGGATCACCTCGGAATACACCCGAGCCTCGCGGACCCGCCGAGCGATCAACTGCGCGTACTGCGCTCCGAAATCGACTACCAGTACGGGCCGTGGGGATCCAGATGTCACGCGGCAAGTCTAGTTGGCCGGTTGATCGCCGCCACAGCCCCGAGCGGCGTCTCGCACACCCTCCTTGCAGTAAGTTCATCGATGCACAAGCTTGCGAGCGGGCGAAAACGGGAATGGGTAGATGGTGCCGATAAGCCCTGGAACTGACGGAACAACTGAGAAACTTGGTCTTCCCGCTGGAATCCGCGCTGCGTTGTTCGACCTTGACGGCGTGCTGACGGACACCGCAAGCGTGCACAAGAAGGCGTGGAAGCTGATGTTCGACGACTTCCTCCGGGCGCGGGCGGAGCGCACCGGTGAGGCATTCACACCGTTCGACGTGCAAACCGACTATCTGCCCTATGTCGACGGCAAGAAACGAGAAGACGGCGTGCGGTCATTTTTGACCAGCCGCGGCATCGAGTTGCCCGACGGCAATCCCGACGACGGGCGACCGCAGGAGACCGTCTACGGGCTGGGCAACGCGAAGAACGCGATGTTCCAAGAGATTCTGCGGATGGACGGCGTGGATGTGTTCGAGGGCTCGCGGCGCTATCTGGAGGCGACCGCGGAGTCGGGCCTGGGCATCGCGGTGGTGTCCGCCAGCGCCAACACTCGCGAGATACTCGAATTGACCGGGCTGGCGGGGTTTGTCCAATACCGGGTCGACGGTGTCGTGCTGCGTGAGGAGAACATCGCAGGGAAACCGGCGCCCGATTCCTTCCTACGTGCAGCCGAGCTCCTCGGCATCGAACCCCAGCAGGGCGCCGTTTTCGAAGACGCCATCGCCGGCGTGGCGGCCGGGCGCGCGGGAGGCTTCGGCGTGGTGATCGGCGTCGACCGGGTAGGTCACGCAGAAGCGTTGCGGCGCAACGGAGCTGACATCGTGGTATCCGACCTGGCGGAGCTGCTCGCATGACCTTACACGACGATGTGTACCCGGTCGAGCCGTGGCAGGTCCGCGAGAAATCGCTCGACATCAGCGTACTTGCCCAGTCGGAGTCGTTGTTCGCACTGTCGAACGGCCACATCGGAATGCGCGGAAACCTCGACGAAGGCGAGCCGCATGGCCTGCCGGGCACCTACCTGAACTCGTTCTACGAACTTCGTCCCCTGCCATATGCCGAGGCGGGATACGGCTACCCGGAGGACGGCCAGACTGTCGTCAACGTCACCAACGGCAAGCTGATGAGGCTGCTGGTGGACGACGAACCGTTCGATGTGCGCTACGGCGAACTGCTCGACCACGAACGCGTCCTCGATCTGCGGGCGGGCACGCTCAAGCGCACCGCGTGCTGGTGCTCGCCGACAGGCAAGAAGATCAAGATAACGTCCACCCGGATCGTTTCGCTGGCCCAGCGAAGTGTGGCGGCAATCGAATACGTCGTCGAGGCGCAGGACGAATTCGTCAGGGTCACCGCGCAATCCGAACTGGTCGCCAACGAGGAGTTGCCGCCGTCATCGAGGGATCCGAGGGTGTCGGCGGTGCTGGAGAAACCGCTGGAGCCGGTGCAGCACGAACACTCCGACCGCGGCGCGATCCTGTTGCACCGCACCCGGGGCACCAACCTCATGATGGCCGCGGCGATGGACCACGACGTCGAGGTGCCCGGCCGGGTTCAGATCGACACCGGTGCCGGCGTGGACTGGGCAACCACCACAGTCATCTGCGGCCTCCGGCCCGGCCAACGGCTGCGGATCGTCAAGTACCTCGCCTACGGGTGGTCGAGCTTGCGGTCCCGCCCGGCCTTGCGTGATCAGGCAGCGGCAGCGCTCGCCAACGCGCGGTACACCGGCTGGCAGGGCCTGCTCGACGCCCAACGCGCGTATCTCGACGACTTCTGGGACGGTGCCGACGTCGAGGTGGAGGGTGACTCCGACCTCCAGCAGGCGGTGCGGTTCGCGCTCTTCCACGTCCTGCAGGCCAGCGCTCGCGCCGAGCGGCGCGCGATACCCGCTAAGGGGCTCACCGGCACGGGTTACGACGGGCACGCTTTCTGGGACACCGAAGGTTTCGTGCTTCCGGTGCTGACCTACACCCATCCGTCGGCGGCGGCCGACGCATTGCGTTGGCGCTCATCGATTCTCCCGCTCGCCAAGGAGCGGGCCGCCCTACTCGATCTCGAGGGTGCCGCATACCCGTGGCGCACCATCCACGGCGAGGAGTGTTCGGCCTACTGGCCGGCGGGCACCGCGGCCTTCCACGTCAACGCCACCATCGCAATGGCGTTCGAGCGGTACCGCGTCGTGACCGGCGACCATTCCCTGGAGCACGAGTGTGGCCTCACGGTGCTGATCGAGACCGCTCGGCTGTGGGCGTCGCTGGGACATCACGATCGGCACGGGGTGTGGCATATCGACGGTGTGACCGGACCGGACGAGTACACCGCCGTGGTGCGCGACAACGTGTTCACGAACCTGATGGCGGCGGCCAATCTTCGGGCGGCCGCCGATGCCTGCGCGCGCAACGTGGACGCCACCCAGACCGCGGGGGTCACCAACGAGGAAATGGCCGCGTGGCGCCACGCCGCCGAATCGGCCCATATCCCGTTCGACGAGGAACTGGGGGTGCATCCTCAGTGCGAGGGATTCACGACCCTGCGGGAGTGGGACTTCACCAGCAACACGATCTACCCGCTGCTGATGCACGAGCCATACGTCCGGCTCTATCCGGCGCAGGTGGTCAAGCAGGCCGACCTGGTTCTGGCAATGCACTGGCAGGACCACGTGTTCACCGCCGAGCAGAAGGCCCGCAACGTCGACTACTACGAACGCCGCACCAGCCGGGACTCGTCGCTGTCGGCGTGCACGCAGGCGGTGATGTGCGCCGAGGTGGGCCATCTCGACCTTGCCCATGACTACGCCTATGAGGCCGCGATGATCGACCTGCGCGATCTGCACGGCAACACCCGCGATGGATTGCACATGGCGTCGCTCGCCGGGGCGTGGGCCGCACTGGTGGCCGGTTTCGGTGGGTTGCGAGACGACGAAGAAGTGCTCGAGCTCGACCCCAGATTGCCCGACGGGATATCGCGGCTCCGATTTCGATTGCGCTGGAGAAGCTTTCGGGTCACCATCGACGCGAACCACGACGACGTCACCTACACGCTGCGCGACGGTCCGGACGCCGTGCTGCGGATCCGCCATGGCGGCGAAGATGTCGTGCTGGATTCTCGGGAACCGACGAGGTTGCCGGTCCACCGCTGCGAACCGCTGCTGCCGACGCCGCAGCAGCCCCCGGGCCGGCACCCATTGCGGCGGGGCCGGGTTTAGCGACCCGGATTCAACGCCGGGGGCTACGCCATCTGCTTGTGTCCCGGCAGTCCCCCGGTCGCCTCGAACACCACCCGCTTACCGATTTCGACGGCATGGTCGGCGAACCGCTCGTAGTAGCGGCCGAGCAACGCGATGTCGACGGCGGAGCACACCCCGTCCAGCCACTTGTGGTCGATCAACAGCGTGAACAGGTGCCGATGCTCGGCGTCGACGGCGTCGTCCTCGTCGCGCAACCGCGCCGCTTTGTCGGGATCACGCGAGAGCACCACCTCCTGCGCGGTCCTCGCGAGTGTCACCGCGTGGGCACCCATTTCGGCGAAGGTCGGGCGCACGTCGGCAGGCAGCGCGCATTCCGGGTGCCGCAAACGTGCGATGCCTGCGACGTGGGCCGCCAACGCACCCATCCGGTCGATGTCCGCGGCGATGTGGATGGACCCGACCACCGTGCGCAGGTCACTCGCGACAGGCTGCTGCAACGCAAGGATCCGCAGCGCCGCTTCCTCGGCCCGCCGGTTGAGCGCGATCATGTGCTCTCGGTCGGCGATGACTTGCTCCGCAAGCGACAGGTCGGCCTCCAAGAGAGCCCGGGTGGCACGCTCCAGCGCGCTGATCGCCAGCCCACACATCTCGCCGAGCCGGCCACTCAGCGCGGCCAGCTCCTCGTGATATGCGGTTCGCATCGGCGACCCTCGTCCCATCGTCGAGTTCTAACCGGCCGACGGGACCGGCTCGATGGGCAGCCGCCGAAGCGCCGCGGGGGCGTCGGCGGGCACCACCGGGTTTTGGGGCGCGACAGGCGCCAGCCGGCGGTAGGGCTGGCCCTGCTCCGGCCGCAGGTCCTGCTGTCCCTTGTTCGGCCACAGCGACGCCGCGCGCTCCGCCTGCGCGGTGATCGAAAGCGATGGATTGACACCGAGATTCGCCGAGATCGCCGCGCCGTCGTGCACCGACAGCGTGGGGTACCCGTACACCCGGTGATACGGGTCGATGACACCGTGTTGTGCGTCGTCGCCGATCACGGCGCCGCCCAGGAAGTGCGCCGTGAGCGGGATGTTGAACAACTCGCCCCAGGTGCCGCCCGCGACCCCGTCGACCTTCTCGGCGATCCGGCGGGTGACCTGATTGCCGACCGGGATCCACGTCGGGTTGGGTGCCCCGTGACCCTGCTTGCTCAAGAAGCGCCGGATTCCCAGCTTGTTCCGCTTGGTGAAAGTCGTGATCGAGTTGTCCAGGTGCTGCATGACCAGCGCGATCAACGTGCGCTCGCTCCACCGCCGGACGTTGAGCAGCCGCAGCGTGCCACGGGGATCGTTCCGAGCGTTGATGAAAAGCTGCTTCCAGCGTGGGATGTCGGTGCCTTCCGGACCGTCGCCGTCGGTCATCAACGTCTGCAACAGGCCCATCGCGTTGGAGCCCTTGCCGTAGCGGACGGGCTCGATATGGGTGTCCGGCGTGGGGTGAATCGACGACGTGATCGCTACGCCGTGCGTCAGGTCCAAGTCGTCGGACACCTCGAATCGCCCAGCGCCGACGATCGATTCGGAGTTGGTGCGCGTCAACACGCCGAGCTTGTCCGACAAGGCCGGCAGCTTGCCCGCATCGCGCATCTTGAACAGCAACCGCTGGGTGCCCCAGGTGCCGGCGGCGAGGACCACGTGGGTCGCGGTGAAAGTTCGCTTCTGCCTACGCAACCAGCGACCGGTACGGACGGTGTGTACGTCCCACAGTCCGTCTGGCCGCTGCTCGAAGCCGGTGACTGTGGTCATCGGGTGGATCTTCGTCCCGAACTTCTCCGCCAGATACAGGTAGTTCTTGACCAGGGTGTTCTTGGCGTTGTGCCGGCATCCGGTCATGCATTCGCCGACCTCGATGCAGCCCCTGCGCGCCGGGCCGACCCCACCGAAGTACGGGTCGGGCACGGTCTCGCCGGGTGCCTTGGTGCCGTCGGGCCCGAAGAAGACGCCCACCGGCGTCGGCACGAACGTGTCCCCGACGCCCATCTCGTCGGCGACCTGTTTGACGACGCGGTCGGCGTCGGTGAACGTCGGGTTCGTGACGACGCCGAGCATGCGCTGCGCCTGGTCGTAGTGTGGCATCAACTCGGCGCGCCAGTCGGTGATCTCTTTCCACTGCGGGTCGTTGAAGAAGGGATCCGGTGGCACGTAGAGCGTGTTGGCGTAGTTCAGGGACCCGCCGCCGACGCCGGAACCGGCCAAGATCATCACGTTGCGCAGCAGGTGGATCCGCTGGATGCCGTACATGCCGAGCTGTGGCATCCACAGGAACTTGCGCAGATTCCACGAGGTCTTGGCGAAGTCCTCGTCGGCGAAGCGCCGGCCCGCTTCCAGCACGCCGACGCGATAGCCTTTCTCCGTGAGCCGCAGGGCGGTGACGCTGCCGCCGAAGCCCGAACCGATCACCAGGACGTCGTAGTCAGGTTCCATCAGTCCAGTATGGCGTTACCGAGGGGTAACTTCCTAGTCGTTCACACGGCGACGGCAGTGCCGCAGATCCCGCAGACCTCGAACTGGCGCCGGTTCCAGCGTGCCACCGGAATGAAGAACAACGTGAACTGCTTGAACTCCCGGACCCGCGACCACTGCGTGGTGTTGTGACAGCGCCAGCACGTCCTGACCTCCCCCGCACCAAGGTGTTGCTGTTTCGTGCCGTAGCCGAAGAGGAAGAAGAACACCCCGTTCAGACTAGGCGCAGTTCAGCTTCCGACGGTGAGGCCGACCTTCTGGAACTCCTTGAGGTCGCAGTACCCCGCCTTGGCCATCGAGCGGCGAAGCCCCCCGACGAGGTTCAGCGAGCCGAACGGGTCGTCGGACGGACCGGTGAGAACCTGTTCCAACGACGGCCGTTCACCCACCGCGACCTGCAGGAACGCACCCCGTGGCAGCGACGGATGGGCGGCGGCGGCGGGCCAGAACCAGCCGTCGCCAAGGGCCTCGGCCGAACTTGCCAGCGGCGTGCCGAGCACCACCGCATCGGCGCCACATGCGATGGCCTTGGCCAGATCTCCGGAGGTGTGCATGTCACCGTCGGCGAGCACGTGCACGTACCGCCCGCCGGTCTCGTCGAGGTACTCGCGGCGCGCCGCGGCTGCGTCCGCGATCGCGGTGGCCATCGGCACGCTTATGCCCAGCACTTCGTCGCTGGTGGTCACGCCGCTGGTCGAGCCGTAGCCGACGATGACGCCGGCCGCGCCGGTCCGCATCAGGTGCAGGGCCGTGCGGTGGTCGAGCACGCCCCCGGCGACCACCGGCACGTCGAGTTCGGAGATGAAGGTCTTGAGGTTCAGCGGCTCCCCGTTGGATGCCACACGTTCGGCGGAGATGATCGTGCCCTGGATGACCAGCAGGTCGATCCCGGCGGACAGCAGTGCGGGCGTCAGCGCCCGCGCGTTCTGCGGGCTGACCCGCACCGCCGTCGTCACCCCGGCCTCGCGGATGCGCGCGACGGCGGCCCCCAGCAGGTCCGGGTCGAGCGGTGCGGCGTGCAACTGCTGCAGCAGTCCGACCGCGGCGGAAGGTTCAGCGGAGGCCGCCGCTGCTTTCTCCACGACCTGACCGATCTTGGCTTCTACGTCGGCATGCCGACCGATCAGACCCTCGCCGTTGAGCACGCCGAGGCCGCCGAGCCGACCCATCTCGATGGCGAATTCCGGGGACACCAGCGCATCGGTGGGATGGGCCACCACCGGGATCTCGAACCGGTAGGCATCCAGTTGCCATGCGGTCGAGACATCCTGCGACGACCGGGTGCGTCGCGACGGGACGATGTTGATGTCGCCGAGTTCGTAAGTGCGGCGGGCGGTTCTGCCCATGCCGATCTCAACCATGTCTCGCATGGCGGGTCTCCCCCTGTCAGTACGTTCTGTTCCTCGCGCAAGCGCTCGTCAGCGGGTGTAGTAGTTCGGCGCCTCGACGGTCATGGTGATGTCGTGCGGGTGGCTTTCCTTGAGCCCAGCCGCCGTGATCTGCACGAACTGCGCCTGCTGCAGCTGCTCGATCGTCGCCGAGCCGGTATAGCCCATGGCGGCCCGCAGGCCCCCGGTGAGCTGGTGGATCACCGTCGCCAGCGGGCCCCGAAAGGGCACCCGGCCCTCGATGCCCTCGGGCACGAGTTTGTCCTCGCTGAGCACATCGTCCTGGAAATAGCGGTCCTTGGAGTACGAGCCACGCGTCGCGCCTGCCGCGCCTCCGCCGCCGGACCGGCCCTGCATTGCGCCGAGCGACCCCATGCCGCGGTAGCTCTTGAACTGTTTGCCGTTGACGAAGATCAGCTCGCCCGGCGACTCTGCGGTACCCGCCAGCAGTGAGCCGAGCATCGTGGTCGACGCGCCCGCGGCCAGTGCCTTAGCGATGTCCCCGGAGTACTGCAGCCCACCGTCGGCGATGACCGGCACACCTGAGGGTGCGCACGCGGCGACGGATTCCATGATCGCCGTGATCTGCGGTGCGCCCACACCGGCCACCACCCGGGTGGTGCAGATCGAGCCGGGCCCCACCCCGACCTTCACTGCGTCCGCACCGGCCTGCACGAGGGCGGCCGCGGCGGTACGTGTCGCGACGTTGCCGCCGATCACCTCGACCCGGTCGCCGACGGCGACCTTGATCCGGCTCACCATGTCCAGCACACCGCGGTTGTGCGCGTGTGCGGTATCCACGACCAGCACATCGACGCCGGCGTCCACCAACGTCATCGCCCGCGTCCAGGCGTCGTCACCGACACCCACGGCGGCCCCGACGAGCAACCTGCCGTCCTTGTCCTTGGTCGACAACGGGAACTGTTCGGTCTTGACGAAATCCTTGACCGTGATCAGCCCGGTCAGCTTGCCGTGCCCGTCGACGATCGGCAGCTTCTCAATCTTGTTGCGGCGCAACAATCCTAGCGCCGCCTCGGCGGACACGCCCTCGCGAGCGGTAATCAGCGGGGCCTTTGTCATCACTTCGGACACCGGCTTGGACTGGTCGACTTCGAACCGCATATCGCGGTTGGTGATGATGCCGACCAGCTCGCCGGTGTCGTCGACGACGGGCAGCCCGGAAATCCGGAATCGCGCGCACATCGCGTCGACTTCGGCCAGCGTGTTGTCCGGCGAGCAGGTGACCGGATCGGTGACCATCCCGGCCTCGGAGCGCTTGACCGTCTCGACCTGGCCGGCCTGCTCGGCCACGGGAAGGTTGCGGTGCAGCACGCCCATTCCGCCGGCGCGGGCCATCGCAATCGCCATCCGGGACTCGGTCACGGTGTCCATCGCGGAGCTCACCAGCGGGACCTTGAGTCGGATCTTCCTGGTCAGTTGGCTGGAGGTGTCGGCGGTTGCTGGAATCACGTCGGAGGCGGCCGGCAGCAACAACACGTCGTCGAAAGTGAGGCCCAGCATGGCGATCTTCGTCGGATCGTCTCCACCGGTCGACACGGGCACCGCGATGGGGATGCTGCTTTCGGCAGTCGACGTTTGTATCGACAAGGTGAGCCTCCCGTAATGCAGCCGAACACAGTCGTCGAGCTAGATATCCATCTTATCGGCTGCGGGCGGCCATCCCTGATGCACGGCCATGACGGGCTAACGGCTAGCGCGATCCCAGCACGGCTGCGTAGGGTGGACTCGTGCGTGACCACCTGCCACCGGGTTTGCCACCCGACCCGTTCGCCGATGACCCGTGCGATCCTTCGGCGGCCCTCGACGCCCTTGAGCCCGGCCAGCCGCTGGACCCGCAGGAGCGGACCGCGGTCGAGGCCGACCTCGCCGATCTGGCGGTGTACGAGGCCCTTCTGGCGCACCGGGGGGTCCGCGGCTTGGTGGTGTGCTGTGACGAATGCCAGCAGGACCACTATCACGACTGGGACATGCTGCGCGCCAATCTGCTGCAACTGCTGGTCGACGGCACGGTGCGGCCGCACGAGCCCGCCTACGATCCCGAACCCGACGCCTACGTCACGTGGGATTACTGCCGCGGCTACGCCGACGCTTCGCTGAACGAGGCGGCGTCGGAATCCGACGGCTACCGCTGATCTAGCTGGGCTCGTCGACCGCCTGCGGCACGGTGGTGATCACCGTCTTCGGCGCGGGCGTCTCCCCCGCAGGCTGCCTTGACGGCGGCGCGACCGATGGTTGCTCGTCGTCCTGGTGCTCGATCACCGACGGTTGCGACGACGGCGTCGGAGCCGGAACGCGGGTGCTCGGTGTCGGTTGGGGCGTGGTCGCCGTCAATGTCGGCTGCTGCGTGCGCGGCGGTGGTGGAGAGTTCGGCACGGACGTCGGCGGGGCGGTGCCCGGCAACTGAACTGGCGGCGAGGTTGTCGCCTCTGACGTCGACGTCGACGTAGTCGGCGACGGCGACGGCGACGGCGACGGGGTCGTGGTCGAGGGCGACATCGACGGGGTGGTCGATGGGGTGGTCGGCCCCGATGGCGAGGTGGTCTGCGATGTCGCAGTCGCTTCCGATGTCGTCGTTCCGTCGCTGGGAGTGAGCACGACGACCTCGGGGAAGGTCGGCGGCGGAACACCCGGCGGCACGGTCGCCGCGGGGTCTTGGGCCTCGACCTTGACCGTCAGCTCCTGCCATTGGGTGACCAACTCTTCTTTGCGTTGGGAGTCGTTCACCGTCGCGACGGTCGTGGTCAGCGTCTCCAGCTTGTCCTGGGCGGCCTGCCACTGGCCCTGGTCGATGAGCTGCTGCACCTCGGCCATCTGCGTCTGCGCGGCGAGCACGACCGCGTCGTCCCGTGTCTCCTGTTGCTCTCCGAAGAACATCGTGCGCAGGCCGTACAGGGAGTCACCCGGGCCCGATGCGGCCACCACCGCGCCGAAGCCTCCGATGCACAACACCGCGGCGGCGGCCGACCCGACGACGGCCAGCGACATTCGGGTGCGCCGACGCGATGCGGCGGCACGGTCCAGCGCCAGCACCGCGTCGCGTGGCGTGACCGTCGCGGTGAGGGGAGCCCCGCGGACCTCGTCGCGCCAGCCGGCCAGAAGCGCAGCCAGTTCGGCCTCGCCTGGATCGGTCGAATACACCGGCTGCTGATAGGCCAGCGCATCGAGGAACCGATCGGTGCGGTTGATCTCGTTGAGAGAGGGGTCGCCGCCGTTCGATGTCCAGCGTCCGAAGTCAGGCATAGTCGCGCCCCGTCGCAACGATCTCGGACTTGAGCCGCGCCAGTGCGCGGTGCTGGGCGACCCGGACCGCGCCCGCCGTGCTGCCGACGGCCTCTGCGGTCTCCTCGGCACTCATCCCGACGACGACGCGCAGGACGAGAATCTCTCGCTGCTTCTCCGGGAGCACCGCGAGAAGCTTGTTCATCCGCGCCGACGCCTCGGCGTCCAGGGCCATCTGCTCGGGTCCGGCGGCCAGCGAGAACCGCTCCGGCACGACATCGGTCGGGTCGGATCGGTTTCGGGCCGCTGCGCGGTGCGCGTCAGCAACCTTGTGTGCGGCGATGCCGTAGACGAAGGCCAAGAACGGTCGTCCCTGATCCTTATAACGTGGCAAAGCCGTGATGGCGGCCAAGCAAACCTCCTGCGCAACGTCGTCTGCCGAGAGACCACTGCGCTCTGTCGCCCCCACCCTCGCCCGGCAGTAACGAACGATGATCGGGCGAATGGTCTCCAGCACCTCCCGAAGTGCGTCCCGGTTTCCTGCCACAGCCTCAGCAACGACAGCATCGAGACGTTCTCCCGAAAATGTCATCGTGGGCGATCTCTCCAACGTTACGAATGGGACCCAGCCCAAAAAGGGCATCAGCTAAACCATAACTTTCACTTACGCGTTGGCCCGGTTACCGCACCGACCACACGCCGCCCCGCCGACAGACTGTATCGGCGCAACGGTCGCGGAGCATCACCATGTCCCGGGTCGGGTGGTTGGCGCTGCCGATGTCGGCCAGCAAGCAAGCCAACGCCCAGCGCAGCGGAACCATTCCAAGGCGATCCGTATCGTCGAGCGCCGTATCCGCCACGGCACGGGCGGTGTCCAGGTCACCAGCGCTGCACCGCGCGGCCGCAAGGACGACGGACGACTTGACCTGGTGGCGCATCGAGCCCAGCCTCGCGGCGTGTTCGACGGCGCGTTCGGCATGGGCGATCGCGGTGACACCTTCGCCGCGCGCCATCGCCAGTTCCGCGGACACCCAGCCCAGCCGCACCCGCAGCCGCGGCGGCGTCGAGTCGGACAGGAGTCCGCCGGCGCGGACCAGCGCGGACTCCGATGCCGCGAACCGGCCCACCCCCAATGCGTCGGCGGCCAATCCGATCAATGCGTCCGCCGCCCCCTCTGTGCCCGGCCCGGCAAGCACCAGCGCGCGTCCGTCCCATCGCCGCGCCTGAGTGTGCCAGCCCAGCTGGCGCAGGAACGACGCCTCCGTGCTGTGCGCCAACGCACGCTCCGGCGCCGCGCTGCGGTACACCTTCGCCAGATCGGCACGCGCGCTCGCGTAGCGGCCCTGACCGCCGGCGGCCACGGCGCGCAGCCACAACTCCCGTGGCGTGGCGGCACAGGGCAACGGCCAACGCCCCGGGTCGTCGCCGAATGCGGCGTTCGCCAGAACGGTCTCCACGGGCATCGACTGGCGACGGTATCAATCGGTTGGTTAACAGTTGATGGTGGCAGTGTTACTTCCGTGTATACGGACGGGAATTATTGTCGCAACGGTAATTGAAGCGAACTGGAAAAACACGTTCGACGATCGACCGCGATACGTTCGCGTAGCACCCTTCGCGTTGTGCATGGGTCGCAATGATGAACGTGAGGTAAATTCTCGGCCTGCGGTTATGTCAATGAGCACATGGTCGGGCTATTGACGAGATTTCGTAAGCGCCCCTACTTTGTGTCCACGAGTGGTCATCGGCGACTTGAGCTCGAATTCGGTTTTGAACTCACTCATCCGTTCGTTTTCGAAATGGATGTGCAGAGAGGGGTTTCCAATGCCACAGCCGCAACAGCTGCCCGGTCCCAACGCCGACATCTGGGACTGGCAGATGGCCGGGCTTTGCCGAGGCGTCGATTCCTCCGTGTTCTTCCACCCTGACGGCGAACGCGGCCGTGCTCGTGCTCAGCGCGAGATGCGCGCCAAGGAAATGTGCCGGCAGTGCCCGGTGATCGCCCAGTGCCGCGCACACGCGCTTGCCGTCGGTGAGCCCTACGGCATCTGGGGTGGGCTGTCCGAGACCGAGCGCGAACTGTTGCTGAAGCGAGGCATCCGCAGGGCTTCCTAGGACGTCGGCGCGGGCGGAGGCTAGCCCCTCTTGGCCAGCTCGCGCAGCGCCGAATCGGTTGTCGTCCAATCCATGCACTTATCGGTCACCGACTGCCCGTAAGTCAGTGGGCGGGATTCGGGTGACTGCGCCCCGGCGACGAGGAAGCTCTCCAGCATCACCCCACTGACCGGAAGGCCGTCGCGCACGAGTTGCGCCACCTCGGACGCGACCTGCGCCTGGCGGACGTGGTCTTTACCGGAATTGGCGTGGCTGCAATCGATCACGACGCGGCCGGACAGCCCGACCGCCGTCAGCTTTGCGGCCGTCGCCTGCACCGACTCGGCATCGCAGTTCGGCCCGTGGGTGCCACCGCGCAGGATCACGTGACAGTCCTCGTTGCCCGCCGTGTTCACCAGCGCGCCACGCCCGAGGTCGTCCATTCCGAAGAAGACATGCGGGGCGGCGGCGGCCTTCACCCCGTCGACGGCGACCTGGATGTTGCCGTCGGTGCCGTTCTTGAACCCGACGGGCATCGACAATCCGGATGCGAGCTGGCGGTGCACCTGGGATTCGGTGGTGCGCGCCCCGATCGCGCCCCACGCCACCGCGTCAGCGATGTACTGCGGGCTGGTCGGCTCCAGGAACTCGCATCCGACCGGCAGCCCGATGTCGACGATGTCGAGCAGCAGGTGGCGCGCGATGCGCAGACCGCGAGCCACGTCGAAGGTGCCGTCCATGTCCGGATCGTTGATCAGGCCCTTCCACCCGACCGTGGTGCGCGGTTTCTCGAAATACACCCGCATCACGATCTTGAGCCGATCGTTGAGGTCGTCGGCCACCTTGACCAACCGGCTGGCGTAATCCAGCGCGGCGGAAGGATCATGCACCGAGCAGGGGCCCGCCACGACCAGGAGGCGATCGTCGCGCCCAGCGAGGATGTCAGCGATCTCGTCGCGGTCGCGCACCACCCGCTCGGCCCGCCGCGGACCCAACGGGAACTCGCTGAGCACGTCGTGCGGGCTGGGGATGGTGCGAAAGCCGCGGACCCGCCGATCCGAGGTAACCGGAGGGGCGGCGATCTGCGCTGGATTCACGTTCAGGTGCCTTTCTGGTTTGTGGGCACCCGGTGAATGGCCGGGGCCCTTGAATGACGAAAGGCAGCGACCTTGTGGTCACTGCCTGGGCTCCGGGTGGATGCGTGCTTAGCGCTGCGCCTTATCGGCTCCGCCCGGAGCCTCGATAAAGCGCCAATAGCCGGCACGCAAACCGATGTTCACGCGGCCCAGGGTATACCGGGGTCGGAGTCTTGCCAAAATCAGGGCTGCCCGCGGAGATCAATCCTCCGTGTAGCGATATGTGCCGATGTGCACACGTCTATGCGGTTACGCACCAACTCATCGCCGTCGTCGAACACCGCTTTGAAGTCATACAGGCACGCGTCGGTGCCGTCATCGATATTGATGTTGATCGACTGGCCGACCGGTAGCACGTCGTCGCCGAGGATGTCTTCCTCCCAGGTGTTGCGGCCGATGTTCGATGCGTAGAACTCGACGATGGTGTGCCGCGTTTCATTGATGATCTGCACGTGGCGGTCCTGCGCACCTGCCGGTGCTGCGGCCAGCCCGACCAGGGCGATGGCCGCCAACATGATGCTGATCGTGAGTTTCGTCAACATCGTGATCATCGAATCCCGCTTCTCGAACGGGCGCGACCCGGAGGGCTTTCCGGCCCGCCGCGACGCCGACGGCGGCTATCTCCCCGCGCAGCAGATTTAACTCTCCTTCCAGCGTCAACGGTGCGGTTTCGACGATTTAGCGAAGTGATACGCCCAACTCGTAGTCCGTCCGATCGCATCCGAAGACCCTCACAGCGGCGGACCGCCTTTCACGACATGCGATCCCCGGTCGATCAACCTCGGGTCCGAAACCGTACAAAGGTGCGCGCTCGCGCGACTGGGCGCTCGGTCAACGAGCGACTACTCCGCACCCGACTTCTCGTCACCCTGCTTCTTCAGCGTCTCACTCGCGCTGCTGACGACGCTTCGGATGAACTCGTATTGCGTCTTGACGAGCTTGTCCGCCATATCAAGGGCGGCGTCGACGATGGTTTCGCGCCGCGACGGATGATCGTCGCCACGCCCGGGCAACGACTCCTCCACAGTGCCAACGAATTTGCGCACGGCATCGATGGCGCTCCGTTGGCCGGACTCGAGAGACTTGAGCACGTCGTCAGACAAGCCCGCTGCCCGTTCCGCCAGGTCTGACGCACGCTCAGCCGGCGAGTTCTTCTCGGTGCTTTCCGCCATGATCACTCCTGAAGGTTGAGTGCGAAAACGAGCCTCGAAACGACTCGACACCAGGATGCGCTCCGGCCTCGCGCTGCCATAGGGCCGATGGTCATTACCTCTGGCCGTACTCATCCTCGGCCGGCTTGTCGACCACCGCGGTCTGAGTAGTGTCGGGTTCCAGCTGACACGGCCCCGACAACTTCGACACTGCCCCCAGTGGCATCCGGTCGACAAGGAGAGTCGCATGACTACACACGAGTCTGGCCATGACGGAGCGCTGCCTGCAGACACCGTGACAGTGACGGATAGCGGTACGGGGACTTACACGCAGCAAATCACCGCCGGGCGCCATCATTTCACTTCCGACGAGCCACGGCCGATTGGCGACGACGCAGGGCCAACACCTTACGATCTGCTGCTGGCCGGACTCGGGGCATGTACCTCCATGACGGTACGAATGTATGCCAATCGCAGAGGCTGGCCGCTCGAGCATGTCGCGGTAGCCCTGCGACACAGGCGGATTCACGCCGAAGACTGCGTCGAGTGCGAGACCACCGAAGGGTGGATCGATCACATCGATCGCGAAGTCGAGTTGGCGGGCGACCTCGACGACACCCAACGGCAGCGATTACTGCAGATCGCCGAACGATGCCCAGTTCATCAGACGCTGACATCGGAAGTTCGTATCGCCACGGCGTTGCGGTGAGCGGCCTTGGCGCCACCGCGATGCGGGGCGACTCGAAGAAGCAGATGTCTCACTGACGCGAAGGAGCGCCCGATGACCACCACAGCGGATGCCGTCGTCATCGGAGCCGGGGTCGTCGGCTCCGCCACGGCCTTGGAGCTGTCACGCCGTGGCCTGAACGTGCTCGCGGTCGATAAGGCCGGTGGCGCCGGCATGGGATCGACCAGCGCATCCAGTGCCATCATCCGGTTCAACTACTCGACCTGGGAAGGTGTCGCGGCTTCCTGGGAATCGAAGTTCCGCTGGGAGGAGTGGGAAGAGCACCTGGGGTACCGGGATCCCAACGGATTGGCCGGGTTCCATCGATGCGGCATGATCGTCCTCGACGTCCCCGTAATCCCACGGCAGACGATGACCGACCTCTTCGACCGCGCAGGTATCCCCTATGAGGTGTGGGACGCCGAAATGCTGGCGAACCGAGTGAGCGGCATCGACACCGGTTCCTTCTACCCGCCCAAGCAGGTGGATTCAGCAGAGTTCTTCGAAGACCCGCACGGCGACCTCGGAGCTCTGTATACCCCCGATGGCGGCTACGTCGACGACCCGCGCCTCGCCGCTGCCAACCTCGCGGCGGCAGCCGCGCACCAGGGTGCCCGCTTCGCTTTTCGCCGCCGGGTCAGTTCGATCGGCCGCGCCGGCGACGTGTGGCGCGTGGAGATCGAGGGACAGGAACCGATCGAGGCACCCATCGTCGTGAACGCCGCCGGCCCGTGGTCCAGCGCGATCAACAAGATGGTCGGGGCCACAGACGATTTCACGATCGAGGTAGCCCCGATGCGCCAAGAGGTGCACCGTGTCCAGGCGCCTCCTACTCTCCGGGCCCCAAACGCCGAGTTCCCTGCGATCGGCGATTTGGATCTGGGCATCTATGTCCGGCCGGAGTCGGGCAGCGACATGCTCGTCGGCGGCACCGAGCCAGAGTGCGACCCGCTCGAATGGATCGAAGACCCGGATGCGGCCAACCTGAACCCGACGGTGGGCCGGTACGAGGCTCAAGTCAGCCGCGCCGCTCGACGGTTCCCCGACATGACGGTTCCGAACCGGCCGAAGGGCATCGCCGGCGTGTACGACGTCGCCGAGGATTGGACGCCGATTTACGACAGGACCGCTCTGCCGGGGTTTTATGTCGCAATCGGCACGAGTGGAAATCAGTTCAAGAATGCCCCCATCATCGGCTCCATCATGGACCGCGTCATCGACGCCGTCGAGAACGGCCGTGACCACGACAACGACCCGGTCCACTACACCTGTCCGCACACTGGTCACGACCTCAACCTCGGCTCGTTCTCACGTCGACGCGAGATCAATCCAGACTCCACCGGCACGGTGATGGGATAGCTCGAGGACCGCCGATGTAATGAGTTGGCACGTCGACGATTTCACACCTGCAGACTGCTACGCCCTGTCCTCCCCTATTCAGGCAGGTGGAGGGCGGCCATACCAAGTTTTGCGGTCTCCCGCACCTATCACATTTGCCGTCCCGTGTGGGTGTCGACAGACCCGGTTAAATCGATTCGGAAAAGTACTCGTAATTCTCAGCGCAGAAGACCGCTTGCCCCGGCTGACTTATTGCTAACGCGTGAGCTGCGGCTACGCCGTACGTGTCGTAATCGCCGGTGCCCCCGCGGGCATGGGTCCACTCATGGGTGAGGATGCTGCGCTTGCTGCTGTGTTTCCCGAACAATGCAGCGTCGCGGTACCCCTGGCAACAGAAGATCGTCCAGGAGTTTTTATGGGTGTAAGCGTTATATTTGCTGCTGTTCGCCGTGAGGTCGTAGGTGGGGAACGGAAAAGTCGCGTCAGGTAAGTGGCGGAGAAGGTCGTAGGTGTTCTTGACCACGCTGGAGCGGTTTTCACCTCCCCAAGGCACCAATTTCCCATCTTTCCCGAACCACTCTCGGTAGATCGGGTTGGCGCCAATGCTTGTCGAAGTCAGCGCGAAATATGCATTCGTCGCCCGTTCTATCACACCCCAGTGGGCGGTCAAAGTATCGGTGCGCTGCTGCTTTGTGCCGCCAATGATCACCGGGATCATCGGGAATGAACCGGTACGGACGGCCAGGCCACCCGCACGCTCCAGTTCGGCAAGCCGGGCCAATTGTCCGGCAGTCGCTTTCGGCGCGCCACCGGGCTCGACAA
This sequence comes from Mycolicibacterium sp. ND9-15, assembly GCF_035918395.1. Lineage (NCBI taxonomy): Bacteria > Bacillati > Actinomycetota > Actinomycetes > Mycobacteriales > Mycobacteriaceae > Mycobacterium > Mycobacterium jinjuense. Next base: position 1,327,554 of record NZ_CP142362.1, read on the forward strand.
CGAACATGACCTTGGTCTCGTCAAGAGGATGCGACCGATACTCACTGCGGCTTTGGACGTTCGGCTCTGGCTCTTCGGTCACGGTGTAGGCGTCAGCCAACGAAGTGGTCAACGTCGCGGCGTACTCGCCCGGCAAATCGATGGGGTAGAGGCGTGAAATGTCGACGTCGGCTGAGCGAGATGCGCCGGGTTCAAGCGTGATGTAGTCGTCCTCGGCGGGATCGCCGCGCATTACCAGCCGTCCGTCGTACTCGAGCTCGACGTCGTCTTGAGTAACTGTCAGGAAGTCGAGCGGGTCACCGTCGAGCGGCGTGTTCCATGTCAGTATTCGACAGGTTTCGCTCCCAACATTGCGGATCTCGAACTTCACCATGATCGGTTCGCCGAGCCGGTAGCAGTCCGCCGCCGCAGTGAGCGTGCATTCGAACGTTTGATTCTGCATCTCTACTGCTCTCCTTCAAGGACATTGATTCTCGCTGTGCGGCGTCGTTGACTGCCCTACCGGAAGCTCAACACATGAGCTTCGCCGTGTCGTGAGTAGGCCACTACTTCATTCTCGAGGTGGCCTATGGCTCACTACTTACCCGACTTACCCGACGTGAAGAATCGATCTGATTCCGTTGAAGACACGTCTTCACGTTGGCTGGACAGCAAAATTGCTGAGGAAGTTCTTGAGGTAAGCCGGCGGTCCGCAGGTGATCCGGCCATGGGCCGTTGTGCTGCCGGGTCCTCCGGAACCGCACTGCCCGACGTTGCCCGTGGAGAACTGCACGGCACGCGTTGTCATTTCGGTTCCGTCCGCACTCACATGAGGTCGGTGATCGTCTTCAGCCCGGCTTCGTAGAGAACACCCGGAAGCATGCCGCCGTCGATTTCGATCGTGGTGCCATTGATGAAATCAGCTGCGCCAGAGGCTAGGAAGACGCAAGTGCGTCCTACTTCGGCAGGCTCTCCACCGCGGCGCATCGGTATCTTCTTGAAGTATTCGGTGCCGTTGGGGTCGTCCTGCGGCAGGACGAAGGCGCGGAAGTTGTCGGTGATGGTGGGCCCCAGGGCGACACAGTTGACGCGGACGCGTGGCCCCCACTCCTCGGCCAGCGACCGAGTGAGGTGGTTCAACCCGGACTTGGCCGCTCCGTAGGACACCAGGGTGGGTGAGCCGGCGGGGTGCCCGGCCCCGCTGGAGACGTTGATGATGCAGCCGGTGCCGTCCTGCGTTTTCATCTGCCGGTAGGCGCGGATCGCGAACCACATCGGGCTGATCAAGTTCATCTGGACCGCGAAAGCATGAAAAAGCACTGTCCGCTCGAAATCGTCATCGCTGCGCGGCGTTCCCTGCAGTCGCTGGACGAGTTCGGGGATGTCCTCCACGTGAGGCGCAGGAACCGTCCCGCCGGCATTGTTGACCAGAATGTCGACGCGACCGAATCGGTCCGCCACTTCCTGCACCATGGTGTCGATTGCGCGGTAATCGCCTTGGTCACAGACCGTTTGGACAGACCGCGAAACCCAATCGGAATTGTCGTTTACGCCCGGTATGCCGTCCATCGGCTTGCGTGAGCAGCCGACGACGGTTGCTCCGGCCCGCAGCAGCTCATGCGCGATACCCACGCCGACACCGCGACTGGTTCCGGTGACGATCGCGATCTTGCCGTCGAGCTCAGCCGTACCGGCTGTGTTCGCCGATTCGGCCACGCAGAAAGATTACACAGTTCATCGTTTTGATGTCCAAAAGGACTCATGGCGAAGACCGCGGCGACGCCATCCCCCGGGCGGCACCCACCGGGTTGCGGTTTGGGCGACACACGTCATGCGATTGCCACGGCAACGGGAAAGCCCTCATGCCCACGACCAGACGTCGTGCTCGAATCCAGGCGCTGCTAGCAGTGACGCAGCCACGAACCGTTGCGCATCACCTGCTGGATGCGTAAATCCTTTTCCATCACAACACAATTGGCATCCATACCGATGCGTAGGCTGCCGACATGGTCGAGCTTCAACGCGCGGGCCGGGGTGGTCGCCGTCATTTGTGCCGCCTTGGCCAGCGCCTCATCCGAGCCGCCGAGTTGGCCGACCACTGTCCGGAAAAGCTGATCCATGGTCGCCGTGCTGCCAGCGATCGTCGACATCCCGCGCACGCGCGCGACGCGCTCGGTGACCTCCACCTCGACTGCGCCGATCCGAAATGAGCCGTCCGGCAATCCGGCTGCCGCCATCGCGTCGGTGATCAGCGCGACGCGATCGGGACCGACCGACTCGATGACGTGCCGCACGAGCGCGGGGTGGAGGTGCACGCCGTCGGCAATGAGCTCCACCGTGATCCGCGGGTCTTCCAGCAGCGCCAACGCCGGACCGGGGTCGCGATGGTGCAGCGGCCGCATCCCGTTGAACACATGGGTGCCGACGGTCGCGCCCGATTCGATCGCACGCTGCGCGTCGTTGTAGCTGGCATCTGTATGGCCGACGGCGACGACCACATCCGCGTCCGAAATGCGTGCGATGGCGGCCAGACTGCCCGGCAGTTCGGGTGCCAGCGTGACCATCCGGATAGTGCCGTCCGCGGCGGTGAGCAGAGCGTCGACCTCCGCGGGGTCGGGGTCCCGCATCAGCGTTGCGTCGTGTGCACCGCAGCGCACCGCACTCAGCCAGGGGCCTTCCAGATGCACGCCGGCGACCGTTTTCTGCCGAGTCATCTCGGCGAGCACGCGCACTTGGCGCAAGAGGTTCTCAGGTGATGCGGTGACCAGGCTGGCCACCGTCGTGGTGGTGCCGTGGCGCAGGTGGAACTCGGCTGCCCGTTCGATCTGTGAGCTGAGGCCGTCGGTGTAGGACGCACCGCCGCCTCCGTGCACGTGCATATCGACGAACCCGGGCACCACTACGTGATCCGCGAAGTCATGGTCGGGTGGTCGCGGTGCCGGGCCGGGCCCGCAGTCGATGATTCGACCGGCAGAGGTAGCCAACCAGCCCGGCTTGCAGACCCGGTCCTCCAGGACGATGGTCCCCGTGGCGATGAGCGTCACGGCTTTGATGCGCTGGGGTCCTCGGCCGTGATTCTGGCTTCAGCAGGCCAGCGGCCACCGCTCTCCCAGAAATGCCGGATCTCTTCGAGCTGACGGCCTTTGGTTTCCGGCGCGAATCGATAGACGAATACGAGCGCGGCCAGCGCGAAGGCGCCGAACACCGCGAACGTCCCCGCACCGCCGAGCGAATTGAGCATGGTCAGGAAGAAGGCGGCGACGATGGCGTTGGCCACCAGATCGGAGGTGAGCATCGCACTCGAGCCCATCGACCGGAGCCGGGTCGGGAAGCTCTCCCCGGCGTAAACCCAGACCAACGCGCCGAAGCCGAAGGTGAACCCGATCGTGAACAGCAGCACGCCGAGGAACCCGATCGTGGTGAGCGCACCGCCGAACTCGGTGCCGGCAACGAAGACGCCGATCAGCATGGCATTGGCGGCGATCATCATCGCGATGCCGCCCAGCAGGATCGGCCGTCGACCTAGTCGGTCGACCAGCATCAGTGAGACGAACACCGCCGCCAGGGCCGCGACCTGGATCAGCGCCGGAAGTATCAGCAGCGCGAAGTCGCCTTCGAAGCCCATGGCCTCGAACAGTCGGGGGCTGTAGTAGACGATCGCGTTGATGCCGGTGATCTGGATGAAGAAACCGAGCACCACCACGAAAACCGTGGCGCGAAGGTAGGGCCGCCGGAGCATCTCGCGCACCGCGCCGCCGGTCTCCTCCTTGAGCGCGCGGCTGATTTCGGCGAGTTCGACCTCGACGTCGGCGGTTGGCTCGACCCGGCGCAGCGTTTGACGCGCCTCCTCCACCCGGCCCTTGAGCATGTACCACCGCGCGGTGTCCGGCAACCACAGCAGTATCAACGTGACCAGCACTGCCGGTATCGCGGCCAGGCCGAGCATCCACCGCCAGCTGCCCGAGCCGGCCAGAAAGTACGCGGCCAGGTAGCCGATGATGATGCCGACGACCGTGGCCACCTGATAGGCGACCAACAGCGAGCCGCGGACCTTCGCCGGTGCTGATTCGGCGACGAACACCGGCACGACCACCACCGACACACCGATGGTGAGGCCCAGCAGAAAGCGCGACACCAGCAGCATGGGCACCGACACCGACAACGCGCTGAGAAGCGCGAAGGCCGCGTAGGTGACGGCTACGAGAACCATCGACTTCTTGCGTCCGATGGCGTTGGCGAGCACCCCGCCGCCGACCGCCCCGGCGATCTGGCCGATGACTATCGCTGTGGTCACCAATTCCTGCTGCCGGGTGGTCAACCCGAACTCGTCGGTGATGAACAGAAGCGCACCGGCGATGTTGGAGAGGTCGTAGCCGTAGATGACGCCGACACTGGCCGCGGCGATGGCCACCAGCTGTCCCAGGCGAGGGGACCGACGGATAGCGGTGTTGCCCACGTTGATCCTCTCGCCGGTGAAGAAAAAAGTTTAGGGAAATGGCCGGAGTGGCACCGACAGGCGCGCCGCGACACTCGGGGTGTAGCTCAGCCGTCAGGCGCTCTCTGCTGCAATCCCGTCAATCCCACGGGTTTCCGCCCGATCTGCTGTCTTGGTACCACCCAGAACCTTCGTATGGCGGCGGTTGCGTCAGGAGACACCTCGCGTCCGTCGAGTCAAACCTGCCCCGGCCCCTCCGAAGGGTCGGTTATGCGGGTGAGGAGTCCGATGACGACGCTGTTAACCGGCTGGGGTATTGCCGCACATGTCCACGGGCAGCGGGTTGATGAAAGCATTCACCGCGTTGCATGCGCCAACAGCCGCTTGCTCCTGGTTGTACGGGTTCGGCGCAACCGCGCCAACACCAGCGTTTACCGCCGCGCAAACAGCCTGCGGGGCTGCCTGAATCTGGCTGAGGCCGGGTATTTTCACCCCCGGCATCCGCGCGGACCCATCTGCGATGGCCCCTGCTATCTCTCCGGGCGAGTTGATTGAGTGGTACATCCCTTCGCAGTCCATGCCGGGAGGACCCTCGACGGGGGCAGGGACTGGCGGCATTGGTTGCTCTTGCGGTAGCGGAGGCAGCGGCGGCGCAGCTATCCCTTGACAAGCGAGTGTCATCTCGCTCGAATCTCGTGCGATCTGATTGTCATTGGCCATCACATCGGGGTTCCCGGTGGCGCGGTACTCCTGCTGGTGACTCCCGACTTGCTGGGAAGAGGCAACAATGGCCTGCATGAAGGCATCTCGACCCGCTTGAGTATTCATGTCGAAGGGACACGCAGGATTCGCCACCGCAAGCGGGCTGTAGGCGACATAAGCAACGACTAGAGCGGCAACGCCCACAATCGTTGCGGAAAGTCTCTTCATCAACGGTCCTCCCAAGGGACGATCAGCAGCACGCGGGCGTCTTATCCAGCGAAGTCCCGGACAAAGCTAACAGTTCGAGGGGGCGCTTCATGCGTTTTGCTCCACGCAACGTCGGCAAGTTGCGGCTCGCCCTGATGCACCTCGTCTTCAATGGGCGGGTCGCAGTCCCCAGAAACGAGGAAGACCCCCACTGGCGGGCGGGGGTCTTGCTCGTGACTTCGATCAGTGCGCGTGGCCGTGGTGATGACCGTGGCCGTGGCCATGGCCGTCATCCTGCGGCTCCTCGGGCTTGTCGACGACAGCCGTCTCGGTGGTCTAGATTTAAGCCATGGCTGAAGTGGTCAAACGGGCACTCATCGTTACTCGACTCTCGCGAGTCACCGACACTACAACCTCCCCCGAACGCCAGCTTGCGGTCTGTCGGGAGCTGATCGCGAAGCGCGGCTACGACGAGATCGGCGTTGCCGAAGATCTAGACGTGTCCGGTGCGGTCGATCCGTTCGACCGCAAGAAGAGGCCCCAACTGTCGAGCTGGCTCCATGAACACACCGATGAGTTCGACGTGCTGATCTCGTACCGAGTTGACAGGTTCACCCGGTCGCTGCGCCACCTGCAAGAGCTTGTGTATTGGTGTGACGACCACGGGAAGACGCTCGTGTCGGCTACAGAGCAGCACTTCGACACGACTACACCGTTCGCTGGTGTCGTCATCGCGCTGATGGGCACGGTCGCGCAGATGGAGCTGGAGGCCATCTCGGAGCGCAATGCCTCGACTGCCCGCCACAACATCAGGGCGGGCAGGTACCGGGGATCACAACCACCATGGGGATACCGACCCGAAAAGATCGATGGGACTTGGCGTTTGGTCCAGGATGCCGAACAGGTCCAGGTGATTCACGAGGTCGCGCGTCGCGTGGTCGACGGAGAGCCGCTACAGCGGATCGCCCACGACTTGACCCGTCGGGGCGTTCCCACCCCGAAAGATCACACCTTGAAACGGCAAGGCAGGCCGACGAAGGGAACGGCGTGGAGCGTGACTCCGCTGAAACGGTCACTACTCAGTGAGGCGATGCTCGGACGAGTAACCGACGCCCACGGCAAGTCGATCCGTGGTGATGACGGCTCCCCGATCGTCCGTGCTGAGCCGATCTTGACCCGCGAGGTATTCGAGCGGCTACGGGTGGAACTGGACAGCAGGTCCAAGCGCGGTGAGCCGACCGAACGCTCGTCGTCGCTGCTGCTGCGTGTGCTTCACTGCGGGATCTGTGGGAAGCCCGCCTACAAGTTCAACGGCGGCAGCCATAGCCAGTTCCCCCGGTATAGATGCAAGTCGATGACTCAAGCCGTCAAATGCGGCAATAGAACCACCCGCGCAGATGAACTCGATCTGCTTGTAGAGGGCGCGATACTCGGATTGCTCGGTGAGTCCGAACGCCTTGAGCGGGTATGGGATTCCGGTTCTGACAACTCAGCAGAGCTGGAAGAAATCAACGCCGAACTGGTGGAGGTAACCAGCTTTATCGGTACCCCGGCCTTTCGAGCCGGAACACCGCAGTACGACGCTCTAATGGCCCGGATCGAAGGACTCGTAGCTCGCCAGGAGAAACTATCCGCCGATGAAGTAACGCCTGCTGGCTGGACCTGGAGGCCGACCGGCGAGAGATTCGGCGACTGGTGGGAGCGCCAGGACGTGACCGCGAGGAATGTCTGGCTCCGAACGATGAACGTGAGAGCCGAGTTCGGCCGTCAGGGAATCAATGTAGACCTCGGAGACCTCGGCACACTCACGCAGCAGTTGAACGCCAGCGGACCAGCGGCTCAATGGCAGGAAGTTTTCGAAGCCATGGGGAGGAACGGCGTAGCGGGTATGGAGTTGAGCGGCGACGGCGTGGTGCTGGTCAGCCCTGATGGGCAGAGGTCACAAACTTTCGATCTAGCGTCAGATGTCCCGATCGCCGAACAGGTCAGCGGTGAATAGTTCCGGTTCTTCGTGCGAACCGTCGTGCGGCTCGCTCGTACGCCGAGCTGGCCCCTCCGGCGCAGTCAGTGCGAATACTGGTTGGGTGAACGCTTTATGCCCGCGATGAAATACTTGCGGTTCTACTTGGACCGAGGTTGTGTCGTTGTTCCCGGCTACGGGAAGACCAAAAACACCCGCAAAGGGTGCGGCGGTTGGACGGTCGAAGCCACTCGCCGGAATGTCTCAATGCTGATGCGTAACGCCAAAGTGATCAACGGTTCTGGCCGGTTGCTGATCGTGGACGTTGATCCGAAGAACGGCGGGTCCGTGGACGCTTTGCGGAGACGGTTCCCGGACCTGCCCGAAACCAGGACCGTTCGCACATCGACACCGCATCCCGCTGGGTTCGGCACGCATCTGTTGTTTACGATTCCAAGCGACGTTCGCCTGAGCGGACGACGGCTTTGCCCGGGCATTGACATACCGCATTCGGTACTGCTCCCCGGCAGCGTCGTCACAGGCGCTGACGGGGTGGATCGTAAGTACGAACTGACCAACGACCTTGAGCCGGCACCGGCTCCCCTGGGCCTCCTGGCCGCTGTTGACAAAGGAGAGATCGTCGGCCTAGCCACCGAAGCATCGACCGGAGACGCGGACGACCGTGACGAAGGTCGGGACGACGATGATGTGGTTGCGAGGCTTGTGGAGCGTTTCGGCGACGCTCCCGGTGGCAGCCGTAACGATGTATTCACTGAGGTTGCTCCAATCGTGATCCGGTTGAAGGGAGCTGAGGGTGCCGACATGCTCATGGCGGCCTACCTCGGCGAGGATGAGAGTTGGATCCAGAGCGCGGTCAAGAGCGCGTTGGAGAAGTACGGCGATTCTGCTGCGCCTGGCTCACTGATCAGGAGATCCAAGTACGTCGGGGAAGCTCTGCTGACGGCGTGGCAGTCTGGCCGGTTCGGGACCTGGAGGGGCCGGACCGGCAGCACGGACCGGAAGGTGTTTCTCGCAGTAGTGCAGCGGTGCAGGGATGGCCAGACCATGACGACAGTGGCCAGCGTGCGAACGCTGGCGCTCCTGACAGGTTTAGAGCCGAAGACGGTATCCGCCGCCCTGGAGCGGCTGGTGAAGTCTGGCCGGTTGTGTGCCGTTGGGACTGCCGAAGACGGGAGCCAGGAGTACGCCCCAGTGGTGGGGGAAATGACCACAGTTGTTAGTAAGGAGATGACTCCCCCCAGGGAGTCATCAGTAGACCCCCTTCATGTTGTTTGGACGGGTGACGGCTTAAAGGGCCGTCACTCTCAAGTGTTCGATTTGGTGAGCGTTGGCGTCCGCCGTGCGAGTGAGATCGCAAAGGCGGGCGGGATGAGTCTCGATGCAGCGCGTGAGGCGCTGGCGGTCCTCGTCGATACCGGATTGTTGGAACGTGAGGACAGGGGCTACAGCCTGCCGTCTGAGATCGAAGGCGTAGCGGACCGGCTGGCGGTCAGCCGGGGAGCGGTGGCGAGGAAGGCCCGCCTCGCTGGGCGGATAGAGGAAGAACGGTCCCGGCCACGAGGAGACGCACCGCCGGATGAGGGACCGGCGATCTACGAAGACGACGAACGTCGGCGACGAGAGGAAGAAGACGAACTGATGAGGCAGTTGGGAATCCTGTAGCTCACCCGGCGTAGTTGTAGACGGTTTGCCTGCTGACTCCGTAGTCCCGAGCCAGAGCCGTAACCGACTCGCCACCCGCCAACCGCTCACGCAGTTGAGCGGCCTGGGCACTTGTCAGGGCCGCCTTACGGCCTGTGTACTTCCCCGCAGCCTTGGCAAGGGCGATCCCCTCGCGTTGACGTTCAAGAATCATCGACCGTTCGAACTCTGCGACGGCACCGAGCATCGACAGGAGCAGAGTGTTCATGGCCGAGTCCTCGCCCGTGAAGGCGAGAGACTCCTTGACGAACTCAACGCGGACACCCTTGCCGGTCAGTTCTCGGACGATCCGGCGCAGGTCTTCAAGGTTGCGTGCCAGGCGGTCCATGCTGTGGACGACGAGGGTGTCCCCCTCGCGGACGTACTCCAATGCCCGTGCCAGTTCTGGGCGTTTGGTGTCCTTGCCACTGGCCTTATCGGTGAACACCTTGTCCAGTCGCACGCCGTCGAGCTGGCGTGCCGTGTTCTGATCGACCGTGCTGACTCGCTGATACCCGACGCGATGTCCCATGGTTCCAACTCCCTTGTCCGACCGTCTGTCTATCTGGACTCTAGATCCCAATAGACAGGCTGTCAAATAACGGATTGCGGACTCTAGTTTGACGCTGTGGGCGCCAGGGGCGGCTGTCCAGCACGGGTGTACCCCAGATGGACAAACGTCCGTCAGCGTGGCTGCTAGGGCGCGTTACGGGCCTCTGTTCAGGAAACTACGCAACGATTCATGATCGGCTTCTGCACGTTGGTGTTCGTGCTCATGCACCAGGATTGTCTGATGACTCCACTCACAAGTAACAAGGCGGTAGAGAACGCGGCGATCGCATGGGTGATCAAACTTGAGCGCGCCAAGGGGCGCGATCCCAGGGACACCCGATTCAAGGGCGCTCCAGCTGACATCGAGTCACCGCCGCGTGTCATCGAGGTAAAGGCGTTCGGCACAAGCAATCGTGGTTATGACTTGCTGATGGAGGTGACGCAGGTAGAGGAGGCCCGACGCAACCCCGACTTTTACTTGTACGTCGTGGAGAACGTCCGCCAGGGCGACCCGGGCAAGTTCACGTTGAGGGTTCTTGGCGGTCAGCGGCTGCAGCGGTTGCTGGAACGGGCTAAGGAGTACCGGGGCTACTCCGTCCCCTGGCCGGTCGCCGACTACGACGCCGGCCCGCTCGGTCTCGATGGGTGAGTGCTCGGGATGGGAGGCAGTGACGGTTGCCACGCTGACGGCCACAGGGGTACGTCACGAGTTGTGGCGCGCCTGGTGAGGCGCTGCGTGGGCGGCTGGATGAGGCTCTGTTTCTTGTTGGCGGCGCTCGTTCTTGTACTACCTCTACCCAGGCGGTTGCACTCCCTGCGGACCCGGCGGTAATCCGCCCGGCCGATTCCGTACGGGTCTTGAAACATCAGCCGTCCAAGACGTACCTGCAGGGCAGTCGGACGATCCTAACGGACCTTGAGAAACGCCTTTAATCGCTCAAGGCCAGCGGGGGGACCGTCAGGTCCGCTGGCCCCTCGCATGCGCGGACGATCACTGGGCACCAGTGCCAGTTGGTCATAGACCACCAGCGCCACTCTTGTCGCGTCTCCGACGGGATGGACCCGCAAGGTGTGATGCGGGTTTGGGGTGTCATCCACGACGACAACAAGCTCCGTGCCGGGCGGCAGATCGGCTGGCCAGTCGATCTCGTCAGTAGGCTCATCGACAAGAACTTGGGCAAGCTGACCGCGCAGGCCGGTCTGGTCGTAGCCAATCGGGGCCAACACTTGTTGACTCTTACTCATGCCCAACACCTCTTCATCTGGTGTGTTCGCATTGTCTCGCTTCAGATACCCAATGTCTTGCTCTACACACTCATTGTTACCAAAAGCGAACCGACAACGCACGGGGACGAACGTCACAAGTTAGGAGAGGCCCCTGACGGCCGAGGGGCAAGTATGTCGGACTCACTCGTCTTCGCATTCTGGCTGCTGTACAGACTGAGGCAGTGACTTGATGAACTCCTCGATGCACACAGTTGCTGCGGCATCGAACGCCGCGCAGACGCCGGGATCCTCAAGTGCCAACAGGTAAACATGCCGGTAGTACCAATCTAGGTCGATAGTGTGGCTCCCGCCTACCTGTCCTCCGGGGACCGCAAAAGCAGGACCGACCGGGCGAGGGTCAGCTACACGTAGAAGAATCGGTTTATCAACGGGCTTGCTCTCGTTGCCCTCTGTGGGTTCCGCACCGGTCATCTTCAAGCTCCCTGGTGGGTCTCGCAGTGACGACTTAGCCGCAGGTTGGCCATACTGGTTTGATTATAGCGCTTCGCGTGTGCTTAGGTGCTAAGGTTCAAATCACTCATCAGCTACACTAGTTTATAGCACCGCCAGTGCGATAAACCGTCAATGTCAGAGGAGAACCAGCATGTCACGGTACGCGCAGCAGTCGCCGCATCTCGATGACCCCAAAGAAGGAGTTGCTGAGACGCCAACGAAAAACACCACGACCTTTAGTCTGCGACTTCAGCCGAAAGACTATGAGGTGCTGAGCAGCATCGCGAAGCTCAGGAATACATCAATCGCTGAACTCGCCCGGCAGTTCATCCTTGACGGCATCCGTGCATCTCTGGACCCCCTGGAGATCAATCGGATGATCGAGGCTGAGAAGCAGCGCCTACTCCAGGCCGCTGAGGAGATGCGGACGGCGGCCGTCTAGCGCCAGGATGGGCATACGGAAAGGGGCGGGTACATCCCGCCCCTTTCTTCTGTCTCGAGATAGGGAACCGCAGAACCTTGAGTGCTCAGATTCCGCGAACCTGCGGTACTATCGGTTCAGCACACCTCGTGACAGGAGGCGGAGATGTCGAGTCACTCGCTCATCGATCCGGAGTTCCATCCCGTAACCACCTTGATGTTGCCGGACTACCCGGCCGCGTCCTGCTCATCGAAGGACACGCGGATTATCTACGTGCACGGCGAACGGCGGATGAAAACCCTACACGCCGAGATGGTTGCCGCCGGCATCAGTTTGGAGGATCAGGCTCGGCGGATGGCTTCGTTGCGTACCGCACTGCGCCTCTGGACCAGGACGCTGATGAGCGATGTGGAGGCTGCCCGAATCCTCCAGGAACACGAGAGGAATCCGACCTTCGAGGAACTGCTCGCCAAGCATGAAGAACGGGGACGGGTGGGTGCGGTCGCCTACGAGGCGATAATCGTGAGTTGTACCAAGAGTCGGCCAAGTGTCGATGGAGCCTTCGAGATCGATCCCGACGACCCTCCTCCTCTTCCACCGGTTTAACTGCCAAACCCACCTCCATCGACTGCGCGTAACGCGGGACTTTCGAGTACGCGAATCGCCACCATCGCGGCGGCGGCCTTCGGCGCGGCTCGGCGTCTGGAGCCAGTACGGCACTCGCGCGGCACTGGGAGAGAGTTACGGCACGTGGTCGGGAAGACGGTCTAGTCGGGGACGACAGCCCAGAGAGCAGGCAGAGTGGCAGGCCGCTTCTGCCAGGCAGGTCCGCCCTGACCGGCGCAGACTAGGAGAGGCCTTCTGCGGTCCACATTGGCGGGCTGCACCCCAGGGGGTATCCCCCATACCCCGCCTCCTGACCGGTCGGTTATGCGGCCGAGCCATCGTGTACGGGTTTTTAAGCTCCCAAGCGGTCAGATCATGGGCGCCGGACGCCCGGCCCCGAGCAGCCCGCAACTGCATTGGCAACCGTGGGCCGCTCTCCGTCATAGGCTCATACCGTGGAGTTTGTGAAGTCGAGGGAACGGGTGGCCGACCATGGAGAGGTGTTCACGCCTCCAGCGTTGGTGGACGCAATGCTCGAACTGGTGCACTCAGAGTCTGAACGTATTGACGCGCGTTTCCTAGAACCCGCCTGCGGTTCCGGCAACTTCCTGATTCCGGTGCTGAAGCGAAAGCTTGCCACCGTGGATCGTCAGTACGGCAAGAGCGACTTCGAGAAGCGGCACCACGCCTTGCTCGCTCTCATGTCGATTTACGGCATCGAACTCCTGGAGGACAACGTCGCCGAGTGCCGCGAGAACCTGCTTGATGTGATCTCGAGCTACCTGGGCTTGGATTCCGCAGATCGGTGGTATGCCGCGGCGTTGAAGGTGCTCGACGCGAACATAGTTCACGGGGACGCGCTGTCTATGACGACCCGAGAACTCGAGCCGAAACCGATTACATTTCCCGAATGGTCGTACCTCGGGAGGGGTGCGTACCACCGCCGGGATTTCCGCTTCGACACCATGACTCAGATGTCAACTTTTGGGCAAGAAGACACGCTTTTTTCCGATCTGGGAAAGCACGAGATCTTTACACCGGCGAGGGATTATGGATCTCTGACAGTGAACGACATTGCTGGGGGGTGTCTAGCTCGTTGAGTGAGCCAGTGGCGTTCAGTCTCCGGAACCGCAATCCGGACGTCCTGAAGTGCATCGCCAATCTTTCGAACGATGAAGTTTTCACTCCGCCCGAACTCGCCAATCAGATGCTAGATCTGGTCGCTCAGACGTGGGCGCAATGAGGGGGACCCGTTTGGTGGTCCAGTCGTTATGCGACTTTCGGTTGATGGGTCGTGGCCCACTGTAGGGCAAACTCGGCCGGGGTGAGGTCGCCGTGGGCGGTGTGGGGCCGATTGGCGTTGTAGTCACGACGCCAGTCCTCGATGATCACCCTGGCTTCCAGTAGGGAGTCGAACCGCCACGAGTTGAGCAGTTCATCACGAAGCCGGCCGTTGAACGACTCGATGAAAGCGTTCTGCCACGGCGAGCCGGGATCGATGAAAAGCGAACCAGCACTGTTGAATCGGCACCAATCGCTCACGGCGTGCGCCACGAACTCGGGCCCGTTGTCGAAACGCACGTAGTGCGGTGCACCGTGTACCAGGGCGAGGCGGTCCAGCACGGCGACCACGCCGTCGGCGTCGATGCTGCGGTCGACTTCGATCGCCAGGGCCTCGCGGGTGAACTCGTCGATGACGTTGAGCATCTTGAGGGTGCGGCCATCGGCGGTGGTGTCGAACTGAAAGTCCATCGCCCAGATGACATTCGGACGGATAGGCGACATCGCGCCCACGGCCACGCCGATACCATTCAGCCGCTTCTTGCGGCGCCGCTGCGGCACCCGAAGCCCCTCCTCGCGCCACAGCCGGCGGATCCGCTTGTTGTTGACCTGCCAACCCGCGCGGCGGGCCATCTTGGCAGCGCGACGCCACCCCCAACGCGGCCGGTCGGTGGAGAACCGACGCAGCCACGCCCGCAGCTGGGCCTCCTCGGTGCTGATCGACGGCGGGGCCAGGCGCATCGTGGAGCGGTGCAGACCCACCACGGTGCACGCGCGGCGCTCAGAGACCCCGAACCGCTCACGCAGCATCGCTGCTGCGCGGCGCTTGCGGTTCGGGGTCAGAAGTTTCCCGCCGAAATCTCCCTGAGCATGTCGATGTCGAGGGCCTGGTTGGCGACCAGTTTCTTGAGCCGGGCGTTCTCGGCCTCGAGTTCCTTGAGCCGCTTGGCGTCGTTGGCCTTCATGCCGCCGTACTGGGCCACCCAGCGATGCCACGTCGATTCCGCGATCTCCAGATGCCGGCACACCTCGGCCAGCTCTTGGCCCGATGCGAGCAGCTTGTTGCCCTCGGCGAGCTTGCGGATGATCTGATCCGGGGTATGCCGCCGGCGCTTGTTCGATGCCATGTCGTCGTCGATTCTTCCTGCCCAAACACTCGGGCAACAGAGTCCCACAACGACTGGACCACTACAGTGGGCTCACCTCAGCAAGACCACGACGGCGCTGACATCTGGTCACAGAAATCTTTGAGATTTCTGGATCCTTTCACTAAGTCGGGTGTCTTCCTGAGAGAGATCGCCTCTCGGCTTATCGAAGGACTGAAGGACGAGATCCCCGACCTCCAAGAGCGTGTGGATCACATCCTCACGAAGCAGATCTTTGGTGTCGGGATCACTACACTGACAAGCCTTATCGCTCGAAGGAGCGTCTACTGTTCGAAACTGGCGAACGGGAAGCATTCCGTTGCTCCGTCTTTCACCACCCAGGCCGGCAACATTTGGTTTGAGCCTGTTGAGCACACATGGATTGGCGCGACCGAGTTTGTGGACACCGCAGATTCGAGCGGTAAGCCGATTCGCAGGGGCGTCAATGGCAAGTGCAAGTACTGCGGTGCAAGTCAAAAGACGCTTGACCGCGGCGAAGGCCTTGAAACGCACGCCTACGCCTTCATTCACAACGACAATCCCAAAGCTTTCGTGGCAGAGGTGTTCGGAGACGAGATGCAGTTCGACGTGGTAATCGGCAATCCTCCGTATCAGTTGGACGACGGTGGCTACGGAACCAGCGCCGCGCCGATCTATAACAAGTTCGTTGAGCGCGCCCTCGATCTGGCTCCGCGATACGCCGTCTTCATCACACCCTCCCGCTGGTTCGCGGGCGGTAAGGGTCTAGACAAGTTCCGGGAGCGACTACTTTCTGACAGACGCATGAGGAATCTCGTCGATTATCCCAAGCTTTACGACGGGTTTCCGGGAGTCAAGATCCGTGGAGGAGTGTCCTACTTCCTTTGGGATCGCGACTATGACGGCCCCTGCACGATTCAGACAATGTGGGATGGACAGCCAGTTGGCGAACCGGCTGCCAGATACCTAGACGACTATGACGTCCTTGTCCGCTGGAATGATGCCGTTTCCATTCTGGACAAGGTGCGAGCGAAGTCTGAGCCGACGCTTGATGAGCGCGTTTCAAGCCGCAAGCCATTTGGATTGCCTACCAACTTCCACGGTAAGCCGAATGAGAGCGCCCTAAAGGAGCCGGTGAAGCTCTACGGTTCCCAAAAGGTGACATGGGTAGAACGCCAACAGATCCAGATCAACCAGCCTTGGATCCACGATTGGAAAGTCCTCATGACGGCTGTCCAAGGCACAAGCGCAGCCGTCGAGACGAAGTTTCTCAGCAAGCCTATCGTGGCCGGGCCTGGCACGGCATGCACGGAAACGTATCTCGTTGCAGGGCGATTCCCGTCCGAGACAGAGGCTGATCGCTATGCGAGCTACCTTCGGACAAGATTTGTCCGATTCCTCGTCTCGTTGAGGAAGTCCACGCAGCACGCTACTCGCGACGTTTATGCATTCGTGCCTGATGTGCCGTACGACGAGGACTGGACAGATGAAAAGCTCTACAAGCGTTACGGGTTGACGACAGACGAGATTGAGTTCATCAAGTCGCAAGTGGCCGAGCACGACGATGCGAAGACTAGCGGAGTTAAGGGTGAGTAGATCGATCGAAGAACTACTGCCTGAAAAACCTGAGGCTCGCCTTCGGATCTACGCCTATTCGATCGATGATCAAGACCATGCGGGCCAACTGAAGATTGGGCAAACAACGCAGGACGTCAAGACCCGAGTAGCCCAACAGCTCAAGACCGCGGCGATTAAGAACTACACGATCCAGATCGATGAGTCCGCCGAACGAGACGATGGGTCCGTCTTTACCGATCATCAGGTCCGAACAAGATTGAAGCAGAAGGGCTTCGCCAATCCCCAACTGGAGTGGATGAAGTGTTCTGTCGCTGATGTACTCACTGTGCTTGTCGAACTTTCGAGCGGCCAAGAGCTGTCAGGCACGCATCACGAGACCTTCAAGATGCGCCCGGAACAAGCCGCCGCCGTCAACAAGACCCATGCCTACTTCCACTCGATCTGGAAAGAAGACATGCACGCGGTGCCGCGATTCTTGTGGAACGCGAAGATGCGCTTCGGCAAGACTTTTGCTACGTACCAGTTGGCGAAGAAGCTGGGCGCCAACAAGATACTGGTCGTCACCTTCAAGCCGGCAGTCGAGGATGCTTGGCAGAACGACCTTGATTCTCACGCAGACTTTCACGGATGGCAGTATCTGTCGAAGGCGAGTGGAAAAAATCCTACGTCTGCAAATCCGCGAAAGCCGATTGTGTACTTCGGGTCTTTCCAAGACTTACTGGGCAAGGACAAGTCGGGCAACATCAAGGCCAAAAACGCCTGGCTCCACGAGACCAACTGGGACCTCGTGGTATTCGATGAATACCACTTCGGAGCATGGCGAGACCGGGCCAAAGAGCTGTTCGAAGGGGAGGACGAATCTGAAGCTAAGAAAGAGGCGGCTGCCGAGTACAACCCGGAACTGGACGGTTTCAATGAAGAGTTAGACGACCTCGCTGGCCGCGAAGCGGATTTTCTTCCTATCACTACGAAGGCCTACCTCTACCTTTCGGGTACGCCATTCAAGGCTCTCGCAACCGGAGAGTTCATCGAAGAGCAGATCTTCAACTGGACCTACACCGACGAGCAACGGGCGAAGCGCCAGTGGGCCGAGGGGCATCCCCAGGCATGGAATCCCTACGGAGCATTGCCTGAAATGCGGCTCATGACGTATCAGATGCCCGACGAACTACTGGCGATCGCCATGCAAGGCGAGTTCGATGAGTTCGACCTGAACGAGTTCTTCACAGCGATCGGAGAGAACGAGTCGGCGCAGTTTAAGTACAAGAGCGAAGTTCAGAAGTGGCTTGACATCATCCGAGGCGCCTACACGGCGACTCAAGTGGACAACCTCAAACTTGGCGCGAAGAAGCCCCCGTTTCCGTACTCCGATGTGCGCCTACTGCCTTACCTCAACCACTCATTCTGGTTCCTTCCTTCTGTCGCCTCTTGTTACGCGATGGCGAACCTGTTGGCTGAGAAGCACAACACCTTCTTTCACGACTACAGAGTTCTTACCGTCGCAGGAAGTAGTGCAGGAGTTGGTCTCGCGGCGTTGCCCCCAGTGAGGGAAGCAATAGCCAATGGGCATGACACTAAGACGATCACGTTGTCTTGCGGCAAGCTGACAACCGGGGTCACGGTGCCCCAATGGTCCTCGATGCTCATGCTTAGGAATCTAAACTCACCAGAGACCTACTTCCAGGCCGCATTCCGCGTTCAGTCGCCTTGGTCGATCAGAAATCCAAACGGCAACGACCCGAACGAGGAAGAGGTCCTAAAGCCGGTGTGCTTTGTGTTCGACTTCGCGCCTACACGCGCGCTTCGGCAGATTGCGGATTACGGCGCGGGTCTTGCTCCGGAAGCAACCAATCCCGAAGAGGCTGTCAAGGAGTTGGTCAGCTTCCTTCCGGTTTTAGCTTACGACGGCTCACACATGGCGCAGGTAGATGCCGGAGCGATACTTGACGTCGCCATGGCTGGTACCTCCGCGACTCTCCTAGCGCGCAAGTGGGAGTCCGCGTTACTCGTCAACGTGGACAACGACACCCTCCGGAAGATTCTTGCCAATCCCCAAGCCATAGAAGCGGTTATGAAGATCGAGGGTTTCCGGGCGCTCGGTAGCGATGTGTTTGAGACGGTCATCAACAAGAGTGAGAAGGTCAAGGAAACCAAGAAGAGTAAGGGTGACGACATAACACCGGCAGAGAAGAAAGAGCTTTCTGCCGAGGAGAAGGAGTACAAGTCGAAGCGAAAGCAAATCCAGGAGAAGTTGATCAAGTTCGCTACCCGTATTCCTGCGTTCATGTATTTGACGGACTTCCGCGAGAACACGCTGAAGGACGTCATCACGAAGCTGGTGAGGGGGACCCGTTTGGTGGTCCAGTCGTTATGCGACTTTCGGTTGATGGGTCGTGGCCCACTGTAGGGCAAACTCGGCCGGGGTGAGGTCGCCGTGGGCGGTGTGGGGCCGATTGGCGTTGTAGTCACGACGCCAGTCCTCGATGATCACCCTGGCTTCCAGTAGGGAGTCGAACCGCCACGAGTTGAGCAGTTCATCACGAAGCCGGCCGTTGAACGACTCGATGAAAGCGTTCTGCCACGGCGAGCCGGGATCGATGAAAAGCGAACCAGCACTGTTGAATCGGCACCAATCGCTCACGGCGTGCGCCACGAACTCGGGCCCGTTGTCGAAACGCACGTAGTGCGGTGCACCGTGTACCAGGGCGAGGCGGTCCAGCACGGCGACCACGCCGTCGGCGTCGATGCTGCGGTCGACTTCGATCGCCAGGGCCTCGCGGGTGAACTCGTCGATGACGTTGAGCATCTTGAGGGTGCGGCCATCGGCGGTGGTGTCGAACTGAAAGTCCATCGCCCAGATGACATTCGGACGGATAGGCGACATCGCGCCCACGGCCACGCCGATACCATTCAGCCGCTTCTTGCGGCGCCGCTGCGGCACCCGAAGCCCCTCCTCGCGCCACAGCCGGCGGATCCGCTTGTTGTTGACCTGCCAACCCGCGCGGCGGGCCATCTTGGCAGCGCGACGCCACCCCCAACGCGGCCGGTCGGTGGAGAACCGACGCAGCCACGCCCGCAGCTGGGCCTCCTCGGTGCTGATCGACGGCGGGGCCAGGCGCATCGTGGAGCGGTGCAGACCCACCACGGTGCACGCGCGGCGCTCAGAGACCCCGAACCGCTCACGCAGCATCGCTGCTGCGCGGCGCTTGCGGTTCGGGGTCAGAAGTTTCCCGCCGAAATCTCCCTGAGCATGTCGATGTCGAGGGCCTGGTTGGCGACCAGTTTCTTGAGCCGGGCGTTCTCGGCCTCGAGTTCCTTGAGCCGCTTGGCGTCGTTGGCCTTCATGCCGCCGTACTGGGCCACCCAGCGATGCCACGTCGATTCCGCGATCTCCAGATGCCGGCACACCTCGGCCAGCTCTTGGCCCGATGCGAGCAGCTTGTTGCCCTCGGCGAGCTTGCGGATGATCTGATCCGGGGTATGCCGCCGGCGCTTGTTCGATGCCATGTCGTCGTCGATTCTTCCTGCCCAAACACTCGGGCAACAGAGTCCCACAACGACTGGACCACTACAGTGGGCTCACCTCACTGGAGCCGCAACTGTTCAAAGCGGTTACGGGTCTGACGGTTGATGACTTCAACCTCCTGGTGTCCTTAAATGTCTTCAACAGCGCACACATGAATCAGGCGGTCTTTGCGTTCCGCCGCTACGAAGACGCATCGCTGTCCTACACCGGCATCGACAGCCATGAGGGTCTGAGCCACTACGGCCTCTATGACACGGTGGTCGCGCGGGAATGATTATCGGCAGCAGGAAATCCCCTTGGGGCAACTTTGCATGAGGCAAGCGATGCGCGAGCAAGTGACTTAGGCCCCATTGAGCCGACTCCCGAAGTCACTGCAGAGATCCTGCACCACCTTGAACATCGCGATGCAACTCGGCTTTGGCCAGTCTATGAAGGTCTCCAGAAAGGACTTTCAGCCGAGCAAATCGCCACGGAACTTGAGGTCTCGACTTTCACCTTCGTCTGGAACTACTCGCAGACGCTCAACGCCCTCACAAACGGCAAGCTGCCATCCTCGCCTTCTATGGCGCTCGCCAGCGCCAGGACCTTCCGCCGCCTCCTTCGCGAGGGTGACTGGTCAGAAGAAACCCGCAAGTATCTGCAGCACAACATGAACGAGTTGCAGACCGTTGCCGATAATGAAGCAGCTCGGAAAGTTGAGGACGAGCAAGCCCAGATCAAGACCGAACTGGCAGAGGCCAAGAACGTCCCGGGCATCTACGTCTATGCGCTACCCCACTACCTGAGATACCGGTTCGATGCGAGCGGCCGAACCCTGATGAAAGTCGGACATAGCGAGAGCGACCCGATCAGGCGGTTCAGGAATCAAGTGCGGACTACAGCACTCCCAGAAGAGCCGATCCTGCTGAGGATTTATCGCGTCCCAGAAGGCCGCTCGTCAGCGGGAGTGGAAGGCCAGTTCCACCGACTGCTGGAGGCTGCAGATCATTACCGCAGCGTGGCCAGGACAGCAGGCCGCGAGTGGTTCGTCACGAGCACTCGCTTCCTCGATGAGGTCGCAAAGATGCTCGATCTAGAAATCGAGGTAGTTGCATCCTCGGAAGTGGACGACGAATAGGCGCTCGCCCAGGTGAGACACTTCCGCAACAGACGGAACGCCCTCGGCCTGAATAGCCGAGGGCATCCCTGAGGTGCTGTTTTACCTAGTGAGCGTGACCGTGGTGGTGGCCGTGGCCATGACCGTGGTCATCCTCCTCTTGGCTTACTTTCTCGACAACTGCCGTCTCGGTCGTCAGCACCATGCGGGCCACCGATGCCGCGTTCAGGATCGCCAACCGCGTCACCTTGACCGGGTCGACGACACCCTCGGCCGCCAGATCGCCGTACGTCAGCGTGGCCGCGTTGAAGCCCTGTCCAGCAGGTAGTTCGGCGACCTTGTTCACTACGACAGCGCCGTCCTGACCCGCGTTGGCGGCGATCCAGTACAGCGGCGAAGCGAGCGCGGAGTCGAACACCTCGACGCCGAGGCGCTCGTCACCGGTCAGGCTGTCGCGCAGCTTGTCCAGCGCGCCACGCGCGTGGACCAGGGCCGCACCACCACCGGCGATGATGCCCTCCTCGACGGCCGCCTTGGCCGCCGCTACGGCGTCCTCGACGGCTTCCTTGCGCTTCTTCAGGTCGGTCTCGGTGGCCGCGCCGACCTGAATGACCGCGACGCCGCCGGCCAGCTTGGCCAACCGCTCCTCGAGCTTCTCGCGATCCCAGTCGGAATCGGACGCCTCGATCTCGGCCCGCAGCTGCGCCGTTCGCGCCTCGATCGCCTCCTTGGTGCCGCCGCCGTCGACGATCGTGGTGCTGTCCTTGTCCACCACCACACGCCGCGCCGCGCCGAGCACATCGAGTCCGACCTCGCGCAGGACCAGTCCGACGTCCGGGTTGACGACCTGAGCGCCGGTGACGACGGCGAGGTCCTCGAGGAATGCCTTTCGACGGTCCCCGAAGAACGGTGCCTTGACCGCGACGGCCTTCAGCGTCTTGCGGATAGCGTTGACCACGAGCGTCGAGAGCGGTTCACCCTCAACATCCTCGGCGACGATCAACAGCGGCTTACCGGCCTCGGCGACCTTCTCCAGAAGCGGAAGCAGGTCGGGCAGCGAGCTGATCTTCTCGCGGTGCAGCAGGACCAGCGCGTCTTCGAGCACCGCCTCCTGCGAGTCGAAGTCGGTGATGAAGTACGCCGAGATGTAACCCTTGTCGAAGCCGACACCGTCGGTGATCTCCAAGGCAGTCTCCAGCGTCGACGACTCCTCGACGGACACGACGCCGTCGGTGCCGACCTTGGTCATCGCCTCGCCGACCAAC
Organism: Mycolicibacterium sp. ND9-15; assembly: GCF_035918395.1. Taxonomy (NCBI): domain Bacteria; kingdom Bacillati; phylum Actinomycetota; class Actinomycetes; order Mycobacteriales; family Mycobacteriaceae; genus Mycobacterium; species Mycobacterium jinjuense. The sequence continues at coordinate 1,349,706 of NZ_CP142362.1, forward strand.
TCCCCGACCTTCTCGTCACGAGACGAGACCGTCGCGACCTGGGCGATGCCGTTCTTGTCCGACACTGGTGTGGCCGAGGCCAACAGCGCCTCCGACACCGCATCGGCGGCCTTCGCGATGCCCGCACCCAGCGCGATCGGGTTGGCGCCGGCGGCGACGTTGCGCAGGCCGCCCTTGACCAGCGCCTGTGCCAGCACGGTCGCGGTGGTGGTGCCGTCGCCGGTGACGTCGTTGGTCTTGGTGGCGACCGACTTCAGCAGCTGCGCACCCAGGTTCTCGAACGGGTCTTCCAGGTCGATCTCGCGGGCGATGGTGACGCCGTCGTTGGTGACGGTCGGTCCGCCCCACGACTTGGCCAGCACCACGTTGCGGCCACGCGGGCCCAGGGTCACCCGCACCGCGTCGGCCAGCTTGTCCACACCGGCTTCCATTGCGCGGCGCGCAGTTTCGTTGAACTCAATCTGCTTGCTCATAGGTGTCTTTCTCGGGATGCAATTCGCTATAGACGCATGCCGCCCCGGAAATCACCCGCGTAGACGGGGATTCCCGGGGCGGAACACGGGTGCTTACTTGTTGACGACGGCCAGCACGTCGCGGGCCGACAGGATCAGGTACTCCTCGCCGTTGTACTTGATCTCGGTGCCGCCGTACTTGCTGTAGATGACGGTGTCGCCCTCGGCAACGTCCAGGGGGATGCGCTTCTCGCCCTCGTCGTCCCAGCGGCCGGGGCCAACTGCGACGACGGTGCCTTCCTGCGGCTTTTCCTTGGCGGTGTCGGGGATGACCAGACCGGAAGCGGTCGTGGTCTCGGCCTCGTTGGCCTGAACGAGGATCTTGTCCTCGAGTGGCTTGATGTTCACGCTCGCCACGATGGAGCCCTCCACTAGTTCGGGTAGTCGATCCGGGTTTCCGGATCTTTCAGTTATCAGGTGTTCGGCATGCGTCCGTGCCCACGCACCGTCGTCGCGGGTGCCGGCGCAGGGATTGGTCGCGTGCCACCTAGCACTCTATACACGAGAGTGCTAGCACTCAAGGTCGGGCTGCGACAAGATCATGCGACTTGGCCCTGCACCACCGGCAACCCCGGATCGCTTGCCACGTCCAGGGGCGACGGCGGCGCGCCCGCCGCAATCAGGTGCGCGGCGAACGACGCGATCATCGCCCCGTTGTCGGTGCACAGCCGGGGCCGCGGAATCCGCAGGGTCAGCCCGTTGGCGGCGCACCGCTCCTGGGCCAACTCACGCAGCCGCGAATTCGCCGCCACCCCGCCGGCAATCAGCAGCGTCGACACGTTCAGGCTCTTGGCCGCGCGCACCGCCTTGCGCGTCAGCACGTCGGCCACCGCCTCCTGGAATCCGGCCGCCACGTCCGCCGTCGACGCCTCGGGATGACTCTCTACGTAGCGCGCCACCGCGGTCTTCAGGCCGGAGAAGCTGAACGCGAACGGATCATCGCGGGGGCCGGTCATCCCGCGGGGGAACACGATCACGTCAGGGTCGCCCTCGCGGGCCAGGTCGTCGAGCACCCTGCCGCCGGGATAGCCCAAGCCCAGTAGCCGCGCCACTTTGTCGTAAGCCTCGCCCGCGGCGTCGTCGACGGTGCTGCCGAGCTCGATGATCGGCTCGCCCAGCGACCGGACGTGCAGCAGATGGGTGTGCCCGCCCGACACCAGCAGCCCGATGCACTCCGGCAGCGGGCCGTGGTCGTACACGTCGGCGGCCAGGTGCCCGCCGAGGTGGTTGACGGCGTAGAACGGCACTCCCCACGCCGCCGAATACGCTTTCGCCGCAGCCACTCCCACCAACAACGCGCCCGCCAGGCCGGGACCGATCGTCGCCGCGATGATATCCGGTTTGTCCACACCGGCCGCGAGCAGCGCGCGGCGCATCGTAGGGCCCAACGCCTCCAGGTGCGCCCGTGACGCGATCTCCGGCACCACCCCGCCGAACCGAACATGTTCGTCGACGCTGGAGGCCACCTCGTCGGCGAGCAACGTCACCGACCCGTCGGCACCCAATTCGGCGATGCCGACGCCGGTTTCGTCGCAGGAGCTCTCGATGGCCAGGATGATCGTCATGTCGGGTCTCGCCGCATCGTATAGGCGTCGGCACCGCTGGCCCGGTAGTAGCGCTTGCGCAGCCCGACATTGACGAAGCCGAAGCTCTCGTAGAGCTTGATCGCCGGTTCGTTGTCGGTGCGAACCTCGAGGAACACGGTGGCGCCCGAAGCGCGGTCCAGCAGCTCGGCCACCATGCGTTTGCCGATACCCTGCCCCTGGTAGGCCGGATCCACCCCGACCGTGTGAATCTCATACTCGTACGGTGTTTTTCGGCCCAGCCGGGCGATACCGGCATAACCGACGAGCTTGTCCGCATCGCGTGCCGCGACATAACGGATGTGCTTGGCGGCGAGTTCGGCGAGGAACGCCCGCTCGGGCCACGGATCATCACCGTCGAACAGTTGGGCCTCCAACTCGGCGCACCTGGCCGCGTCGGAGCGCTTCAACGGCCCGTACTCGATGCTCACCGGCTCACAACCGACGGTTTGGCATCGGGGCGGCGCAGATACAGCGGCACCAGCGGAGCCGGTTCAGACGTCCAGTCAGCGACCGCATGCACCAGCCCCGAAGCGGTCGGATAGACCGGTGCCTGCCGCGGCAGGTCGAACAGCGCCGTGTGCTCAGGAGACCCGGCGACCGCTGCAGCGCCCGCGGGCACGTCCGCGGGTGCGCAGACGGCGGGTCCGTCGACGCGCACCCCGTCGCGATAGCGCGCCCAGTACACCTCCCGACGGCGCGCGTCGGTCACCACGAGTGCCTCTCCAACGGTTTCGATGCCGATCGCGTCCAGGCTGCAGACGCCGTGGACCGGCACGCCGAGGGCATGGCCGTACGCGGCAGCGGTCGCCATACCGACGCGCAGACCGGTGAACGGCCCGGGCCCACAGCCGACGACGACCGCGTCCAGGTCGTCGACGCTGAGCCCGGCATCGGCCAGCGCCCCGACCGTGTTCGGCGTGAGCTGCTCGGCATGCGCCCGTGCGTCGACCGTGACCCGCTCGGCCAACACCTCGAGTCCGTCCACGCGCACGATGCCTGCGGTGACGGCCGGTGTGGCCGTGTCGATGGCGAGAACGAGCGTCACGGCGTGCTCCAGTTCCATACGGCCGTGCGCACTTCGCTGTCGGACAACCGTTCCAGCCGGACGTCGAGGTGGCTGTCGGAGAGCCGTTCGGCGAGGCCCTCACCCCATTCCACGACGACGACCGCGTCATCGAGATCGGTGTCGAGATCCAGCGAATCCAGTTCGGCGAGCAGATCGGCGCCGACGTGATCGAGCAGCCGGTACATGTCGACGTGCACCATGGCCGGGGTACCGACTCGCCGTGCCCGGTGCACGCGGGCCAGCACGAACGTCGGCGAGGTGACCGGACCCTGGACGTCCATCGCCCGCGCTATTCCCTTGGCCAACACGGTCTTTCCAGCGCCAAGCGGACCGGACAGCACCACGACGTCGCCCGCGCGCAACTGCTCACCGAGCTCAGCACCTAACGCGATGGTGTCCTCGGCGGTGGGCAGCTCGGCGGTGCCGCTGCGGGCGTGCACCGGGACATCAGCCATTGGACCGCTTGACCTTGCCCTGCAGTCGACGGGTCATCGCGACGAGCTTGGACGGCATCGCCCGTTCCACCAGGCGCACCAGTGCATCGTTGATCACCTCGGGTTCTTCCAACTGCACCAGGTGGCCGGCGCCGGGGACGATCAGCAGCTCGGACTTGGGCAGGGCCGCGGCCATCTGCTGAGAATGCACGACCGGGGTGAGCAGATCGCGGTCGCCGCACGCAACCAGCGTCGGGATCTTGGCGAGCACCGGCAACGCCGCCGATTCGTCGTGCACCTCCAACGCGTGCAGGAACTCGACCAGCGTCGCGATCGGGGTGTCGTGAATCATCCTCTCGGAGAACGAGACGACACTTGGGCTTACCTTCTCGTCGCCGTAGGACGCGGCGCGAAGGATCGGCTTGATGCCCGCCCAGCCGGCAGCGCGGGTGCGGTGCACCAGCTTCGGCATGTACCGGGCGGTGAACCGGACCGCTTCCAGCGCCGGGTTTTGCAGGATCTCACCGATCGGAGACCTGGGCAGACCTTCGGCGGCCGAGGAGATCAGCGCGGCGCCGACGACACAGGGGCCGTAATGTTCCGAGAACTGCCGGGCCTGCGACAGTACGGTCATGCCGCCCATCGAATGCCCGACCAGCACCACCGGGCCGCTCGGCACCATCACCTGCAGAATCGTCTCCAGATCGCGGCCTAGCTGGGTCACGTTGTAGGTCTCGATCGGCGCTTCCCCGGACTGGCCGTGGCCGCGCTGGTCGTAGAACACCATGCGCACCTGCGAGCCCCATTCGGCTTCCAACCGCGCGCGCTGGAAGTGAAACGACCCCATCCGCATGCACCAGCCGTGAGCGAACACCACGGTCAGCGGCGCGGTTACCGGTCCCACCTCGCGCACGACCAACGGCACCCCGTCGACAGTCATCACCACCGAGCCGCGGTCGGCGTTGAGCAGCTCGAAATCCTCACCGGTATAGGCGTCTTCGATGTAGTTGCGGTAACGCAGCGAGCGGGCGGCCGAGACACCGGCCGCCGTGCCGACCGCTGTCAGACCGGCCACCCCCGCCATCAACCCGGCGTTCTTGGCCTTCCGGCCCGCCGAGTCGGCGTCGGCGGCCATGGTGTTCTCGGCCAACTGCGCGGCGTTCTTGGTGCTACGGCGTGCCAGTTGCTTGACCGGATTGCGACGGACCCGCCGTTTGCGTTGCGCATCGTCGGGAGTATCGGTCACCGTGCACCCGCCTTTCGATAACTGCGCACCACCCGACCACGCGGGCTGGTGACGACCTCGTAGTGAATCGTGTCGAGCAGGTCGGCCCAATGCTGGGCGGTCGGCTCGCCTGAGGCACCCGGACCGAACAGCACTGCCTCGTCGCCCTCGCGGACGTCGGATGCCGCCGCGCCGAGGTTGACGACGAACTGATCCATGCAGATCCGACCCACGCCGGGACGTAGCCGTCCGTTGATCAACACCTCCAGGCGCCCACTCAACGCGCGGACGACCCCGTCGGCGTAGCCGATCGGCAACAGTGCGACCGTCGTGTCCTGGTCGGCGACCCAGGTGTGCCCATACGAAACCCCTTCGCCTGCGCGTACCGATTTCACCAGCGCGACTTGGCATTTCAGCGTCATGGCGGGAACCAGGCCCATGTCGCCACGCTGCGGCACCGGGTTCAGCCCGTACACGGCGACACCCGGCCGCACCATGTCGAACGCCAGGTCGTGCCGGGTCAGCACGGCCGGCGAGTTGGCCAGGTGGGCGATCTCGGGTTGCAGCCCCAGTTCGCGGGCCTGCGCGACCATCGCCATCAGGCGGTGCGCCTGCAGGTCGTTGATCGGGTTGTCGGGGTCGTCGGCAGACACCAGATGGCTCATGATGCCGCGCAGCCGGATCGCTTGTTCGGCGTGTGCGCGGCGCACTGCCTCCAGCACCTGCGGGTAGGCCGCCACGCCGACGCCATTGCGGTTGAGCCCGGTGTCGACCTTCAGGGTGAGGGTCGCGGGAAGCCCGGTCCGCCGGGTGGCATCGAGGACTTCGGTCAGCTGTCGCAGCGAGGACACCGCGAACTGCACATCGGCCTGCAATGCGGGGGCGAAGTCGGTGCCGGGCGCGTGCAACCAGGACAGCACCGGCGCGGTGATGCCTGCCCGGCGCAGCGCCATAGCCTCGTCGACGGTGGCAACACCCAGTTCGGTGGCGCCCGCGGCCAGCGCGGTATGCGCGGCCGGGACGGCGCCGTGGCCGTAGCCGTCCGCCTTGACGACCGCCATCACCTGTGCCGAACCCGCGTGTTCCCGCAGCACCCGCACGTTGTGCGCGATCGCGTCGAGGTCGACCACCGCCTCAGCGATGGGAGTCGATCTCGTCAGCTCGGTCGTCTCCATGTCATGTCACCGCCGTCGATTGTCCCAGAACGGGCGGCGGTGACGCGCATCACACCGCACGGTCAACGCTGGTCAGTGTGCGAAGGGCTGCTCTGTGTTGAAGTGGCCTTGCGGCTTGAGTTCGTCGAGGTGGGTCAGCACCGTCGCCATGTCGTCGTACAGCGCCCGCGCCAGGTCCGCCGAGAAACCCTCCCGCACCACGATGCGCAACACCGTGACGTCGGTGGCGCCCTCCGGCATCGTGTAGGCGGGCACCTGCCAGCCATAGGCCCGCAGCGCCTGCGACACGTCGAACTCCGTGTAGCCGAAGTCGCCCGCGAGCTTGAAGCTGAGCACCGGTATCGCCGATCCGTCGGCGACCACCTCGAAGTGCTTGCTGTCGCGAAGTTGGTCGCCGAGCCACCGCGCGGTCTGCGAAAGACTCTGCATCACTTGCGAATACCCACCGCGGCCGAGCCGCAAGAAGTTGTAGTACTGTCCCACCACCTGGTTTCCGGGCCTCGAGAAATTCAGCGTGAAGGTCGGCATGTCACCGCCCAGATAGTTGACGTGGAAGACCAGGCCCTCGGGAAGGTGCTCCCCGCTGCGCCACACCACAAACCCGATCCCGGGATAGGTCAGGCCGTACTTGTGGCCGCTGACATTGATGGACACCACGCGCGGCAGCCGGAAGTCCCACTCGAGGTCGGGATGCAGAAACGGCACCACGAAGCCGCCGCTGGCCGCGTCGACGTGGACCGGGATGTCCAGTCCCCCGCCGGATGCGAGATCGTCGAGCGCGGCGCAGATCTCGCCGATCGGTTCGAGCTCACCGGTGTAGGTGGTCCCGAGGATCGCCACCACACCGATGGTGTTTTCGTCGATGTTCTCGAGCACCTGCTCGGGCGTGATGACGTAGCGGTCTTCCGCCATCGGCAGATATCGCGGCTCGACGTCGAAGTAGCGGCAGAACTTCTCCCAGACGACCTGAACGTTGGAACCCATCACCAGGTTCGGCGTGCGGCCCTTCCAGGCTTCATTCTTTCCGCGGCCGACGCGGTCACGCCACCGCCACTTCATCGCGAGCCCGGCCAACATCACCGCCTCGCTGGAACCGATCGTGGACACCCCGACCGCGCTCGACGGGTCGTCGTCGCGCAGCCCCTCGGCGTGGAACAGGTCGGCCACCATGCATACGCACCGCTGCTCGATCGCTGCTGTCGCCGGGTACTCGTCCTTGTCGATCATGTTCTTGTCGAAGGTCTCGGCCATCAGTTTCTCGGCCTGCGGATCCATCCACGTCGTGACGAACGTCGCGAGGTTCAGCCGGGAACTGCCATCGAGCATCAGCTCGTCGTGGATGAAGCGGTACGCGGCATCGGGATCCATCGCGTCGTCGGGCAGCCGCAGCGACGGCACCGGCGCCATCGCCAGCCGTCCGGTGTAGGCGGGGGCAACCTGCGGCGCGTGACTGCGCGTGGGCGACATGACATTCCTTTCGGTCACAGACTTGCGATTGCGGCACGGATGTGCGCGAGGATGCGCGACGCGGAGGTCGGCGCGGATCGGGGGCCGGGATCGGCCGCGGACAGGTTTGCCGCGCGGGCATGCACGAAGGCCGCCGCGGCCGCAGCTTCACCGGCGGGCAGGCCGGCGGCCAGCAGGGCCCCGATGATGCCGGACAGCACGTCACCGGACCCCGCTGTGGCGGCCCATGATTGGTGCGCCGGACTGAGATAGACCGGTCCGGCCGGCTCGGCGATGACGGTGACGTTGCCCTTCAACAACACCGTGACGCCGAGGACGTCTGCGAGCTTGCGGGTGGCGCCGACGCGGTCGTCACCGGGCGGTGCGCCGGCCAACCGCGCGAACTCCCCGGCGTGCGGTGTGAGGACCGTCGGCGCGGCGCGATTGGCAGCCAGGTCGGGATGCGCGGCGAGGATGGTCAACGCATCGGCGTCGACGATCACCGGCAGGTCGCTCTCCAACGCGAACCACAACGCGGCCGCACCGCTGTCATCGGTTCCGATACCCGGGCCGACGGCCCACGCCTGCACCCGTCCCGATGCGCTCGCGTTCGGTGCGGCGATCACCTCCGGCCACTGCGAAAGAACCTGCTGTTCAGCAGATCCCGCGTACCGCACCATGCCTGAGGTCGCCGCCACCGCCGCCCCGGTGCACAGCACGGCGGCGCCGGGGTAGGTGGCGGAGCCCGCGAGGACGCCGGTGACACCCTGGGTGTACTTGTCGTCCTTCGGCCCGGGCGCCGGCCAACGGGCTGCGACATCCGCCGCCTCGAACTCGCGCACATCGGTCGGCGACAGATCGAGCCCGATGTCCACCAGCTCGATGCGACCGCAGACACCCAGGGCGTGAACGGGTTTCAAACCGCCGAAGGTGACCGTCAGCGCTGCGTGCACATATGGGCCATCGGTAGAGCCGGTGTGCACGTCGATGCCGCTGGGGATGTCGACCGCCACTACGGGAACAGCGGCCGCGTCGACGGCGGCGAAGATCTCGGCGGCGTTCGGCCGAAGTGGCCCGGAGCCCGAGATTCCGACGACGCCATCGATCACGAGATCGGTTGCCATTGGGACGCTTTCGACGACCCTGCCACCCGACTGGGTGAATGCGGCCAACGCCTTCTGGTGGGTGTGATCCGGGTTGAGCAGCACCGCCGTCGCCGCCGCGCCGCGACGGCGCAGGAACGTCGCCGCCCACAGCGCGTCGCCGCCGTTGTCGCCTGAGCCCACCACCGCACAGACCCACCGGCCCGACACGCCGCCGGTCAGCAGGACCAGCTCGCGGGCGATCACGGTGGCCAGGCCGTAAGCCGCACGGCGCATCAGCGCACCGTCGGGTAGCGAAGCGAGCAGCGGAGCCTCGGCGGCGCGGATGGTGTCAGCCGAGTAGTAGTACCGCATCACAACCAGGATTCCATGTTCGGCGGCTTTGTGCGCCCATGACAGCGAAAGGCATTGCCCATCCATTCGGTTCTCGCGCCCCGAGCCCGGTCTGCGTTTATGCTCAACCGCGCCCGGCACGGCTGGGCTACGCTGCTGTTATGGCGGCCCTGCACGATATGGGTGGTCGAACAGAATTCTTCGGCCCGATCGTCCGTGAGCCCGATGAGCCGGTCTTCCATGAACGGTGGGAAGGCCGGGTCTTCGGAATCTCGTGGTTCGTGCTCCTGCTGTTCGGCCGCAATATCGACGCTTTCCGCTTCGCGCTGGAGCGGTTGCCGCGCGAGACGTACCTGTCGAGCTATTACCGGCGCTGGCTCGGAGGCTTCGAGGCAATGCTCGTCGAGGCCGGCTATCTCGGCCCGGCCGAGGTGGACGCGCGGATCGAGGGCAGGCCCGCGAAACCCGGTGCACGATGCGCGTCGGCCGCCCGCCGAGAGATCACTTCGCGGGCCTTGACTGCGCTGTTGCGGCCTCGACTGCCACGCTGGTTGGCCGCGTACGTGCTGCCGAGGGTGCTGGGCAGCGCACGACCCGCATTCGGGCGTCCCCGCTTTCGGGCCGGCGACCAGGTCCAGGTACGCGATCACCGGGCGTCCGGCCATACCCGCCAACCGGGGTACGTCACCGGCAAGCCGGGCGTCGTCGTCGGCGAGCACGGCTCCGCGCTGCTTCCGGACGCCCATGCCGTGCACCGGCGCAGCCGACCGCAACACCTTTACACGGTCGCCTTCGACGCCACCGACCTGTGGGGCGACGCCGCCGAACCGGATACCGAGATGCGGGTCGACCTCTTCGAGTGCTATCTGAAACCGCGTCCGGAGGCGTCGTGACCGAAGTGGCGGCGGCTCGAGCGCAGGCCCTGGAGGACCTGCTGGTTGAGAAGGGCATCGTCGACCGAAGGGTGGTCGACGACGTCATCGAGCACTATCAGACCAACGTGGGCCCGCTCAACGGTGCGAAGGTCGTCGCCAGGGCGTGGAGCGACCAGGCCTACCGGCACCGGTTGCTCGCCGACGGAACCAAGGCTGTCGCCGAGTTCGGGTTCGGCGGCCCGGAGGGGCACCGGATCGTCGCCGTAGAGAACACGCCCGAGGTCCACAACGTGGTGGTCTGCACGCTGTGTTCGTGTTACCCGTGGCCTGTGCTCGGCCTGCCGCCGCGCTGGTACAAAGCGCCGCAGTACCGCGCGCGTGTGGTCGCCCAACCGCGCGCCGTGCTGGCCGAGATGGGGCTGGTGCTGCCGGACGGCGTACGGATCCGGGTGTGGGACAGCTCCGCGGAGGCTCGCTATCTTGTCGTACCCCAGCGTCCGCCCGGCACCGACGGCCTGGACGAGGCTGCGTTGGCCGGCCTCGTGACACGCGACGCGATGATCGGGGTGGCGCAGGCATCGTCGCCGCAGGCCGATGCCTGACATCGACGCAGACCTGGCCGGCCCGCTGTCCCTACCGCGCGACAACGGGGACATCGTTTTCGAATCTCCTTGGGAGCAGCGGATATTCGGCCTCACTGTGGCGCTGTGTCGGTCCGAGACATGCGAGTGGGAGAGCTTTCGCCGCCACCTCATTCGCCGCATCGCCGACGACGGGGCTCGACCGTACTGGCAGAGCTGGGCGGACGCTCTCGAGGACACGCTGACCGACCGGTCGATCGTCACGCCGACGGAACTGGACGACCGCCAGGACGAGGTGCTGCAGCGTCCGCAGGGCCACTGACCCGTCAACAACCGGTCAGAACGGGACTCGACCCGTACTACTCGACGGTGACCGACTTGGCCAGATTGCGCGGTTTGTCAACGTCGTAGCCGCGGGCCTGCGCGACGCCTGCGGCGAACACCTGCAGCGGGATCGTCGACAGCAGCGGCTGTAAAAGCGTTGACACCGCGGGTATCTCGATCAGATGATCAGCATACGGACGAACGGTGTCGTCGCCCTCCTCGGCGATCACGATGGTGACCGCGCCGCGCGCCTGGATCTCGCGGATGTTCGACAGCAGCTTGGCATGCAACATCGGCGAGTTCTTCGGCGACGGCATCACCACGATCACCGGAAGGTCGTCCTCGATCAGTGCGATCGGACCGTGTTTGAGTTCGCCGGCCGCGAAGCCCTCGGCGTGCATGTACGCCAATTCCTTGAGCTTGAGCGCGCCTTCGAGCGCGACCGGGTAGCCGACATGCCTGCCGAGGAACAGCACGGTCTGCGACTGCGCGAAGCGGTGTGCGAGCGTCCTGACCGGTTCGACGGTCTCCAGCACGCGGGCGACCAGATCCGGCATGGCCTCCAACTCGCGGTACTCGCGCTCGACCTCGTCGGGATACTTCGTGCCGCGCGCCTGCGCCAGCGCAAGGCCGACAAGGTAATTCGCGGTGATCTGCGCGAGAAACGTCTTCGTCGACGCCACGCCGATCTCCGGTCCCGCGCGAGTGTAGAGCACCGCATCGCATTCGCGCGGGATCTGGCTGCCGTTGGTATTGCAGATCGCCAACACCTTGGCTTTCTGCTCCTTGGCGTGCCGTACCGCCTCCAAAGTATCGGCGGTCTCGCCGGACTGTGAGATCGCCACCACGAGCGTGTGCCTGTCCAGAACCGGGTCGCGATAACGGAATTCGCTCGCGAGCTCCGCCTCGACGGGCAGCCGGGTCCAGTGCTCGATCGCGTACTTGGCCAGCAGCCCGGAGTGGTACGCCGTGCCACAGGCCACCACGAACACCTTGTCGACCTCGCGCAGTTCCTGGTCGGACAGCCGCTGCTCGTCGAGCACGATGCGGTTGTCCGCGAAGTGGCCGAGCAGCGTGTCGGAGACCGCGGCGGGCTGTTCGGCGATCTCCTTGAGCATGAAGTACTCGTATCCGCCCTTTTCGGCCGCCGACGTGTCCCAATCGACGTGAAAGGTGCGGGCGTTCGCGGCGTCGTCCACGCCGTCGAAGTCGGTGATGCGGTAGCCGTCGGCGGTGACGACCACCGCCTGGTCCTGACCGAGCTCGATGGCGTCGCGCGTGTGCTCGATGAACGCGGCGACGTCCGAACCGACGAACATCTCGCCGTCGCCGACGCCGAGCACCAGTGGTGTGGAGCGCCGTGCCGCCACGATCGTGCCCGGCTCGTCGGCGTTGGCGAACACCAGCGTGAAGTGCCCCTCCAGCCGCCGCAGGACCGCGAGCACCGACGCCGCGAAGTCGCCGGCGGTGTCACCGTCGCGGTACTGCCGGGCGACCAGATGCACCGCGACCTCGGTGTCTGTGTCGCTGGCGAACTCCACCCCGGACTGCTCGAGTTCGGCGCGCAGCGGGCCGTAGTTCTCGATGATCCCGTTGTGGACGACGGCGATCTTGCCGTCGGCGTCGCGGTGCGGGTGGGCGTTGCGATCCGTGGGCCTGCCGTGGGTGGCCCAGCGGGTGTGGCCCAGGCCGGTGCTGCCCGCGAGCCTGACGGAATCGGTGTCGGTGAGCGCGGCTTCGAGGTTGGCCAGCCGCCCGGCCCGGCGACGGACGGTGAGGCCGCCGTGGCCGTCGAGCAGGGCGACGCCCGAGGAGTCGTATCCGCGATACTCCATCCGACGCAGCGCGTCGACGACGATGTCGCAGGCAGGACGCTGCCCGACGTAGCCGACGATTCCGCACATAGGCATTCAGGGTAGTGCAAGAGCCGCTCAGAACCCTGTGGGCTACGGTCGTCTGGTGGCCAGCACGAAGAAGCTCTTCACGGCCTTGACCCGCCGCGGCCCGTACCGCGTTCTACGTGGTGACCTGGCCTTCGCCGGCCTTCCCGGTGTCGTGTTCACCCCCGAAGCCGGATTCAATCTGCCCGGGGTCGCCTTCGGCCACGACTGGCTTGCCGGAGCGGACCGCTACCAGGGGACGCTGGAGCATTTGGCGTCGTGGGGGATCGTCGCGGCGGCGCCGGCGACCGAAACGGGTCTTGCCCCGTCGGCCCTCAACTTCGCCTATGACCTGGGCACGACGCTCGACATCATCACCGGCGTCCGCCTCGGAGGGGGCGAGATCAGCGTGCACCGCTCCAAGCTCGGCGTCGTCGGACACGGGTTCGGCGGCTCGGCGGCGGTGTTCGCGGCGGCGGGGATGCCCGCCAAACCGAAATCTGTCGTTGCGATATTCCCCACAGTCACTTCTCCGCCCGCCGAGGAGCCCGCGGCGACGCTGCAGGTTCCCGGCCTGGTGCTCAGCGGGCCGGGCGATCCGATGACGCTGCGGTCCAACGCGGTGGAACTGGCCCGGGCCTGGAAGGCGGCCACGTTCCGCACCGTGGCCAAGGCCAAGCCGGGCGGCTTGATCGAGGGCCGTCGCCTGGCGCGCGTCGTCGGGCTGCCGGGCGCCGACCGCAGCACTCAGAAGGTGGTTCGGGCACTGCTGACCGGATACCTGATGCACACGCTGACCGGCGACAAGACGTACCGCGACTTCGCCGACCCCGAGGTCGCACTGCCGAAGGCCCCGACTGTCGACCCCTTCTCCGATGACCCGGTGGACTTGGAGAACAAAGTCGTCGCGCTGCTGAAGCCCTGAGGTCACCAACCAACCGGTTGGGGGTGTATAACTCGATGATGCGGACCGGGATCTTCCTCAACTACACCGACGGCTTTCTCGACGCGGTCGACCAGGTCGTCGAGCTGGAGAGGGTCGGGGTGGACCTCGCGCTGGTGGCCGAGGCGTACTCGTACGACGCGATCAGCCAGCTCGGCTTCCTGGCGGCCAAGACATCGCGCATCGAACTTGGTACCGGCGTCGTCCCGATCTATATCCGCACACCGACGCTGCTGGCGATGACGGCGGCGGGGCTCGACTACGTCTCCGGCGGCCGCTTCCGGCTCGGCATCGGGACGTCCGGTCCGCAGGTGATGGAGGGCTTCCACGGCGTTCCGTTCGACGCGCCGCTGGGGCGCACCCGGGAAGTGGTCGAGATTTGCAGGCAGGTGTGGCGGCGCGAGCGCGTGCAATTCGACGGCAAGTACTATCAGATTCCGTTGCCCGCCGATCAGGGCACGGGTCTGGGCAAGCCACTGCAGTTGATCAATCATCCTGTGCGCGATCGTATTCCGATCACGATCGCCGCTCTCGGCCCGAAGAATGTCGAACTCACCGCAGAAATCGCCGAGGGTTGGCAGCCGGTGTTCTTCTATCCGGAGCAAGCCGACGCCGTGTGGGGTGAGTCGTTGCGGGCCGGGTTCGCCAAACGCGATCCCTCGTTGGCCCCACTCGATGTTATGGTCAGCGCTCCCCTGGCCATCGGTGACGACGTCGACGACCGGTTGTCGTGGGTGAAACCGCAATTGGCCTTGTACATCGGCGGTATGGGCGCGCGGGGACGCAACTTCTACCACGACCTCGCCACCCGGTACGGGTACGGCGAGGTCGCCGACACCATCCAGGATCTCTACCTCGCCGGCAAGAAGGCCGAAGCGATCGCGGCGGTGCCGGATGACTTGGTGCGCAACGTGTCGCTGGTGGGCCCACGCGGATTCGTCAAGGAGCGGGTGGCCGCCGTCGCCGAAGCCGGTGCGACGACGCTTCTGTTGCAGCCGCTTTCCGGCGACCGCCGCGAAATCGTCCGGTTCGTCGAGGAACTGCACGGCCTGCTGCCGTAGCCGATTACGCCGAAGCGCCGCACCCCTGTACAGTGTCTGCAGCGGCATCTTCTGTTCTGCCTTTTGCCGCATCGCCGAAGGCGATAATCGACCCAGTTCGATCGTCATACCGAGCGCCGCGGATCATCCGCGCCGGGCAGGACGACCACACCGAACTTCCGGAGTTTTACTTGTCTGTGCAAATCCCCAGTGGCACAACCGTGCCCACCTTCGCCGACCTCGGCCTTTCGAAGACCGTCGTCGACACTCTCGCCGCCAACGGCATCGACTCGCCCTTCCCCATTCAGGCCGCGACGCTGCCCGACTCGGTAGCGGGTCGCGACGTTCTCGGCCGCGGTCGCACCGGATCCGGCAAAACCTACGCGTTCCTGTTGCCCGTAGTGACCAGGCTCACTGCGAAGCCGGTGAAACGTGCGCCGGTCCGCCCACGTGCCCTCATCCTCGCGCCCACCCGCGAACTGGCCGCGCAGATCAGCGCGTCGCTCGCGCCGCTCGCGGCGGCCACCGGCCTGCGGTCGGTGACGATCATCGGTGGCGTCGGCCCAAACCCGCAGATCCAGGCGCTGCGCCAAGGCGTCGACATCGTGATCGCCTGCCCGGGACGGCTCGAGGACCATGTGAAATCGCGCCATGCCGACCTGTCGGCCGTCGAGATCACCGTGCTGGACGAGGCCGACCACATGGCCGACCTCGGTTTCCTTCCCCCGGTGAAACGGCTGCTGGACAAGACCCCTCGTAACGGCCAGCGGATGCTGTTCTCGGCCACCCTCGACGGCGGCGTCGACGTGCTGGTGAAGCGGTACCTGAACAATCCCGTTGTGCACAGCGTCGATTCGGAGCAGTCGCCGGTGACCGCGATGGAGCACCACGTGTTGCACGTCGACAAGGCCGCCCGACTCGGCGTGCTGGCCGACCTCGCCGCGTCTCCCGGCCGGACCATCGTGTTCGCCCGCACCAAGCATGGTGCCAAGAACCTTGCCCGCCAGTTGAACTCACGCGGTGTGCCCGCAGTGGAGTTGCACGGCAACCTGTCGCAGAATGCGCGTACCCGCAATCTCGCGGCCTTCTCCGATGGTTCGGCCACCGTGCTGGTGGCGACCGATATCGCCGCGCGTGGTATCCACGTCGACGATGTGAGCCTCGTGGTGCACGCCGACCCGCCCGTCGAGCACAAGGCGTATCTACACCGCTCGGGCCGGACGGCACGCGCCGGGGCCGACGGCACGGTGGTCACGCTGATGCTCGACGAGCAGGTGTCCGATGTGCGGCAGTTGACACGTAAGGCCGGCGTGAAGCCGACGATCACCCGTTTCAGCGGCTCATCACACCCGGTGCTGAACGAAATCGCGCCGGGTAAGCGGACTTTCGGAGATTCGATTGTCGCCAGCCGGCCCGAACCCGCGCGTCCGCACCAGCCTTCGTCGGCCAGGGGACATCAGCAGCGGCGGCGACGCCCGACGCGATCAAGGCGTCGGGCCGCTACCTCCGGCAGTAACGCGACGACCACGCCGAACGCGGAGTAGAGCGGCCGTGCGACGCCGAATGGGCCGTCGCAGCCCTCGTGATGGGCGAACACGTCGATCTTTACGAGGACGATCTCGATGACCGGCACCGTGCCGGCACGATCAGAGCGGTATGGGCCAGAGCGGTCGTGACTTATGTGCCGGTCAGTGCGGCGCGGGCAAATGAACGCGCAGTTCCGCCAGGGGCCGGCTGTATGTTACCGACGAGTTCCCGGCATTAACCCCAAATATGTGGGTACTCCGGGTTGCACTCCAGAAGGGGGTGCGGCAAATGAGATCCGACGCATACCTACCACACCGCGGGACCGAGATTCGCGCGCGGCCGTCATCCCCACAACTACTGGCCTGCCGACGTCTGGCGACAGGAGCAGGTGTAGCGCTGGCCCTGAGTTGTAACCGCCGGAGGACCGCGGGTGCGGTCGTTCATCGTTGGTGCGAACACTGCGGCACGAGCCACCGAAACCAAGTGGTGGCAGACGAGTGCGTCCGCTTGCTTGTCAACGGCTCCGACTGGCCGGATATGAGCGCATGAGCCTGCACACCGTCCGCAGAGCGACACCCGGACGGGGTCGAAGGCACGACGCGGCCAGCGCGGGATCATGCAGCCCATGCTCTCGGGCCGCGAAACACTCGTTCTAGACACGAAACCTTTGGTCACGGCAGAGCATCGCGCTCGACGTCACTCACCGACCTGAGGTAGTTCATCGGCCGCGATCTCACAAGGCGTACCAGCGTCCGACCCCTCAGGCAGCGGCGTCGACGTCACCCCCAAGGGTTGCGGCGGCGGCGTTGGGACTGGCTCGTCGGCCGGCACATCGTCGGCGGCGGCCGGCACCGGCTCGGGTGGACAGGCGGACTCGGCCACCGCCGGTTCGACGGGCTCCTCCGATTCTTCCTCGACGTCCTCCGCTTCGTCGGTCTCGCCGTCCTCTTCGGCCTGGTCTTCGGCCTCGTCCGACTCATCGACGTCCGACCCCTCTTCGGCCTCGGACTCACCGATATCCGCCGTGTCGAGCGGATCGTCAACCGCCATGGAATCGTCGAACGGGCTGCCGCCGATTATTCCGCCCAACAAGTCACGAAGCTGTTGGCCGAAACCCGAAAGGCCGCTTCCGGTATCGGGCAAGCCACCGCCCAAAGACGGCAGCGGCGGAGCCGCCGTCGGCTGCGCCATCGCGGAGTCATTCGGTAGCGGTGCGGCAACAGGAGGCGGTGGCCCGACGGGAGGCGGAGCCGCAGCCGCTGTGCCACCCCAAGCCGCCGGTGCGACGGGGGCCGGCGCGGCGAATGCTGCGCTCGGGGCCGGCGCCGTAGCAGTCCCCGCGGGTGAAGTCGGCACCACACCGTCGGCCGACGGCGACGGGCTCCATGCCGGCCCTAGTGCACCCGGCACGTCGAATATCGCTTCGGCCTCCGATGCGATCTGCGCTGACGCCGCCTCGTAGGCCGCCTGCACCGCGCCGACGGCCGCACGCATCGCCGCGACCCAGTCGCCACCGATCACGTTGTCGACGAACGGCTTCACCTCTTGATCGATCAGTTCACTGGCGGCCGCGCGGTCACCGGCGCCGGTGGTGACGACCTGCGACGCGGCCAGCCAGTCCGTGCGCCGGGCCTGCGCACCGTCACCGATGGTCAGCACGCGTGCGACCTTGCCATCCACGGACTGCCAGAGGTGGTCGCGCAGGTCGGCGAACGCGTGCGCGGCGGTCCGGAGGGCGGTCGCGGCAAACGCAGACGCTTCGCCGTGGCGGCGCAGGAACTCCCGTGACGCGTTCGCGCCGCCGCCCTGCCAGGCCGCCGCGAGAGTGCTCAGCTGATCGTTCTGCCGAGCAAGCGCATCCTCGGCTGCCGCCGCTGCGGCCTGCAGGGCAACGCAATCGGTCTCGAGGGCACCCAGATCCATGCCGTCCTCGGTGGCATACCAGTCATGAACCTGGGCAGGGTGCGCCGTCAGGTCGGGGTGCTGGTAACCGAGACACTGACAAGCCAGGACGTACTGCTGGATATCGGTTACGCCAGGCATACCGTCGGCCAACCGCGCTGTGGCATCGAGTGTTTCGGTCATCTGTCACCCCAACCGACCGGCGGCGTGCGCGTCGGCTTCGGCGTACCGGTTCGCGGACACCCGAAGCGCGACGGCGATCTCCGCCGAAGCGCGGGACCATCGCCGCATCTGGTTCACGATGTCCTCAACCGCGGACCGCACCGCTTCGCCGTGGGCGACGTACGCCCGGCCCGCGCGGGCACCGTCAAACGCCAAGCCGCTCAGATGCGTTCGTATGGCGGCGTCGACGATGTCGGCGGCAACCTGGTACTCCCGCGCGACGCTCAACAGTGCGGCGACGTCGACGCGGGATGCGTCCGCTTCTCCCATGTATGACTTGGACGCGCGGCGACTCCCGCCGGTTCCATCGTCAGCGTTGAGCGCTGACCTGTTCGGCGACCCGGACCGCCAGTTGCCGCGCGGTGTCTTCGTCGGCCGCCTCCACCATCACCCGCACGACTTGTTCGGTCCCCGACGGGCGCAACAGGATTCGGCCGGTGTCACCGAGCTCCGCTGCCACCTCGGCGACCGCGGTGCGGACCGACGGGGCGTCGGCGACGGTCGCCTTGTCTGCTACCTCGACGTTGATCAGGACTTGCGGCAACGTCCGCATCGGCGCAGCCAGCGCTGCGAGCGAAGACCGGGTCTGCGCCATCCGCGACATCAACCGCAGCCCGGTGACGATGCCGTCGCCCGTCGTACCCCATGCCGGCATGACGATATGACCGGACTGCTCGCCGCCGAGTGCGTACGCTCCGGCACGGAGTTCCTCCAGGACGTAGCGATCCCCCACGCTGGTGGTGCGGACCTCGACCCCGGCCGTCCGCATCGCCAGATGCAACCCGAGGTTGCTCATCACGGTCGCCACCAGCGTGTTCGACGCCAGTTCGCCGCTCTCCTGCATGGCGAGGGCGAGAATCACCATGATCGCGTCGCCGTCGATGACACGCCCGTGCGCGTCGACGGCGAGGCAACGGTCGGCGTCGCCGTCGTGAGCGAGGCCCAGGTCGGCGCCGGACGAGACAACCGCGGACCGCAGCGTCTCCATATGGGTCGAGCCGCAGCGGTCGTTGATATTCAGGCCGTCCGGCTGTGCGTTGATCGTGATGACATTGGCACCCGCGGCGCGGTAAGCCTGCGGCGCGGCGGCCGAGGCGGCGCCGTTAGCGCAGTCGACGACGACAGTGAGTTGGTCCAACCTGGTGGCGACGGCCTTGCCGACGTGCCGAAGATAGCGGTCGAGAGCGTCCTCGGCATCGACCACACGTCCGATCCCCGCACCGGTGGGCCGGTTTCCCGGGCCCTGATTGACGAGTTCCTCGATCCGGTCCTCGGTGGCGTCGTCGAGCTTGTGCCCGCCCGGGCCGAAAATCTTGATGCCGTTATCGGGCATCGGGTTGTGCGAGGCGCTGATCATCACGCCGAAGTCGGCGTCGTAAGCGCTGGTCAGATAGGCGACCGCCGGAGTCGGCAGGATCCCGACGCGCAAAGCGTCGACTCCTTCGCTGGTCAGCCCGGCGATGACCGCCGCCTCCAGCATCTCGCCGCTGGCGCGCGGGTCACGGCCGACGACAGCCACCCGCCTGGCGTGTCCACCGGCGGTGGCCAACCGACGCGCGGCCGCTGAACCGAGGGCCAAGGCCAGCTCAGCGGTCAGATCCTGGTTGGCGACTCCGCGCACTCCGTCGGTGCCGAAAAGTCGAGCCATGCCGACAAACTTCTCATAAATGCCCGCTGGAGGGTTAATTGCGGGCGTCGACGGCCGCGCCGTCGCCGAATCGGTATCCAGATGCGACTCACCGCCCGCGTCCGGGACGGATACGGGCGGTGAGGGTGGCGCTGCCTAGCTGCCGCCGTTTTCGGCGGTCGGGGTGGCCGGCTCAGAAGTCGCCGGGGCCTCCTGGGCCTGACCCGGCGCGTTCTCGGAGTGGCCGGGGCCGTTCTGCTGGATCGCGACGGTACCCAGGTTGTTCGTGCACACCGTCTGATCGGTGCCCTCGGTGTCGGCGGCCTGCGCCAGAGCGTTGGCCGAGTTCACGTCGACGTCGCACACACCCGCCGCGATCTGCGCGACGGCGGTCACGTCGACGTCCTCGAGGACACCAGCGTTGCCGATCGAGACATTGACTCGGCCGTCCTGAGCCGTGGCCGGCTGCGCCATCGCCATTCCCAGGCCGGCAGTGAAGAGCAGCGATCCGCCCAACACGGCGCCTGCGGTCAGCGTCCTAGCGGTCTTCGCGTTCTTCGCGGTGTTGATCAGGCTCATCATCTACAGCTCCTTTTCAGTCCGGAGACGACGATCCGGCCCCCCAACGACGTGACTGGCTCGTACCGGTGACAGTTGCGGTCTGCCAGCGCATGCAGCGCCGCCGCCTCCAGCACCGAGGTGTTTACGACAATCGGATGTCCGAAACCTGACTCGCGCGAATGTGACATAGACCGCAGGGAGCGGGCGGATTTGAATGCAAGACCGCCGGATGTGCGGTGCACACCCGGCGGTTTCGCGCAACGATCAGCGCTTGCTGTACTGAGGCGCCTTGCGCGCCTTCTTCAGGCCGTACTTCTTGCGCTCGATGGCCCGCGGGTCGCGGGTCAAAAAGCCCGCCTTCTTCAGCGCGGGCCGGTCCTCGGGCTGTACCAGGATCAGCGCCCTGGCGATCGCCAGACGCAGCGCGCCGGCCTGCCCGGATGGGCCGCCACCGTCGAGGTGGGCGTAGATGTCGAAGCTCTCCAGCCGATCCACGGTGACCAGCGGAGCCTTGATGAGCTGCTGATGCACCTTGTTCGGGAAGTAGTCCTCGAGGCTGCGGCCATCGAGGTTGAACTGGCCCGTTCCGGGGACCAGGCGGACCCGCACCACGGCTTCCTTGCGGCGGCCCACGGTCTGGATCGGACGATCGATGAAGACCGGCTCGCGGGGAGTCGCTTCGGCGGCTGCTTCCGTCACGGCTTCAGTGTTTTCAACGGTTTCGGTCCCCGTCGCTTCGGTCATTGCGCCACCTGCTTGATCTCGTACGGAATCGGTTGCTGCGCGGTGTGCGGATGCTCGGGCCCGACGTAGACCCGCAGCTTCTTCTGGATCTGCCGGCCGAGCTTGGTGTGGGGGATCATGCCGAGGATCGCCCTCTCGACGACCCGGTCGGCGTGCTTTTCCATCTCGTCGCCGAGCGAGCGCTTGCGCAGACCGCCGGGATACCCCGAGTGGCGGTAGCTGAACTTCTTCTGCAGCTTGTCGCCGCCGATGGCGACCTTGTCGGCGTTGATGACGATGACGAAATCGCCACCGTCGACATTCGGCGTGTATGTCGGCTTGTGCTTGCCCCGCAGCAGATTCGCTGCCGCGACGGCGAGCCGGCCGAGCACCACGTCGGTGGCGTCGATGACGTACCACGAACGCGTGGTGTCACCCGCCTTCGGCGTGTACGTAGGCACAGCGCTACCTTCCCTTTGCCCTCTCGGGTTTCGAATCCCGGTGACCCGGGTGCCGGTCAGGCGTGGTCGGCGGGGTTTGCTCTCGGCGACCGACGTTGACCCGAGAACCCGTGCTTACCGCACGCCAACGAGGCAGCTTACCTGGGTGCGTCGTCGCAGGTCAAAACGGTCCGGCGGCGAACAGACACAAGCATAGGGAAATCCCGGATTCCTTCGCGTCGCCGCCGGCCTACCGTCGTCGCGGGAGTGACCGGCAAACCGCCCGGCCCGCAACCGGAAATTCAAGATCTCAAGGGAGTGACATTGATTCGTGGTCTGATCGTCGCCGCGCTCGTCATCGCCGCAACCGCGGCCGGAGCAGCGACCGCATCTGCCGATGTGTATTACAAGAACTGCACCGCCGCGCGCGAGGCCGGCGTGGCGCCGATCCTGCAGGGCGAAGACGGTTATGCCGCGCACCTGGACCGCGACGGCGACGGTATCGCCTGCGAGTAGTCGAAAGGTGGTGCGCCACCGTGGCCGCTCTCCTCGGCCACGGTGGCGCCAACCGTGCGTTCCCTGGCTCCCCTCCAGTGCGGACCGCACAGGTCTTGTCGTGCTTATGCGCCCCACGCGCTCGCGGCGCTGCGATCGGTCGCGGCGACGTCGTCCGCGCCGTCGCGGACCGCGTTGCCGAGGCTGAACAAAATCTCGTTGAGTGCGGCCGCTGCCTGCTCCCACCTGGCCTGTTCGAGGCGGTACGCATCGGCTGCCTGGCGTGTCCACGCCTCCTGCAGCGGGGCGATCTGGGCGCGTAGCTCCTCAAGCGCGCCGTTCAAGCGGGTGGAGGTCGCGTGGATCTCCTGGCGGACCGTGTACTCGATCTCGTCGAAGTTGTACGACAACACGTGATCCATCGCGACTCCTTAAAGGTGGTTGGCCACCGCGCCGATGCGGTGCGCGTGGCTTTCGTTGGCTTCTCGAAGCGTCTGCTGGTTGAGCCGTATCGTTTCGGCAATGCGCTCCAGCGAGGCATGGAGCTTCAGCGATTCGGCGTTCCACCGGTCGACCACGTCGCGGAAGCGGGTCGCCGCGACACCGCCCCAGACCGACGGCGGTACGGCGCTCATCCGCCCGATGAACGACTGCAGCATCGCGCGAATCTCCTCGTTCCGCGCGTCCGTCTGGTTCGCGACGACGGTCATCAACTCGAAATCGGTGTTCAGCGAACCGCCTTGCGGTGTCGTCATGGGTATCCCTTCAGTTCTTGCTTCTGTTCTGTCTGATACGACCTGTTCTGTCTGATACGACGCAGCCGGCGCGGATTCGGTTCCACCAGAGTCAAGAGATCACGTGTGCAGACCTGATTGCCTGGTCGCAGACCTCGCGCACCATGGAGTCGCGGCCCGGTGCGCTCTGGCAGCCGATCGCGATGCGGATGCCGTCCTCGACGAGAACCGTCCACGCGACGTGATGATCGGCGCGGAGTTCCCGGTACGTCACCCCGGCGCGCCCCGCCGGGGAGCCGGAGGCGTTGAAGTCGACGAAGACGTCGCTCGGTTCGTCGGCAAGCGCGGCCCGCAAGGAGACGGCGGTCTCGACGAGACCTGCCCGTGGCGGTCCCACCGATTGGGTGAGGTGCAGCGCGACGTCGCCGTCGGAGGGCGAGTTCAGTTGAGCTCGAGCCGATCCCGGCCCCGAGGTGATCCGCTGCACCGGCCAGCCCGCGGGCACCGCCACCTGGACCCGGCCCTCCACCAGCAGGGTGGCCGCGGCGCTCGGCGGCTCGGCGGCACCCCCGCGCAGCGCGAACGCGGCGCATACCGTCACCGCCACGACACCCGTCAGCACCGCTCTCCGACGAGGTCGGTTCCCGCCGGGACCGGGGACGACATCGTCGGACGACGGCGGCTGCCGCGCGGCGGCCCGAACAACGGCCCCCGCGTCGGCCGACCGGACCTGAATCCCGCTGGCCGCCAGTCGTTTCACGACTTCCTCCGCCAACCGATCGGGGTAAGGCGCGTCGAGGAGGACGGGTCCGGTGAGCCCGACCGCGGCAGCCACTGTGTCCGCCGTTTCCGCGTCGACGTCGGCAATGACGACCGGGCGAGCGCCGGCACGGGTGACCACCACCAACTCGGGGCCGAACTCGACGACGGTCGTGCACCCCTCGCGTTGAAGCACCGAGGTCCGCCCGACCACCTCGACGCTGGTCGCCGCCACGACTGCCCTCCGCACGCGGTCGGTTCGTGTGCTCGGCCACCATGTCGGGCAGACGAGGACAACCGCGTCGGCGTCGCCGAGTGCGGTTCGCATCAGGTCGGTCCACAAGTCCGGCACGCAGACCGCGTGTTCGGCAAGTAGCGCCAAGTCGTCGTCGATGGCGCCCAGGGCCACCGAAACCAGGTCTGGATCAAGGGGGTTGGGGCTGCGGATTGTGGCGGGCCCCACCTCGATGACGGCAGGGTTCACGGCGGCTCGGTCCAGCCGACCTGGATGAGGTGCTCGCCGTCGCGGCGGGTGATCAGCGTGCCGCGTCCTGGCGGTTGCGATGACGGGCGAACCGAGCCCAGGAGGACACCGTCGTCGGGGCTTGCGCTCATCATCACGCCCATGCATCCGAGTTCGCGCATCCGCGCGAGGAGGGGATCGAACATCGCCCGCGCGGCGCCTCCGGATCGGCGGGCGACGACGACGTGGAGGCCGAGGTCCGTGGCGTGCGGCAGGAAGTCGGCCAGCGGTGTCAACGGATTGCCCGTCGACGCGGCGACCAGATCGTAATCGTCGACGACGAGGAAGATTTCCGGACCCGACCACCACGACCGGTCCCGCAGCTGCTGCTGTGTCACGCTCTCGCCCGGCATGCGCGCCTCCAACATGGCGAGCAGTTTGGGCATCCTTGTGGCCAGCGCCGCCGGCGACGCCGCGTATCCGCACAGGTGCTCGGATTCGACGACGCCGAGCAGTGAGCGCCGGAAGTCCACGATCTCCAACCGCGCCCCATCGGCGCCACGCGTCCGTACGATCTCGTGACACAGCAACCGCAGCAGCGAGGTCTTGCCGCAGCCGGCCTCTCCGAGCGCCAGCAGATGTGCTTGCTCAGCGAAATCCACCGTCATCGGCTGCAGTTCCCGCTCGCCGAGGCCGACCGTGAACTCGGAAGACCGCCCATCCGAGGCGGATTCGACGAGTTGCGCATGCTCGACCAGAACCGGGAGGAGTTCTATGCGCGGCGCGGACTGCCCGGCCCATCGCTGCTGGTGCCGCTCGACGGTAGCGGCCAGCGCCTCGCCCAGTCCGGCCATACTGCACACGCCGTCCCAGCGCGGCAGGGCGATCACCGTTTCCCGGCCGTCGGCGGTGAGCCCCCGGCCCGGCGGCGCATTCGTCAGGGTGCGTGCCCGTCGGCGATCCATCTCCGACTCAGCGGGATCGCCGAGTCGTAGTTCTATCCGGGTCGCGATCTGGTCCTTCAGCGCCGGGCGAAGCTCGGCCCATCGGGAGGCGGTGACGACGACGTGCACGCCGAACGCAAGTCCCCGTGCGGCGATCGCGGTGATCGGCGCCTCCAAACCCTCGAATTGCTGGCGAAGGTGCGCCCAGCCGTCGACAACGAGGAAGACGTCGCCGTAGGGGTCGTCGGACCCGACCGCCGCATCCGCGGACCGTAGCGCGCGGTACTCCGTCATCGAATCGATTCCGCCACGGCGGAAGCGAATCTCCCTCGCCCGGATCAGCGATTCGACCACGGCAACAGTGCGTCGGCACAGATCCGCATCGGTCCGACCCCCGACCGCCCCGACGTGTGGCAGTTCGCCGAGCCCGGCCAGCGCACCGCCACCGAAATCGAGGCAGTAGAAGCCGATCTCGTCGGGACTGTGCGCCTCCGCGAGGGCCATGATCAGCGTGCGCACGGCCGTCGACTTGCCCGACTGGGGCGCGCCGACGACCGCGACGTTGGCCGCCGCCACCGGCGCGACGAGCAGATCGTGGCGCTGTTGGAAAGGGCTGTCCACCAGCCCGATCGGCACACTGAGCTCGTGCCCGCCACCGGCTTGCATGATCAGGTCGAGCGTGGGTGGCGCAGCCAGCGGCGGAAGCCAGACCGGATGTGCTGCCGGGCCTCGCCCGGCAACTCTGTCCAACACCGCATCCAAGAGGGTGAGACTGTGTTGTTCGGCCCGGACATCGCTGACCGCGGTGGGTGCGGCGGCGGTGAACAGCTGTGGCACTGGCGCATCGGACCGGTATTCGACGTGCGGTCGCGGGGACGGACCGGAGACGAAAGCCGCCTGGAATCGGATCAGGTCACCCGCAGCCGTCTTGAGGAGGGCCGCGCCCGGGTTACCGGGCAGGGTATGCGCGTCGGCCACACCCAGCACTGCGCGGGATTCACTCGCGGAGAACGTCTTCAGGCAGATCCGGTAGGACAGATGCGTGTCCAGCCCGCGCAGCCTGCCCTCGTCGAGCCGTTGACTGGCCAACAGCAGGTGGATGCCCAGCGATCTGCCCAACCTGCCGATCGCGACGAACAGTTCGGCGAAGTCGGGGTGCTGGCTGAGCAGTTCGGAGAACTCGTCGACGACGATGAACAGGGCGGGCAACGGCGGCAGCGGCGCACCGCGGGACCGGGCCCGCGCGTAATCGGTGACGTTGACGAAATTGCCTGCTGCGCGAAGCAATTCCTGCCTGCGATGAACCTCGCCGGTGAGCGCGTCGTTCATCCGTGCGACGAGGTGAGCTTCGTCGGCGAGGTTGGTGATCACCGCGGCCACATGCCTCGCGCGCTCCAGGCCGAGGAACGTCGCGCCGCCCTTGAAGTCGACCAGCACCAGGTTGAGGACATCCGGCGGATGGGTGGTGATCATGCCGAGGACCAGGGTGCGCAGGAGCTCCGACTTGCCGGAGCCGGTGGCGCCGACACACAGCCCGTGCGGGCCGATGCCGTCACGGGCGGCCTCGTTGATATCGATGCGCACCGGTGTCCCGTCGTTCGCGATGCCGATCGCCACCGGCAGGAGTTGGCGGTCGGTGCATCGCGCCCAGAGGTTTTCGATGCTCATCTGGTTGGGGTCCTCGATGCCGATCAGATTGAGCCAGCCGCCCAGGGTCGACGAGCGGTACGTAGCCCTCGCCGGCGCACGTCGACGGCCCGCCAGCCGACGCGCGCATGTGAGGGCCTGCACCGGTGTCAACGAGTCCGGCCGGCAGCTCGTCGCGCGTCCGTCGGCGGTGCGCAACGTCAGCCGGTCGGCGTCGAGGCGCAGAGACAACACGCGCGGCGACGGGTCGGCACCGATCCTGACAACGGTGGCTCCACCCGTGGCGGCGAGCCGAACCGCGTCTGCTGCCGGTTCACCGTCGGCGATCACCACGAGGTGCCGCCCCGCCGGGTCACCGCCGACTCGCGGCGAATGTTCCCGATGGGGAAGCCATTTGAGCCACTCCCAGTTCGCATGTGTCCGCTCGTCGGTGACGGCGGCGATCGCGAGTACGTGCGGCCCGTGCTGCACCGCCAATTGACACACCATCGCCCGCACGAGTCCTCGCGCGTACTGTTCTTCGCCGTCCACCGCGATGACGGGATACTCGCGCAGCGGCAACGCGACCGGCAGCCGCCCGACAACCGACCGCTGCCGGAGCAGCGCGCGCACCGCGGACACCGTCACGGGGTCCTGGTCGTCGGTGGCGCCGAGATCGGGCTCCAGCAGCGGTGTGCCCAGGGGCTGATCACCGATCCCCACCCGGACCCAGCAGAAGTCCTCGTCGCCGGGCTCCCGCTCGACCTGTCGAGGGCTTCCGACAAGTGCCCACAACGACTCGGGGGCCGGGTGGCGCGAATGCTGCGACCGGCGTCGGTCGGCCGTCGTCGCCGCGATGTCGTCGTCCAGACAGTCGAGGTAGCGCAGGTACGATCGCCGGTTGCCGTCGATCTCGGCCGATCGGTTCGCCCCGCCGCGGGCACCGTAGAGCACCGAGCCCAGAACCGACATGACCATCATCACCGGGAAGAACACGAACATGGGTGTGCGGTTCGCGCTCGCTCCTGAGGTGAAGTAGACGGCCATCATGCCGAGGGCTGCGACGAGCATGGCCACCGGCAGCAGCCGCGCGACGGGATTGCCCGATGCCGCTTTCGGAAGTGCCGGTGGTGGTTTCACCACGACACCCTGCGGCTCACGATACGGCTCCATCAATGAACTGGACGCGGCCGACGCCCGTTCGGTTCCATCCCCAACCGGAAAACTGCTGCGCGACTCGCCTCATCGGCTGCGTTACGGTGAGCACACCGGCGTCATCGGGGGGATGCGATGCCTGATTCACTGTGCCGAGTCACCGTCCACCTCGGACACACACAGAACCCGCAGGCGGTCGATCTCGCGCTGCCGAAGACGGCGTGTCTCGGCGAGATGCTGCCGGCAATCGTCGAACTCGTCCACGCCGATCGCACCGACCCCTGGACCGGTGAGCGCTGGCGGCTCCGCCGGGTCGGCGGGCTTCCCTTGGACGAATCGCTCACGCTGCCCGGCAACAACATTCGCGACGGCGAACTGCTGTGGCTCACCACCAACCTCGTTCCAGCACCTGTCGTCCTCGACCGCGATTCCACCCGTACGGTAGCCAGGCTCGGACCGTCACAGGGTTCCGTGCCGCGGCAGGTGTACGTCGGCGCCAGCCTGGTCGCCGCCGGTATCGGGGGCACCGCGATCGTGTGGTCGGCGCGCTGCGTCGCGGGTACCGGACCGGTCGTGACCGGCGCCGGCCTGTCCGTCGCTGCGGTCACCGCCGCGATCGTCGCTCGCCGGACACTCCGCGAACCGTTGCTGTGTATCGCTTTCAGCGCGCTGGCAGCGATATTGGCCGCGGCCACGGGTGCCGTCGCCGTGCCCGCGGGGCCGCCCGCCGCACACCTCCTGCTGGCGTCGACGACAGCACTGACCGTCGCGGTGGTGTGTCTGCGATTCACCGGCCGAGGGCATACCCCCTTGACCGGGATCGTCACCGCTTCGCTGCTGTGCGCAGCGACGTCGGCCGGTGCGCTCGCATGGGATCTCGACGCCGTCACGTCCGGCGCACTGCTCGCCGCGCTGGCGCTGGCTGGGCTGAGTTCGGCTCCGCGGGTGGCGATCTTGCTGACCCGCATCGGGCCCACGCCGCCCGATGCGGACGGTCCCGACGCTGAAGCGACGGTCGGAGAGGACCGCCCGACGCTCGCCCACGACATGCTGACGGGAATGATCGTCGGTGCTGCGGTGGTCGCGGCGGTGGGCACTTTGCTGGTCGGTATCGGTTCGGCGTATGCACACGAAGTCTCCGTCGCGGTGGCGGCGTTCTGCGGTGTCGTCGGGACGACGTTGCTCCTGCGCGCCCGCACGCACATCGGGACCGTCCGACGCTGTGCATTGACGGTGAGCGGGTTCGTCTGTATCGCAACGGTATTCGCGGTGGCGGTCGCGAGCGCGCCGCAGCGCGGGCACTGGTTCGGCGCTCTGGGGGTTGTCGCAGGCGCCGTCTTCTTGATTCCCCTGCTCGGCCTCACGCCCAGCCTCACCGCGCGCCGCGCCGCCGAACTGGCCGAGTACGCAATGCTAGCGGCGGTGATACCGCTGGCCTGCTGGGTTGCGGGCGTCTTCGGCGTCGTCCGCGACTTGGCGCTGACATGAGGTGGGCAGCCGTGCGGATCTGTCGTATCGTGCTCGCGGCGTTCGCAGTCGCCCCGCTGGCCGCCGCTCCCGAAGCGGCCGCGATCACGCCGCCGGCGGTGGACGATTCGTTGCTGCCCCATGCGCAATCTCCGGCTCCGCCGCAACGCACCGAGCAGACGGAGCAGTGTGCGACTTCTCGGGGTGTCGCGCCCGGCGACGACGTCGGGGGCCAACTCGAGGGCCTGGATCTGCGGTCGGTATGGCGACTCACCCGCGGCGCCGGCCAGACCGTCGCGGTGATCGATACCGGGGTGTCACGTCATCGCCTGCTGCCTCATCTCGTCCCCGGCGGCGACTATGTGTCGCGCGGCGACGGCACCGAGGACTGCGATGGTCATGGCACGGTCGTCGCGGGCATCATCGGCGCCACACCGGATTCGACGAACGCGCTCATCGGCATCGCTCCGGATGCCACGATCATCGGTATCCGACAGTCCAGCAACAAGTTCCGCGCGGTAGACGATCCGGGTGGATCCGGGTTCGGCGACGTCGACACCCTCGCCAGGGCAGTACGCACCGCGGCGGACATGGGGGCCACCGTGATCAACGTGTCCACCGTCGCATGCGTCGCACCCGACGCGCAACTGGACGATCGGGCCTTGGGCGCCGCGCTGTCGTATGCGGTCGACGTGAAGAACGTCGTCGTGGTGGCGGCGGCGGGCAACGTCGGTGCGCCCGGGCAATGCCAGCAGCAGAACCCCGTCCGCCCGGGAGCACCCGAGTGGGCTGACGTCAACGCGGTGGTGAGTCCGGCCTGGTACGACGACTATGTCCTGACGGTCGGATCGATCGGCCCCGACGGGACGCCATCGGCGTTCAGCCTCGCCGGGCCCTGGGTCGACGTCGCCGCGCCGGGTGAGCGGGTGGTCTCGCTGGATCGCGACGGCGAGGGGTTCGTCGCCGCGGCACCGACGTCCGCCGGTGAGAAGCCGCTCGCCGGAACCAGCTACGCCGCACCCGTGGTCGCGGGCGTCGTCGCGCTCCTGCGTTCGCGGTCACCGGAGTTGACCGCCCGGCAGGCGATGGAGCGCATCGAGGAGACAGCCCGCCGTCCCGCCGCCGGCTGGGATCCCCTCGTCGGCCATGGCGTCGTCGATGTGCTGGCCGCCGTGACCGGTTCGGCCGCGCCCGTTACGAACCCGAATCGCCGGTCCGTGGTGTCGCTGCCGAACCCGACCCCGCGCGACGGTCACGCCGCCGGCATCGCGGTCCGCGGTGCCGCCGTCTGCCTGGCGATCGTGGCGGTTGTGCTGTCAACGACGCTGTGCCGCGGACGGTTACGGTGCTTGCAAGGCATCCCGCGCAATTGACGCGGCCTGGATGCTCAGCTCCGGACCCCGCGGCAGCCGCGCCAGCAGCGGCCACGGGGCGGGTACCGGGTCACCGGTCAGACCGAGCCGCTCGGCAGTATCTTCGTCACGGACACCGAAGACCACCCCGGCGTCGTTGACCAGGAACAGCGATCCGTTTCGCGCACCGTCGCCGCTGACGCCTGCGGCTCGCACATATGCACTGCGGCCCCCGCTCATCGCGAAGCGGTCGATCCCGGCGGCTGCGGCGTCGGCCTGCGCAAGTGACGCAGCGCCGCGGCCGGGAAGCGCATCGACGGTGATCGCCGCGATGGCAACGGACTTCGCGGCGACCGACCATCGCCACCGCACGCACAGCATCGGATCATCCACCGTCGCAGAGCGCTCGGGAAACTGCCCGACAGGCAGATCATCGACCACCGGCACCGCACCGATGGCGCCCGGCTCGACGGTCGCGATCTCGTGCGCATTCTGCGGCTGGGTGAACCTGATCAAATCGGCCGCCACCACGCCTACCCGCTGTACGCCCCCCGCGAGCACCACGTACAGCTCCGCCGAGTCGGCCTGTGGCACGCGCACCACCGTGCCGACCCGCACACCGCGCAGAGGCGCCGGTCCTGGCGCACCGGCGTCGCGGATGTTCGGCGCTGCGATCTCGGGGGCCTCAGGCAGGATATTCAGCACCGTGCGCGAAAGTGGCCGCGGCGCAACGCCATCGAGCGAGAGCGCCCGAACCACGGCCGGGTTGCGCAGGTCCACCTTCGCGCGCCGCCCGTCGAAGAGCAGGTACGTCGCCGCCGCACCTTCGCCTGCGGCACTGACGAGAATGCTCCCTCGCGCGGCGGGCAACTCGTCGGCCGGTCCCACCACGACCGTGGTCGTCGAGGATTCGTCGTCGCACACCGTCCAGCCGGATTCGGCGTGGGTCAGTGGTGTGGCGATCGCGTCGGGTGCACCGGGGATACCCAACATCGCACCGCGCTGGGCACCGGCGACCGCCGACCCGCTGACAAGCTGTGGCTTGTCCGACGAACCGGTGACCAGCCGTGCCGACGCGAGATTCATCACCGGATGCAGGGTTTGGTCGATTCGCACGTAAAGGGCTCCGGTGTCGCGCACCATTACGATCGACGCTTCGCCGAGCGCTCCCCGCGGTTGGAGAAAGGCCAGGACGGCGGCCGCTGCGATTCCGATGACCGCCAACACCGCGCCGGTGATCAGTGAAAGTGCCTGCGCGCGCATCGGATCGTCCGACATCTGCACATCGCCCCGGACGAGGGCGTGCGTCATTCGTCGCAGCAGGAACCGGTGTCCGCTGATCTGCAGCCTGGTGGTCGATCGCCCCGTCATCACTCCCCCGTGGCAAGCCTAAGGCCTGAGGAGCGCCCCGCCGGTCACCGAT
Organism: Mycolicibacterium sp. ND9-15; assembly: GCF_035918395.1. NCBI lineage: Bacteria > Bacillati > Actinomycetota > Actinomycetes > Mycobacteriales > Mycobacteriaceae > Mycobacterium > Mycobacterium jinjuense. Next base: position 1,381,649 of record NZ_CP142362.1, read on the forward strand.
TCCGGCCGTGGTCCACGGCCCTGCGCTCCCGGTACGGGGCCACATGCTGGCGGTTGCCGCAGTTGCCGGTGTCGCAGAACTTCCCGGACCGGTTGCGGGACAGGTCAACCAACACCGCCTCGCAGTCCGAAGCCGCGCAGACCTTGAGCCGGCGGAGTTCGCCGATGCGGATGAGATCGGCGAGCGCCATGGCCATCTCGGCTCCCATCCGCTGCCACAACGGATCGTGCACCGACGCCAGGTGCAAGTGCCATTCCGGCATCTCGGGATGCCGCGTCAACCACGGCGCGGCGTTCGTGTTCCTGAGCAACGCATTGACGAGGGCCACCGTGCGCTCCTCATCGTCGGTCGGCTGTTCGGGACCGCTCGCGAAGTCTTTGATGGAGGCGGGTTGGAGCCCCACCGCGGCGGTCGTCGCCCGGCTTGCCGGCGGCGCGTTGGCAATGGCGGTCTTCGCCACCATCGTCAAACGCGGCTGGGTCCGCGAGGCGCTGCGGCACCCGACGACGGTGCTGGCATACGGGGTGGTACCGATCGCCGGGGCGCAGCTGTGCTACTACAACGCGGTCGCACACCTGTCGGTCGGCGTCGCGCTGCTGTTGGAGTACACCGCGCCGATCCTGGTGGTCGGCTGGGTGTGGGCGGCGACCGAGCGCCGGCCGACCACGCTGACCTTGGCCGGTGGCGTGCTGGCGATCGCCGGAATCATATTGGTCCTCGACGTCTTCTCCGGTGCCCACATCAACCTTGTCGGCGTGGGTTGGGGACTCGCGGCGGCGGTGTGCGCGGCGGGTTACTTCCTGATGTCGGTTAACGCCGGTTACGCGGCCGACGACGACGGCATCAACCCGGTCACCCTGGCCGGGGCGGGGCTGATCGTCGGCTCGGGCGCGGTCACCCTCCTCGGCGTGACGGGGGTGATGCCGCTGAAGTTCACCGCCGACGACGCCGTCGTCGTCTTGGCGGGGCTGGCACTGGCGCGGGCCGGCGACCGTTCGCAGGCCTCGGAGGCGGTTGCCGAGGCGACGTGGCCGGACGGCCCGCTGGAGCAGACGCCCACGCGGGCGAATTGTTAGCCACCGGAGCCCTCGGTGTGTGAGTATGTGCGCGTGACTTTGCTGCGCGAGACGGCCCGACTGGCGGCGGCTGTGGGTGCCGTCGCCGCACTCGTCGGCGTCGCGGCCCCGACGGCGGCGGCCCAACCCGGTCCGGTCAGCCCCGGATACGGTTCCTCCGGCTCCGCGTGTAGCGATATCGAGGTGATCTTCGCTCGCGGCACCGACGACACCCCGGGCCTCGGGACGCCCGGTACGGCCTTCGTCAATGCGCTGCGGAGCTTGACCAACGGCCGCAGCATCAGCACGTACGCGGTCAACTATCCCGCCTCGTACGACTTCCTCGCCGCCGCCGACGGAGCGACCGACGCGACCAACCGGGTCGCGATGATGTCGCAGCAGTGCCCCTCGACCCGCCTTGTGCTCGGCGGGTACTCGCAGGGGGCCGCGGTGATCGACATGCTGGCCGGCGTGCCGCCGCTCGGCAACAAGATCGGCTCCATCGGTTCGGCTCCTCCGTTGCCTGCAAGCCTGCATCCCAACATCGCCGCCGTCGCGGTGTTCGGGAACCCGGCGGCCAAATTCAACAACCCGATCACCAGTTCGGTGTTCGCGGGCAGGGCTATCGACCTCTGCAAAGACGGCGACCCGATCTGCTCAGGCGGCCGCAACCCGTTCGCGCACAACGACTACGTGAGCGCGGGGATGGTTCAGGAGGCCGCTAGCTTCGTCGCCGGCCTGGTCTGACCCGGCCCGTGTCAGCCGGGCGATATCATCGCCCCTCGTGGATGTCGTTCGACTTCGTCGTCGGTTCAGCACCGCCGCCCTCATCACGGCACTCGGATTGACGTTTCCGCTTCTGCCGCCTGCGGCCGCCTCGGCACAGGGTTGTTCCGACGTGACCGTGGTGTTCGCCCGCGGCACCGGCGAACCGCCGGGCATCGGCCGGGTCGGTCAGGCGTTTGTCGACGCGCTGCGCACACAACTCGCGGACCGGACACTGTCCGCCTACGGGGTGACCTACCCGGCCAGTTACGACTTCGCGCTCGCAGCCGACGGTGCCGCCGACGCAGCGGCGTATGTCGCCAATACCGCGCAGTCGTGCCCGGACTCCCGAATCGTGCTGGGCGGGTTCTCTCAGGGTGCCGCGGTCGTCGACATGCTCGCCGGTGTTCCGCCACTGGGTAATCGCCTCGGCGCCGTGGGCCAGGTACTGCCCCCGAACGTCGCCCCCAACGTCGCCGCCGTCGCCGTGTTCGGCAATCCCGCGACGAAGTTCGGCAACCCGATCACCTCGGCCCCCGTGTTCGGCGGGCGCGCGATCGACCTCTGCACCGACGGCGATCCGATCTGCTCACGCGGGCGCAATCCGTTCGCGCACAGCGATTACGTCGGTGCCGGGATGGCGAGCCACGCTGCGAATTTCGTGGCGCGCCTCGTCTGAGGTCGCGGCATCGCGGGCGGATTTAGCTTCGTGCGCGTTGATTAGTTCCGATAGGATCGGCGGGGTGCAAAACGATCTTGTTCGCTGTCGGCTACGTCGCGGGTTGCTGCTCGTCGGCGCAGTCGTACTCGCGGTCACCGGACTGATCGCGCCGGGCGATCAACGGCTCACGCCCGTCGCCGCGGCGCAGTCGTGCCCCGACGCGGAACTCATCTTCGCGCGGGGTCGAACCGAAGCGCCCGGGGCAGGCGTGATCGGCAATGCGCTCGTCAGCGCGCTTCGCAGCAAGACCGGAAAGAACATCAACCTCTACTCCGTGCGGTACCCCGCCGACACCGAGGTGGACGTCGGCGCCAACGACATGAGCGCCCGCATCCAGGACATGGCGGGACGGTGCCCCGATACCCGGCTGGTGCTGGGCGGGTACTCGCTCGGCGCCGCGGTGACCGACATCGTGTTGGCCGCCCCGATCGCGGCGTTCGGATTCAAGAACCCGCTGCCGGCGGGCATGGACCCGCACATCGCGGCGGTCGCGCTGTTCGGTAATGGTGCCGCCTGGGTCGGACCGATCACGAACTTCAGCCCGCTGTACCGCGAGCGCACCATCGAGTTGTGCCATGGGGCCGATCCGATCTGCAACCCGGCCGATCCCAAAACCTGGCAGGGCAACTGGCCCGACCACGCGGCACGCGCGTATGTGAACGCGGGCATGGTCAACCAGGCGGCCGACTTCATCGTGGGCCGCATCTGACACGTGGTTTCGGTGCGCTAACCGTCGCTGCCCGATCGGTAGCGCACCGAAAACACTACTCGGCGACTCGCAGATCGCGGGTGACCTTCGTACGCGCCTCGAGCTGGTCGTCGGGCGGATAGTCGACACCGACGAGCGTCAGCCCCTGCGGTGGCGCCGCCGCGAACTCGCTGGAGCGCCGGGACGCCGTCAACAGCGTTGCACACCAACCCGGTTCGCGTCGGTGCTCGCCGACCGCCAGCAGCGCACCGACCAGCGACCGGACCATCGACCAGCAGAACGCATCTGCGGTGACGCGGGCCGTCACCCGTGTCCCTTCGCTCGACCAGTCCAGGCGCTGCAGGTCGCGGATGGCGGTGGCGCCTTCGCGGTACCGGCAGAACGCCGCGAAGTCGTGCAGGCCCAACAACTCCCGGGACGCCTTGGTCATCGCGTCGACGTCGAGGGGGCGCGGCCATGCGGTCACGTAGCGCGCATCGTGAGGTTCGACCCCGTACGGCGCCGTCGACAGCCGATAGACATAGTGGCGGCGCAGCGCCGAGAACCGAGCGTCGAAACCCGCCGCGGCCCGTGTGACGTCGAGCACGCGGACATCGGGTGGCAGAAACCGCCCGAGGCGTCGCACCAGCGGCAGGAACTCGCCGTCGCCGGAACGTCTCGCGCGCGGATAGACATGCGGCAGCGCATCTTCCGGCACGTCGACATGGGCGACCTGTCCGGTGGCGTGCACCCCGGCATCGGTGCGGCCCGCCGCGCGCAAGATCACCGGGATGCGGAAGACCGTGGACAGCGCGTCCTCGAGGACGCCGGCCACGGTGCGCTGCCCCGCCTGCACCGCCCAACCAGCGAATTCGGTTCCGTCGTAAGCGATGTCGAGCCGAAGACGAACAAGCCCGCCACCGGAATCGATGGCGGGCTCGTTCACGGGGCTCTCAGGACTCGTCGGCATCCTTGCCGGCCTCGGCCTCGTCGGCAGCCTCGGCGGTCTGCGCCTCTTCGATCGCGGCGTCCTCGACCTTCGCCTCCTCGACCGACTCGACCTCCGCCGGGCCCTCGGCGGCCTCGGGCTCGACTGCGGCCTGCGGCGCGGCCGCCGCGGCGACCGGCTGTTCGGACTTCTTCTGCGCCTTCGACGCCGATGCCCGGCGAGCGCGATCGGCCACCCGGCTAGCTTCAGAGGTCACCGTCTTCTCCCGCACCAGCTCGATGACGGCCATCGGGGCGTTGTCGCCCTTGCGCGCCTCCACTTTGATGATGCGGGTATAGCCGCCGTCGCGGTCGGCGTAGAACGGCCCGATCTCGGCGAACAGCGTGTGCACGATGTCCTTGTCGCGGATCTTCTTCATAACCTCACGCCGATTGTGCAGCGCGCCCTTCTTGGCGTGGGTGATGAGCTTCTCCGCATAGGGTCGCAACGCCCGCGCCTTGGGCTCGGTGGTCTTGATCCGGCCGTGCTCGAACAGCGCGGTGGCCAGGTTGGCCAACAGCGCCTTCTGGTGAGCGGACCCCCCGCCGAGGCGAGGGCCCTTGGTGGGCTTAGGCATTAGAAACCTCAGGGGGATTTGAAACCTCGGGCATTGCGGCTATCTCCTATTCGGGGCCGGCCCCCGTATCAGGTAGGACCGGGACGGATTTCTTTACAGCTGTTCGGTTTCGGCGTAGTCCTGGTTGTCGTCAGCCTCGTAGGCCGAGTCGTAGCCGGCGTCGCTGTTCCAGGTGCCGGTGGCGACGTCGTAGCCCGCGACCTCGGACGGATCGAACGTGGCCGGACTGTCCTTGAGCGACAGACCCAGCTGGTGCAGCTTGATCTTCACCTCGTCGATGGACTTCTGTCCGAAGTTGCGGATGTCCAGCAGGTCGGACTCCGTGCGGGCGACCAACTCGCCCACCGTGTGCACACCCTCGCGCTTGAGGCAGTTGTACGACCGCACCGTGAGGTCCAGGTCGTCGATCGGCAGCGCGAAGCTGGCGATGTGGTCGGCCTCGGCCGGCGACGGGCCGATCTCGATTCCCTCGGCCTCGACGTTGAGTTCCCGTGCCAGGCCGAACAATTCGACCAGCGTCTTACCGGCCGACGCCAGGGCGTCACGCGGCGTGATCGAGTTCTTGGTCTCGACGTCGAGGATCAGCTTGTCGAAGTCGGTGCGCTGCTCGACGCGGGTGGCCTCCACCTTGTAGGTGACCTTGAGCACCGGCGAGTAAATCGAATCGACCGGGATACGGCCGATTTCGGCGCCCGACGCCTTGTTCTGAACAGCGGGCACGTAGCCGCGGCCGCGCTCGACGACCAACTCGACCTCGAGCTTGCCCTTCTCGTTGAGGGTGGCGATGTGCATCTCGGGGTTGTGCACCGTCACGCCTGCGGGCGGAACGATGTCGCCCGCGGTGACCTCGCCCGGGCCCTGCTTCCGCAGGTACATGGTGACCGGCTCATCCTCTTCGGACGAGACGACCAGGCCCTTGAGGTTCAAGATGATGTCGGTGACGTCCTCCTTGACACCGGGCACGGTGGTGAACTCGTGCAGCACGCCGTCGATGCGGATGCTGGTGACCGCCGCGCCCGGGATGGACGACAGCAGCGTGCGCCGAAGCGAGTTGCCAAGGGTGTAACCGAAGCCGGGCTCCAGCGGCTCGATGACGAACTGGGAGCGGTCCTCGGCCTGGACTTCTTCGGACAGTGTGGGTCGCTGAGAGATCAGCATTTCTATCTTTCCTTTCGACGCCCACTATTTGACGTCTTTCGGGGGGTACTCGGAGGGCGGAGCCCCCTGAGGGTGGGTTTACTTCGAGTAGAACTCGACGATCAGCTGCTCGGCGAGCGGCACGTCGATCTGCTCACGGGTAGGCAACTGGTGCACCAGGATGCGCTGACGCTCGCCGACGACCTGAAGCCACGACGGGATCGGCCGATCCCCCGCGGTCTCCCGGGCGATGACGAACGGATCGGTGTTAAGCGACTTTTCCCTCACGTCGATGATGTCGTACTGCGACACCCGGTAGCTCGGGATGTCGACCTTGACACCGTTGACCGTGAAGTGGCCGTGGCTGACCAGCTGGCGGGCCATCCGGCGCGTCCGCGCCAGGCCGGCGCGGTACACCACATTGTCCAGCCGGCTCTCCAGGATCTTCAGCAGCTCCTCGCCGGTTTTGGCCGACCGGCGCACGGCCTCTTCGTAGTAGCGACGGAACTGCTTTTCCATCACGCCGTAGGTGAAGCGGGCCTTCTGCTTCTCCTGCAACTGCAGGCGGTATTCGCTCTCCTTGATCCGCGCGCGGCCGTGCTGGCCGGGCGGGTAGGGACGCTTCTCGAACGACTGATCGCCGCCGACCAGGTCGACGCCGAGGCGGCGTGACTTGCGGGTCGCGGGTCCGGTGTAACGAGCCATTTCCTGATCCTCCCTAGACCCGGCGCCGCTTGGGCGGACGGCAGCCGTTGTGCGGCTGCGGCGTGACATCGGCGATCGCGCCGACCTCGAGGCCGGCGGCCTGCAGCGATCGGATCGCGGTCTCGCGCCCCGAGCCCGGGCCCTTGACGAACACGTCGACCTTCTTGACGCCGTGCTCCTGCGCCTTGCGCGCGGCGTTCTCGGCGGCCAACTGCGCGGCGAACGGCGTGGACTTGCGCGAGCCCTTGAAGCCGACGTGGCCCGACGACGCCCACGCGATGACGTTGCCCTGCGGGTCGGTGATCGTCACGATCGTGTTGTTGAACGTGCTCTTGATGTGCGCGGCGCCGTGCGGGACGTTCTTCTTTTCCCGGCGACGGGTCTTCTGGCCCTTCTTGGGACCGGCCGCGGTCTTCTTGGCTGGTGGCATCGTGAATTACCTGGCCTTCTTCTTGCCGGCGATGGTGCGCTTGGGACCCTTGCGGGTACGCGCGTTGGTCTTGGTCCGCTGGCCACGCACCGGCAGGCCGCGGCGGTGCCGCAGGCCCTGGTAGCAGCCGATCTCGATCTTGCGACGGATGTCGGCCTGCACCTCGCGGCGCAGGTCGCCCTCCACCTTGAGGTTGGCTTCGATGTAGTCGCGCAGCTGGGTCACCTGATCATCGGTCAGGTCCTTGGTGCGCAGATCCCGGCTGATACCGGTGGCGTCCAGGATCTCCTGGGAGCGGGTACGGCCGACGCCGTAGATATAGGTCAGGGCGATCTCCATGCGCTTATCGCGCGGGAGGTCGACGCCCACGAGACGTGCCATCGGGCAGTGTTCCTTCTTCTATGCGGAGGTCTGGTCCCAGTCCGTTCCCTCAAATGGGGTCCGGCCTCCGTGCCGGACGTCGATGAGCGGGCCTATCCGCTCAGTGGTACTGGGATTTCGTCATTGAGTTGTGAGCAGCTAGCGCGTTCTACCCTTGGCGCTGCTTGTGGCGTGGATCTGAGCAGATCACCATGACCCGCCCATGCCGGCGGATCACCCTGCACTTATCGCAAATCGGCTTGACGCTCGGGTTCACCTTCACGGCTGGTTCGATCCTGTTCTCTGTGTCGTCTTACTTGTACCGATAAACGATGCGGCCCCGGGACAGGTCGTAGGGAGACAGCTCCACCACGACGCGGTCCTCGGGCAGAATGCGGATGTAGTGCTGCCGCATCTTGCCGCTGATGTGGGCAAGGACCTTGTGTCCGTTCTCAAGCTCAATGCGGAACATCGCATTGGGCAGGGGCTCGACCACGCGACCCTCAACCTCGATGGCACCGTCTTTCTTGGCCATGTCCTCCGTTGTCCCTGATAGTTGGCGCCCTGCTCGGCGCAGCATTCGCTTCGACTACAAAACGTGAGCCAGTAGCCAGAAATTCCTGAACAGGGGCACGCAAAGAGTCGGCGCGTTCACCGCACCGTTGGTAGAGAATACCCGCTGACCACCGGATGACCAAAATGCCGGAGCAGGCATGAGGCCACCCGCGGGGAGGACCCGATCCATCGCCTCTCACGCCCCGATAATCGCTGGACGACGGGCGCATACTGGTATCCGATGACCGGCTCGTCGCCTCCGCCCCGTAAACCCGTCATTCTCAGCGTCGACGACGACCCCGCGGTGTCCCGCGCGGTCGCCCGTGATCTGCGACGCCACTACGGCGAGGGCTTTCGCATCGTGCGCGCCGAGACCGGCCCAGACGCCCTGCAGACGCTGAACGAACTCAAGCTGCGCGGCGAGACCGTCGCGGTGTTCGTTGCCGACTACCGGATGCCGCAGATGAGCGGCATCGAGTTCCTCGAAGAGGCGATGGACATCTTCCCGATGGCCCGGCGGGTGCTGCTGACCGCCTACGCGGACACTCACGCCGCGATCGACGCGATCAACGTCGTCGACCTCGACCACTACCTGCTCAAACCGTGGGACCCACCGGAGGAGAAGCTCTACCCGGTGATCGACGCGCTGATCGAGGCCTGGCGCGAGACCGGTGACCGCGCCGTCCCACACACCAAGATCATCGGTCATCCGTGGAACGCGCGCTCGTCGGAGGTGCGCGAGTTCCTGGCCCGCAACCGGCTGTACTACACGTGGTTTCGCGCCGACGAACCCAAGGGCAAACAGCTGCTGGACGCTGCGGGCCTCGACGGTCTGACACTTCCGGTGGTGATCACCGAGCAGGGTGAGACGCTCGTCGCGCCCGACGACGCCGAACTCGGCGCGACACTCGGCTTGTCGACCACACCGGCGGAGGACTTCTACGAACTGGTCGTCATCGGTGGCGGCCCGGCGGGCCTGGCCGCGGCGGTCTACGGCGCCTCCGAGGGCCTCAAGACGGTCCTCATCGAGCGCACGGCCACGGGTGGGCAGGCCGGACAGAGCTCAAGGATCGAGAACTACCTGGGCTTTCCCGACGGCGTCTCCGGCTCCCAGCTCGCCGAACGAGCCCGCAGGCAGGCCGAGAAGTTCGAGGCCGAGCTCATCACGACGGCCGAGGTCACCGCGCTCGAGATCGACGGGAACGCACGCACCGTCCACCTGTCCGACGGCCGGTCGATCGGGACGCGGGCCGTGATCCTCGCTATGGGCGTGGAGTACCGGCAGTTGCCCGCCGAGGGCTGCGCCGATCTGACCGGCGCGGGTGTCTACTACGGAGCCACCGCCTCGGTGGCCGCCGAATGCGACGACGAAGAGGTTTTCGTGATCGGCGGCGCGAACTCCGCCGGGCAGGCCGCGATGTTTTTGTCGAAGACCGCCAAGAACGTGAACATCGTCTGCCGTCGCACGCTGGAGGACTCGATGTCCTACTACCTGATCCAGCAGATCCGGGCGGCCGACAACATCCGCGAGCTGCCGCACACCGCCGTGCACAAGGTCGAGGGCAACGGCCACCTGGAGCGCATCTGCGTGGAGAACCTGCGCACGGGCGAGCGCGAGGAGCACTGCTGCGGGCGGATGTTCATCTTCATCGGGGCCGAACCGCGCACCGATTGGGTGGAGCAGGCGGGTATCGCCCGCGACGACCACGGTTTCATCGTCGCCGGGCCCGATCTGCGGAATGTCGCCGGCTGGACGCTCGACCGTCCGCCGCACCACCTGGAAACAAGCGTGCCGGGTGTGTTTGTTGCAGGAGATGTTCGCTCCGAATCCGCCAAGAGGGTGGCGGCCGCCGTCGGCGAAGGGTCGATGGCGGTGATGTTGGTGCACCGATACCTGGCGGAGGCGTGATGGGCGACAAGAAACACGAGTGCCTTCCAGACGAACTGCGCACCCTGTTCCTGTTCGAAGCCCTCACCGACCGACAACTACAGGTGCTGTGCGACAACGGCTACATCGCTACCTTCGAGCCCGGGCCGGTGTGTGTGGAAGGTGACCCCGCCACGTGCTTCTACGTGATGCTCGACGGTGAACTGGTGATGTCCAAACGCTCGGGCGGCGTGGACATCGAGACCAACCGCACGTCACAGCGCGGGGTGTACTGCGGCGCATGGTCGGCCTACGTACCCGGCGAGGAGCATGTCTATGAGGCATCGGTGCGCGTCACCAAGCCGTCGCGCTTCTTCGTGCTCGACGCCGACGCGTTCGCCACGTTCATGCAGTCCGAGTTCCCAATGGCCGTGCACCTGCTCGAAGGCCACAAGGTCGGCGGTCGCCGGCAGAGCCAGATCCTCGGCCAGCGGGAGAAGTTGCTGGCGCTCGGCACCATCACCGACGGGCTGACCCATCAGCTGAACAACCCGGCGGCGGCGGCCGCCCGTGCGGTCGCCGATCTGCGCGAGGGCGTCGGCAAGATGCGGCACAAGCTGGCGATGCTCGCCGACGGCAAGTTCACCCCCGAGGCGCTGCGCGTGCTGATGCGGATTCAGGACGAGGTGGCCGAGCAGGTGGCCAAGGCGAAGACCCTTGAACTCAGCGCGCTCGAGCTCTCCGACCGCGAAGAGCAGGTCGGCAACTGGCTCGAGCAGCGCGGCATCGTCGGCGCCTGGGATTACGCCCCGACGTTCGTCGAGGCCGGCCTCGACCTCGACTGGCTCGAACGCGTCCAAGCCTCCATCGAGGACGTGGACTGCTCGGCGACGCTACCGGGCGCGTTCGGCTGGCTGAAGTACACCATCGACGCCGAACTGCGCATGAACGAGCTAGCCGATGCCAGCAAGCGGATCTCGACGCTGTTGGCAGGCGCGAAGCAGTACTCGCGGATGGACCGAAGCGAGTACCAGGCCGCCAACGTGCACGAGCTCCTACTCAACACAGTCAAGACGATCTTCGGCGACAGGGTCGGCAAGGACAAGCCGATCAAGCTGGTGTGGAACAAGGACACCTCGCTGCCCCAATTACTGTGCTATCCAAACGATCTCAAAGAGGTGTGGACCAACATCATCGACAATGCGATTCAGGCCATGGGCGGCGAGGGCACGTTGAGGATTCGGACCTCGCGCAAGAACGACGACATGGTCTGCGTCGAGATCTGCGACGACGGACCGGGCATCTCGGAAGAGAACATCGACCGGATCTTCACGCCGTACTTCACGACCAAGCCGTTCGATCAGGGCACCGGATTGGGCCTGGACTTTGCGCGCCGCATCGTCGTCGAGAAGCACCACGGCGACATTCGGGTGGAGTCGGCGCCCGGCAACACGCGGTTCGCCATCGTGCTGCCGCTGGTCGCACCCGCCCCCGAGGCGCCGACCCTGAACTGAGGAATGAGGAATAGCCCGTCGGCACCGAAAAGTTGGAGCAACTATGACGAAACCCGATCTCGGCCGATACGGCGCCTTCGGCCACCATTCGATGTGGCAGCAAGTGAGGCCTGAGCAACTGCGGGCCATCGAAGACCTGGGCTACGGCGCGATCTGGGCGGGCGGTTCACCCGCGGCCGAGTTGTCCTGGGTGGAACCGATCCTGGAGCCGACGAGCCAGCTCAAACTGGCGACGGGCATCGTCAACATCTGGACCGCTGACGCCGGGCCGGTCAGTGAGTCCTTTCACCGCATTGAGAAGGCCTACCCCGGCCGCTTCCTGCTCGGCGTCGGTGTCGGCCACCCCGAAGCGCACACCGAGTACCAGAAGCCGTACGACGCGCTCGTCGCTTACCTCGACAAGCTCGACGAGTATGGGGTTCCGAAGGACCGGCGCGTGGTCGCCGCGCTGGGTCCACGGGTGCTCAAGTTGGCCGCCGAGCGCTCGGCGGGTGCGCATCCCTACCTGACGACGCCAGAACACACCGCGGAGGCACGAAAACTACTCGGCCCGCACGCGTACATCGCTCCGGAACACAAGGTGGTGCCGACGACGGATGCCGAGAAGGCCCGCACCGTCGGTCGCAAGGCGCTCGAGATCTACCTGAACCTGACGAACTACCTCAACAGCTGGAAGCGGTTGGGTTTCACCGACGAGGAGATTGCGAAACCGGGCGGTGACCGGCTTGTCGACGCCGTGGTGGCGTATGGCACCGTCGATGCCATCGCCGCACGGCTCGACGAGCATCTCGACGCGGGCGCCGACCACGTGCCCGTGCAGGTGCTCACCCGACCCGACAAGCTGGTGGATACGTTGGCTCAATTGGCGGATCCGCTCGGCCTGAAGTGACGTCACCACCGAAGGGATCCACATGACTGAGCTCAAGCCCGACCTCGGCCGCTACGGCGTCTGGACGTTCGGCGTACCGAAACCCGAACAGGCCGAGGAGATCGAGAAACTCGGCTACGGCGCGGTGTGGATCGGCGGATCGCCCGCCGGAAACCTCGAGTACGTCGAGCCCATCCTGGAGCGCACCGAGAATCTCACGGTCGCCACCGGCATCATCAACGTGTGGACGGCGCCCGCCGACGAGGTCGCCGAGGCCTATCACCGTGTCGAGGACGCCTATCCGGGGCGGTTCGTGCTCGGCATCGGCATCGGTCATCCCGAGCACACCGAGGAGTACCGCAAACCCTACGACGTGCTCGTGGAGTACCTTGACGCGCTCGATGCGAAGAAGGTGCCGACGAGCCGTCGGGTGATAGCCGCGCTGGGTCCCAGGGTGCTCAAGCTGTCGGCACAGCGCAGCGCCGGGGCGCACCCGTATCTGACCACTCCCCAGCACACCGGGGAGGCCCGAAACCTCTTGGGCCCCACGGTGTTCATCGCACCCGAGCACAAGGTCGTGTTGGCGCGAGACGCCGAGGCGTCTCGCGAGATCGGCAGGCAGACAGTCGACTTCTATCTCGGCCTGTCGAACTACCTGAACAACTGGAAACGGCTGGGCTTCACCGATGACGACCTGGCCAAGCCGGGCAGCGACCGCTTCATCGACGCAGTCGTCGCGCACGGCACGCCCGACGCGATCGTCGCGCGACTCAACGAGCACTTGGAGTCGGGGGCCGATCACGTGGCGATCCAGGTGCTCGGCGGGTGGGACGTCCTGCTCCCGACGCTGGCCGAGTTGGCCGGCCCGCTCGGGTTGGAGGGCTGATATCACACGCGAGATAGCTCTCACGGCTGCGTTCGCTGCCCACCAACGACCGTGGCTGCTATCTCGCGACTGACTCGCTCTCGCCACCAGGGAGCTCTTGCGTCGCTGGCCACCGCATTACTAGGATATCCAACTATCTAGTAGTGAGGGGCACGTTCATGACCAACCAGGTTCCGCATTTCATCGACGGCAAGCGCACGAACGGCCAGTCCGGCCGCACCGCCGACGTCTTCAACCCCAGCACCGGTGAAGTTCAGGCGCAGGTATCGATGGCTTCGGCCGCCGACGTCGACGCAGCGGTCGCCGGTGCCGCCGAGGCGCAGAAGGCGTGGGCGGCGTGGAACCCCCAGCGTCGCGCCCGCGTGCTGATGAAGTTCATCGACCTGGTCAACCAGAACGCCGACGAGCTCGCCGAGCTGCTGAGCCTCGAGCACGGCAAGACTCATGCGGACTCGCTCGGCGACATCCAGCGCGGGCTGGAAGTCATCGAGTTCTCCGTCGGCATCCCGCATCTGCTCAAGGGCGAGTACAGCGAGGGCGCGGGGCCCGGTATCGACGTGTACTCGTTGCGTCAGCCACTCGGCGTCGTCGCCGGGATTACCCCGTTCAACTTCCCGGCGATGATCCCGCTGTGGAAGGCCGGGCCCGCGTTGGCGTGCGGCAACGCTTTCATCCTCAAGCCGTCCGAACGCGACCCTTCGGTACCGCTGCGGCTGGCCGAGCTGTTCCTCGACGCTGGGCTGCCGCCGGGGGTGTTCCAGGTCGTACAGGGCGACAAGGAAGCCGTCGACGCCATCCTCGAGCACCCGGCGATCCAGGCGGTCGGATTCGTCGGCAGCTCCGACATCGCCGAGTACATCTACTCGACCGCGACGGCCAACGGGAAACGCGCACAGTGCTTCGGCGGCGCGAAGAACCACATGATCGTGATGCCCGACGCCGACCTGGACCAGGCCGTCGACGCACTCATCGGGGCCGGCTACGGCAGCGCAGGCGAGCGCTGCATGGCGATCAGTGTGGCGGTGCCGGTCGGCGAGGAAATCGCGAACCGCCTGCGCGCCCGCCTCACCGAGCGGGTCGCCGAACTGCGTGTCGGACACAGTCTCGACCCCAAGGCCACCTACGGCCCGCTCGTGACCGAGGCGGCGCTCAAGCGGGTGCGCGGCTACATCGACGCGGGTGTCGAGGCGGGCGCGGAGATCGTGGTCGACGGACGCGAACGCACCAGTGACGACATGCAATTCGGCGATGCGAACCTGGAGAACGGCTGGTTCATCGGGCCGACGCTCTTCGACCACGTCACCACCGATATGTCGATCTACACCGACGAGATCTTCGGTCCGGTGTTGTGCATCGTGCGCGCGAAGGATTACGAGGAGGCGCTGGCGCTTCCGTCAGAGCACGAGTACGGCAACGGCGTGGCGATCTTCACCCGCGACGGCGACGCCGCCCGCGACTTCGTCTCGCGGGTCCAGGTCGGCATGGTGGGCGTGAACGTGCCGATCCCGGTTCCGGTGGCGTATCACACCTTCGGCGGATGGAAGCGCTCCGGCTTCGGCGATCTCAACCAGCACGGGCCGCATTCGATCCTGTTCTACACCAAGACCAAGACCGTCACCCAGCGGTGGCCGTCGGGCATCAAGGATGGCGCCGAGTTCGTCATTCCCACGATGAAGTAGGCCGCTAGGCACCTCGATGGACTACTTCGGCTTGGACGACGACGAACGGGTGATCGCCGAGACGGCCGCCGCGTTCGCCGAGAAGCGCCTCGCGCCGTTCGCGTTGGAGTGGGATTCTTCGCACCACTTCCCCACCGACGTGTTGCGCGAGGCGGCCGAGTTGGGAATGGCGGCGGTGTACTGCAACGAGGACGTCGGGGGCAGCGGGCTGCGCCGCCTGGACGGGGTGCGGATCTTCGAGCAGCTCGCCACGGCGGACCCGACGGTGGCCGCGTTCCTGTCGATTCACAACATGTGCACCTGGATGGTCGACACCTACGGCACCCCCGAGCAGCGCAAGAGCCTGGTGCCGCGGCTGGCGTCGATGGAGCTGATCGCCAGCTACTGCCTGACCGAACCCGGCGCCGGCTCCGACGCAAGCGCGTTGCGCACCAGGGCCGTTCGTGAGGGCGACCACTTCGTGCTCGACGGGGTCAAGCAGTTCATCTCCGGCGCAGGCTCGTCGGACGTGTACGTGGTGATGGCTCGCACCGGTGGCGAAGGACCGCGGGGCATCTCTGCGTTCCTCGTCGAAAAGGGAACGCCCGGGCTGACTTTCGGACCCGACGAGGAAAAAATGGGCTGGCACGCCCAGCCCACCGCTCAAGTGATCTTCGAAGGCGTCCGCGTACCCGCCGATGCGATGCTGGGCGGCGCGGACGGAGAGGGCACCGGCTTCGGGATCGCGATGAACGGGCTCAACGGCGGACGGATCAACATCGCCGCGTGCTCGCTCGGCGGCGCCCGGGCCGCCTACGACAAGGCCGCGGCCTACGTGCGGGACCGCGAGGCGTTCGGCGGCGCCCTGCTCGACGAACCCACCATCCGGTTCACCCTCGCCGAGATGGCTACCGCACTGGAAACATCGCGAAACCTGTTGTGGCGTGCGGCCGCTGCGCTCGATAACAACCATCCGGACAAGGTCGAACTGTGCGCGATGGCCAAACTCTACGTCACCGACGCCTGCTATACGGTCGCCGACCAGGCGCTGCAGTTGCACGGCGGCTACGGATACCTCAACGAGTACGGGCTGGAAAAGATCGTCCGGGACCTGCGGGTGCACCGGATCCTCGAGGGGACCAACGAGATCATGCGCGTCGTCATCGGGCGGTCGCAGGCCGCCAAGGTGCGCGCGTCCGCGTAACGCAGGAAGGATATCGATGACGACGATCGCGTTCTTGGGGCTGGGCCACATGGGCGGGCCGATGGCAGCGAACCTCGTCGCCGCCGGCCAGACCGTGCGTGCGTTCGATCCCGTGCCCGCGCTCAAATCGGCTGCCGCCGAGAAGGGCGCATCGGTGTTCGACAGCGGCGCCGAGGCGGTCGCCGACGCCGACGTCGTGATCACCTCGCTGCCCAACGGCGACATCGTCAAGGCCTGCTACGCCGAAGTGCTGCCCGCCGCCAAGGCCGACACGTTGTTCATCGACACCTCCACCATCTCCGTCGACGACGCCCGCACCATCAACCGGCACGCGGCCGACCGCGGGTTGGCTCAACTCGACGCCCCGGTGTCGGGCGGGGTCAAGGGTGCGACCGCCGGCACGCTGGCGTTCATGGTCGGCGGTGAGGCGGCCGCGGTCGAGCGGGCCCGGCCGGTGCTGGAACCGTTGGCCGGCAAGATCATTCACTGCGGTGCCTCCGGCACCGGTCAGGCCGCCAAACTGTGCAACAACATGGTGCTCGCGGTGCAGCAGATCGCGATCGGCGAAGCGTTCGTGTTGGCGGAGAGGCTGGGCCTGTCGGCACAGTCGCTGTTCGACGTGATCACCGGTGCGACCGGTAACTGCTGGGCGGTGCACACGAATTGCCCGGTGCCGGGACCGGTTCCGACGTCGCCAGCGAACAACGACTTCAAGGCGGGCTTCGCGACCGCGCTGATGAACAAGGATCTCGGGCTGGCCATGGACGCGGTCAAGTCGACGGGCTCGAATGCCCCACTGGGCAGCCACGCCGCCGACATCTACGCGAAGTTCGCAGAGTCTGACGAGAATCACGCGGCGCTGGATTTCAGCGCAGTGATCGAACAGCTACGCAGCTGAACTCAGTCTTGGCCACCCGACGCGTCGGTCCACGCGCGGTTGCCGTACCGGTCGAGATGGGCGACTTTGCCGACCGGTTTACGCGTCGTCGGCCCGTACCGGCCACGGGGCCAACCGAGGGGCACGACACAGACAGGTGTCACCGTCAACGGCAGGCCCAAGGTTCGGCGGGCAGATGTCACGCTCCAGAGCGGCAGGGTGATCAACGATGCACCGAGTCCCATCGCCCGCGCGGCGAGCAGCAGGTTCTGCACGCTGGGGTAGATCGATCCGAAGAATGACGACTCGCTCACGAACGGCGTCGGCATATACGGCAACCGCATGCCGCCGCGCAGACACGGCACCACGAGGACCGGGATCTCGCTGAAGTGGTCGACCTGCCACTGCACGGCCCGC
The DNA here is from genome assembly GCF_035918395.1 of Mycolicibacterium sp. ND9-15. NCBI lineage: Bacteria > Bacillati > Actinomycetota > Actinomycetes > Mycobacteriales > Mycobacteriaceae > Mycobacterium > Mycobacterium jinjuense. The sequence continues at coordinate 1,398,921 of NZ_CP142362.1, forward strand.
AGGATCTTCTGCATCGACTCGTCACCGGCAGTGAGGCGCCGGCCGATCCCGCCGTAGAGCGACCACGCTTGGCGATAGCGTTTGCCGAGTTGGTCCTTGACGGCCCGGTCCTTCACCACGATGAACTCCCAATTCTGGCCGTTCGATCCGGTAGGGGCTCGTAGCGCCAACTCGATGCACCTCAACACGACAGCGTCGTCGACGGGGTCGGGAAGGACGCGGCGCACGGCACGCTGAGTCATCATCGCGTCGACCAGCGGCATGTCCAGGCGGGCAAGCGCATCGCCGGTAGTGGGGATGTCGGTCATGCCACGAAACTACCGCCCCGGTAACCGCCCCTGATTGGCCGCTACGCGGCCGCAGCCGGATTGGCCGCTACGCGGCCGTCGGCTTGCGGGTGCGCCACCAGTTGGCATGCAGGCGCTGGCAATCGGCAAGGCGCAGCGGATTGGCGCCATCGAAGTCCGGCCGGACCGCGACCGCGGTGGGGATATCCGGCGTACCTTCGCCCGTGATCACCACGGTCGCCAGACCGGCGGCGGTCGCGGCCCGCAGTCCTGAGGCCGAACCGGTGACGGCGATGGCGTCCTCCGGGGACAGGCCAAGCTCCCACAGTGCGTGGCGGTGCGCCTCGGGATCGGGCGTCGGCTTCACGACGTCCTCGGCGGCGACCACGACCTCCACGAGGCCTTCGCCGACCAGTTGTCGCACCAGCGGCTCGGCCCACCCGCGCTGACCGTTCACCACGACGGCGACCTGGACGCCGGCACCGACCGCATCCATCACGAAGTCGACCAGCCCCGGCCGCGGTATGAGGTCACGCTCGAGGATCAGCTCGTCGAACAACATGGTCTTGGTGGTGTAGATCTCGTCGGCGAGCAGCTTGGTGAGCACGTCGGACTCGCTGGCCACGCACCGCTTGCGAAGTTCGGCCGCCACTCGCTGCCGTTCGTCGCTGAGCGCGAGCAGTTGCCGGTAGCGAGCCACCGACCATCCGAAGTCCAGCCCGTGCATCTCGAAGGCCGCGTTGTAGGCCAACCGGTGGCCGTCGCATTCGATGTCGGTCAGGGCGTCGAGGTCGAACACCAAACCACGCACCGAACAGCCAGAACCAGGTGAAGCACAGTCCCACCAGAACCGGCCCGCGCGCCACGTCGTCTCCTGCGTTGTCGGCATAGGTAAAGAGTGGCGCGCCTCCCGCGATCAGACCTCCCCCAATCGGGGGATCAGCGGTGGCGACTTGCCCACCAACTGGTCCTACCTGCTAATTTCGCCTGGAAAAGACACCTTTAAGGTAGGTACATGCCGAGCAGCCCACCGGTGCGTCTTGTGCTGGTCGACGACCACGAAATGGTCATCGAGGGCCTCAAGGCCATGCTGGCGGCGTTCAGCGACCGGGTGCAGGTGGTCGGGCAGGCCGTGGGCGCCGAGCGCGCCGTCGCCGTCATCGACGATCTCGACCCCGACATCGTGCTGTGCGACGTCCGCATGCAAGGTGCCAGCGGCCTGGACCTGTGCGCCGAGCTGCGCGAGCGCGACACCGGCCGCAAGGTCGTCATGCTGTCGGTATACGACGACGAGCAGTACCTGTTCCAGGCATTACGCGTCGGCGCGGCCGGCTACCTGCTCAAGAGCATCAGCAGCGACGAACTGGTGCGTCAGCTCGAGTTCGTCCATCGCGGAGAGACCGCGATCGATCCGGGCATGGCCGCCAGGGCGGTCGACACGGCTGCACGGCTGCAGCGGGATGAGTTCTGGCCGGGTGCGCGGCAGGGCCTGACGCAGCGCGAGAGCGAGATCCTGTCCCTTGTGGTCAACGGGCTGTCCAACCGGGCGATCGCCGCCAAGCTGGTGATCGGTGACGAGACGGTCAAAACCCACCTCAGCTCGATCTACCGCAAGCTCGGTGTCAGCGACCGCACCGGCGCCGTGGCGACCGCGCTGCGCGAAGGGATCTACAAGTGAACGGTCGTGGCGATCCCGTGCGTGAACTGAGCCAGTACCCACTGGCCGCCGACCGCGAGCTGGCGCTGCTGCGCGAGTTGATCCAGGCGGCGTCGAAAGGCCCCGGTGTCGAACCGCTCGCCGCGGCGGCCGCGCGGATGATCACCGCCGCGACCGCCAGCGACGTGTGCTTCGTGCACGTCCTCGACGACAGCGACCGATCGCTGACCTTGGCAGGCGCCACACCGCCCTTCGACGCGGAGATCGGCAAGATCAGACTGCCTCTGGGGCAAGGGATCTCGGGTTGGGTGGCCAGCCACCGCGAGCCCGTGGTGATCACCCAGGACAAGGAGTCCGATCCGCGCTACATGCCGTTCCAGTCGCTGCGCGGCTCGGACTTCACGTCGATGGTGTCGGTGCCGATGGAGACCGATCCCGGTGGGCTGGTCGGCGTGCTCAACGTGCACACCGTCGAGCGCCGCGAGTTCACCGAGCGTGACGTCGAGCTGCTCGTGGTGATCGGCAGGTTGATCGCCGGCGCCATGCATCAGGCCCGGCTGCACCGGCAACTGGTGGCGCGCGAGCGGGCGCACGAGAACTTCGTCGAGCAGGTGATCGAGGCCCAGGAACTCGAGCGGCGCCGGCTCGCGGGCGATATCCACGACGGCATCTCGCAGCGCCTGGTGACGCTGTCCTACCGGCTGGATGCGGCCACCAGATCCGATGACCCCGCCCTCGTGGCCGAACAGCTCGCCAAGGCCCGCGAATTGGTCGAACTGACACTGCAGGAGGCCCGCGCGGCGATCAGCGGGCTGCGTCCGCCCGTGCTCGACGACCTCGGTTTGGCCGGGGGGCTGGCCAGCCTCGCGCGATCGATACCGCAGATCGGCATCGAGGTGGATTTGGTGGAGCGGCGGCTGCCCGACCACATCGAGCTCGCGTTGTACCGGATCGCGCAGGAGTGCCTGCAGAACGTCGTCAAACACGCCAAGGCCACATCCGCGCGGCTGATGTTCACGGTCGACGCGGCGGATGCCGGTGACGTCGCCCGCCTCGAAATCGTCGACGACGGAATCGGTTTCGACACCTTCGAGCATCCGCTCGGCGGCGACGACATGGGCGGCTACGGCTTGTTGTCGATGGCCGAGCGCGCCGAGATCGTCGGCGGTCGGCTCAACATCAGGTCGCGACCGGGAGCGGGCACCGCGGTGACGGCGACGATCCCGCTGCCGTCGATACCCGCGAGCGAGAAGCCAGGGTTGTAAAACCGCCGGGATCACGACCAGGAATGCTATTTCGGCGGGGAATTGAGCTACTAGAAGTCTCCCGAGTTGTGGCGCAGCGTCTGGATCGAATCGGCCAGCGCGCGCGACTCGGCGGCCGACATCCCGATGTCGGCGAAAACCTCGTTGTTCAGCGTCACCGTGGCGTCCTCGACGATCGAGCGGCCGAGATCGGTGATCTGCACGAGCGTGGTGCGGCCGTCGGTCGGATGAGGGACCCGCTCGACCAGCCCGTCGGTCTCCAGGCGACGGATCGCGTGGGTGACGCTGGTGACGTGCACCTGCAACCGGTCGGAGGCCTTGGTGATCGGCAGTGCGCCGTTGCGGCTGAATGCCAACAGCCTCAACAATTCGAACCGAGAAAAGCTCAGGCCATAAGGCCGTAGTGCGCTTTCGACGCGGGCCAGCAGAATCTGGTGCGCCCGCATCACGGACGTCACCGCGACCATGCCGTCGGCGACATCGCCCCATCCGGAGCGTTCCCAGTTGTCCCGCGCGAGCGCGATCGGGTCGTCGTCGTCCTGCCGCGGCGGTCGGGACGGTTCTGGGGGCACGCCCCTTCATACCGCATCAGTCGGCGCAGTCAGCACATTTGGGCCCGCAGCCTCGCCACCGCCGCGCGTGGACTTGCGGTCGCCCACGGCGACATTCGGACACCGCGTGACCAAGTTCGGCCGTCAAAGCGATTCACAGCGAACGTTCGAGAAGCACCTCGCCGGTGTCGGGCGAAACCAGTTGCACCGCAGCGATTTCGTCCATCTGCAGCGAGGTGTTCGCGCTGGGCAACGCGGTGGCGCCGGACAGTCCCAGCCACGTGGCCACCTGATTGTGGCTGCCATCACGGCTCACCACGACCATCGCCAGGTTCTGCGGCGGCGCGTCCCGCCTGCCCCAGTCACCGTAGGTGCATGCCATGTCGATGCGGGTGCCCCAGCCGAAACCCGTCATCGAGACGGTCGCGTTGATCGGCGTCTCGGACACCTTGGACATCTCCAACTGCTGACCCGCCTGAGGGGGCGTGCCGGTCGGTGCCCCGAATGCGCCCGGCCACACCATGATCGCGATGGCAACCGCCAGGACCGCGGCGGCCAGGCCGATCGCGGCCGCGGCCATCCAGCGCGACCGCCGACGCCGCGCACGCACCGTGGCCAGCAGGTCAGGCAGCAATTCCGGAGGCGGTTCGCGGGACGCCGAGTCATGGAACTCGCCAGGCTTCACCTTGCTCAACAACGCGGGGATTCCGCTGAGTTCGGTGACCGCGGCCCTGCAGCGCGCGCACGTCTGCAGGTGCTCCTCGTACTGGCGACGCTCCTCGCTGGAGAGCGAGCCCAGAACGTAGGCGGCGTCCCACGTCACGTACCGATCCTCGTCCGCCCGGTCGGGGGACGGTTCGAATTCCGTCATCGTGTCACCCCCATCTCGTCCAGCCGCAGCTTCAGTGCTCGCACTCCGTAGTGCAGTCGCGACTTCACGGTGCCCTCGGCGATGTGCAGGTCGGCTGCGATCTGCGCCGTGCTCCAGCCCTGGTAGTACGCGCGGTCGATGACCGCGCGGTGCTCCTCGGACAGTTCACCGATGGCCTCGCCGAGCATCATTCGGTCCAAGGCGGCCTCCACCTCGTCGGGTCCGGCCCGGTCCGCGGTCGTCTCCATGTCGGCGGTGCCGGACTCGCTGCGAAACCGGGCGCTGCGCCGTTCGTCGATGATCAGGTTACGGGCCACCGTGAACAGCCAGGCCCGCGCCGACCTCGAGCGATCCGCCGTCACCTCGGGGTGACGCCACGCCCGCAGTAGCGTCTCCTGCACGACATCCTCCGCCCGGGCCGAATCGCCCGTCAGCCGCACCGCGTAGCGCCAGATAGCGGCGGCGTGCTCCGCGTAGAGCACCCGCATGACGGTCGCTTCCGGGTCGTCCAACTCAACCTCCGTCATGGACACGAGGTTGCCGGTCGTCGGGTTCAGTATCGCGCCTGTGAGCGTTATCGCGTGAGGATGCGCGGCCCGTCCGCGGTGACGGCGACCGTGTGCTCCCAGTGCGCCGCCCGCGATCCGTCGGCGGTGACGACGGTCCATTCGTCCTCGAGCACCACCGTCTTGGTGGTGCCCAAGGTCAGCATCGGCTCGATGGCCAACACCGAGCCGACCGCCAGATGCGGTCCGCGGCCGGGGGCGCCCTCGTTGGGTAGGAACGGGTCCATGTGCATCTGCCTGCCGATGCCGTGGCCGCCGTAGCCGTCGACGATCGAGAACTTACGGCCGTAACGCTTTTCGGCGGCCCGCGTCGCGGTCTCGATGGCGTGCGAGACGTCGGTGAGCCGGTTGCCGGGCACCATCGCGGCGGCGCCGGCCTCCATGGCTTCCTTGGTCGCCTGCGACAAGGCCTCGTCGACGGGGATCAGTGCCCCCACACCGAACGTGATGGCCGCGTCGCCGTGCCAGCCGTCGACGATGGCGCCACAGTCGATGGACACCAGGTCACCGGGTGCCAGCGTCTCGCTCGCCGACGGAATACCGTGTACCACACGGTCATTGACCGACGAGCAGATGCTTGCCGGATAGCCGTGGTAGCCGAGGAAGGACGGTACGCCGCCGCCGCCGCGGATCACCGACTCGGCGACCTCGTCGAGCGCGAGCGTGGAAGCACCCGGGACAGCGGCCCGGCGCACCGCGGTCAGCGCCGCCGCCACCAGAGCTCCGGCGGCGGCCATCGCATCGAGTTCATCGGAGGTGCGCTGCGCTACGACCTTGCGGCCCCGCAGGCCGGGCAGGCCGATCATCGACTACTCCAGATCACCGACCGAGCGCCTGCAGCGCGCGCGCGAAGACCTCGTCCAGCCCGCCGACCGCGTCGACCTGCTGCAGGTTGTTGCTGCGGTAGTACTCCAGCAGCGGGAACGTCTCGTCGCGATAGACCTGCATCCGGTTGCGGATGACCTCTTCGGTGTCGTCTTCGCGGCCGCGGGACTTGAGCCGCTTGAACAGTTCGTCCTCGGAGACCTTGAACTCCAGCACCGCGTCGAGCTTGGTGTCGTGGCGCGTGAGCATCTCGTCCAGCGCCTTGGCCTGCTCCACCGAGCGGGGATAACCGTCGAGGATGAAGCCGTCGGTCGCATCGGGCTGCTCGATGCGGTCCTCGACCAGCTTGTTCGTCAACTCCGAGGGCACCAGATCGCCGGCGTCGAGGTAGCTCTTGGCCTCCAGCCCCAGCGGGGTGCCGTCGCCGATGTTCTTCCGGAACAGGTCGCCTGTCGAGATCTGCGGGATGCCGAGCTTCTCGGAGAGCTTCTGAGCCTGGGTGCCCTTACCGGCACCGGGTGGTCCGAGCAGAACGACTCTCACTTCAGGAACCCTTCGTAATTGCGTTGCATCAGCTGGCTCTCGATTTGTTTCACGGTATCCAAGCCCACCCCGACGAGGATCAGAACGCCAACACCGCCGAACGGCAGGTTCTGCACGGGCCCGCTGCTCCCCACCGAGAGGAACAGGTTCGGCAGAACGGCGATGGTGCCCAGGTAGATGGAGCCGGGAAGGGTGATCCGGCTCAGCACGTAACGCAGGTAGTCCGCGGTGGGCTTACCCGGCCGGATGCCCGGGATGAAGCCGCCGAACTTCTTCATCTCGTCGGCGCGCTCGTCCGGGTTGAACGTGATCGACACGTAGAAGTAGGTGAAGAACACGATCAGACCGAAGTACACCGCGATGTACACCGGGCTGGTGGGGTCCGTGAGGTAGTTCGCGACGAGGGAGTTCCACCAGTTGTTGGCGTTGGGGTTGGAGCTGCCGCTCTGGATCAGCTGGGTGATGAGCTGCGGGATATAGATCAGCGACGAGGCGAAGATCACCGGGATGACGCCGGCCTGGTTGACTTTCAGCGGTAGATACGTCGACGTGCCGCCGTACATCTTGCGGCCGACCATCCGCTTGGCGTACTGCACCGGGATCCGGCGCTGGCCCTGCTCGACGAACACCACACCGACGATGATCGCCAGCGCGCCCGCGCAGACCAGGGCGAACACCAGGCCGCCCCGGCTCTCGAGAATGGCCTGACCCTCGCCCGGTATCGCCGAGGCGATGCTCGCGAAGATGATCAGCGACATGCCGTTGCCGATGCCCCGCTCGGTGACCAGCTCGCCCATCCACATCACCAGCGCCGCGCCGGCGGTCATCACCAGCACCATGACGACCAGCGTAAAGATGTTCAGACCCTCGTGCTGGCCCTGGATGATGTCGAGGGAGCAGCCTTGGAGCAGCCCGCCGTTCGCGGCGAGCGCCACGATGCTGGTGCTCTGCAGGATCGCCAGCGCGATAGCCAGATAGCGCGTGTACTGCGTCATCTTGTTCTGGCCGGACTGGCCCTCTTTGCGCAGTTGCTCGAACCGCGGGATCACCACGGTCAGCAATTGAACGATGATGCTCGCGGTGATGTAGGGCATCACACCGACGGCGAACACAGACAACTGGAGCAGCGCGCCACCCGAGAACAGGTTGATCAACGAGTAGATCTGCCCCGCCTCGCCACCGCTGACCTCAGCGATGCACTGCTGCACATTCGGGTAGTTGACCCCCGGCGACGGTATCGAGGCGCCGACCCGGTAAAGGATCACAATGCCCAGGGTGAACAGGATCTTTCGCCTCAGGTCGACCGTCCGCAGTGATGAGATGAAAGCCGAGAGCACTCTTCCTCCTGCGCAGCCGGCCTGTTGATCGCGGCGTGCGGATGGGGCTGGATTCGACCAGCGTCTTGGTTAAGTCGTATGCGGACCCCCGTCAAGCGCGCAGCCTGCGGAGTTGCCCGTCAAACAGTCTACGAGAGTAACAGTTAGGGCTCCGTTGGCCTGCATCTCGCTGATGGTCGGCTCTCACAGCCGCTTCTCAGCGCGGGAACATAACGTGGAGCGATCTCGTTATAGCCACTAATTAATACCGATAGGAGTCGATGGTGACGAGGACGGGCTCACGATATGAGGGAGACAGCTGGGACCTCGCTTCGAGCGTCGGCGCGACGGCGACCATGGTCGCAGCGGCGCGGGCGATCGCCAGCACCGGCGATAAGCCGCTGATCTGCGATCCGTACGCCGAACCGCTCGTGCGCGCCGTCGGGGTGGACTTCTTTTCCCGGCTCGCCAGCGGTGAGCTCAGGATCGAGGACCTCGATGCGGACTCCGCAGATTCCGGGGCGTCGGTCGGGATGGCGCGGATGACCGACAACATGGCCGTGCGGACGAGGTTTTTCGACGACTTCTTCACCGACGCCGGCACGGCGGGCATCCGGCAGGCGGTGATTTTGGCGTCGGGCCTGGACGCGCGCGCCTACCGATTGGCCTGGCCGGCCGGGACGACGGTCTACGAGATCGACCAGCCGGAGGTCATCTCGTTCAAGAGTCGAGCGCTGGCCGAGTTCGGTGCCGTACCGACCGCTGAGCGCCGGACCGTGGCGATCGACCTGCGGTACGACTGGCCGGCGGCCTTGACGGCGGCCGGATTCGATCCGTCGCTGCCCACGGCATGGAGTGCCGAGGGCCTGCTCGGCTATCTGCCGCCGGAGGCGCAGGACAAGCTGCTCGACACGATCACCGAGCTGAGCGCTCCCGGGAGCCGGGTCGCCGTCGAGAGCGGGCCGAGCGGTATCGACGAGGCCGATCGCGACAAGGCCGTGGCGCGGATGCAGGAGGCTGCGCAGCGGTGGCGCGAGCACGGCTTCGAGCTGGACTTCGCCGAGCTCGTCTACCTCGGGGATCGCAACGAGGCCGGCGCCTACCTGGCCGACCGCGGCTGGCGGGTCAGCCGGCGCACCATCGGCGAACTGCTGGCCGACAACGGTCTGCCGCCGCTGCCCGAGGACGACGAGGCCGGCAATTTCGGGGAGCTGCAGTACGTCACCGGGATACTCGAGGCATGACACGCACGGACTCGGACACCTGGGACCCCGCCTCCAGCGTGGGCACCACCGCGACCATGGTCGCCGCTGCCCGCGCGTTGGCCAGCCGTGCGCCGGACCCGCTGTTCGACGATCCGTTCGCCGCGCCGCTGGTGCGTGCCGTCGGGCTGGACTTCTTCACGCGCCTAGTCGACGGTGAGGTCGAGGTCAACGACATCGACGGAGCCGGGGCGGAGTTCATGGCCCACCTGATCGCGGTGCGGACGCGGTTCTTCGACGACTTCTTCGTTGGAGCGACGACCGCCGGCATCCGGCAGGCGGTGATCCTGGCGTCCGGGCTGGATTCGCGCTCCTACCGGCTGCCGTGGCCGGACGGGTGCGTCGTCTACGAGATCGACCAGCCACAGGTCATCGAGTTCAAGACCACGACGATGGCGACGCTGGGCGCTGCCCCGGCGGCGGAATTGCGCGCGGTGGGCGTCGATCTCCGCGAGGACTGGCCGAAGGCGTTGCGCGACAGCGGTTTCGATTCTTCACAGCCGACGGCGTTCAGCGCCGAGGGTTTGCTGGTCTACCTGCCGCCGGATGCGCAGGACCGGCTGTTCGACGACATCACCGCGTTGAGCGCCGCGGGGAGCAGCCTCGCGACCGAGTACCACCCGGACGGCGCAGCGACGATCGGCGAACGCAGCAAGGCGATCAGCCGGCAATTCGGCGAGCGCGGCGCGAACGTCGACATCTCCGATCTGTTCTACTCCGGCGAGCGTCACCACGTCGTCAACTATCTCGCCGAGCGCGGCTGGCAGGTGTCCGCCAGGACCCGCCCCGAGGTGTTCGCCGCCTACGGCCGGGAGTTCCCGGACACGGATTTACTTACACCGATGCGTGATTCGCTAGCGATCGTCGCGACCCGAAACTGAGGAGCAGCATGGCCCGCACTGACAACGATTCCTGGGACCTGGTGTCCAGCGTCGGTTCGACCGCGACGATGGTGGCCGCACAGCGCGTACTGAGCCACCGCGAGGGTTTGATCGAGGACCCGTACGCCGAACCACTGGTGCGGACGGTCGGGCTGGAATTCTTCGTGCGCGCACTCGACGGCGAGATCAACCTCGAGGACGTCGACCCACGGTTCAACACCCGCCGCGCGGCAGAGGGCATGGCGGTGCGGACCCGCCACTTCGATCGGTTGTTCACCGATGCCGCGAAAGCAGGTGTGCGCCAGGCGGTGATCCTGGCCGCGGGTCTGGACGCACGCGCCTATCGGCTGGCCTGGCCGGCCGGCACGACGGTGTTCGAACTGGATCAGCCAGAGGTCATCGCGTTCAAGAGTCGGACACTGGCGGAGTTGGGCGCCGAGCCGACGGCGGAGCGGCGCGCGTTGGCGGTCGACCTGCGTGACGACTGGCCCAAAGTATTGCTGGACAACGGGTTCGACCCGGCGCAACCCACCGCTTGGATCGCCGAAGGACTGCTCATCTATCTACCACCCGAGGCGCAGGATCTGCTGTTCGACCGGATCGACGAACTCAGTGCGCCGGGCAGTCGGGTCGCCTGCGAACACATCCCCGACGTCAGCATGTTCTCCGACGAACGGTCGCGGGAGATCGCCGAGCGCCTCAAGACCTATGGGCACGAGATCGAGATGAGTGAGCTCATCTATCACGGCGACCGCAACGACGTCGTCGACTATCTGACCGGCCACGGCTGGGACGTCACCACGCAGAAGATGCCGGACGCCTACGCGGCCAACGGTTTTACCTTCGACGAGGACAGTACGATCGGCTTGTTCAGCGACATGAGCTACCTGTCTGCGATCAAGCACTGACTCTTATCGTCGCCGTTCCCTCACTTCGCCAAGCCCAGGAACCTGCCGTAGCGCTCCTGTGTGGGCTCGACCCACGCGGCATCCGGCTCGACGACGCGGTCGGTGCCGGCCCAGCGAGCGGCATCGGTGATCGACGACTCCAGGCCGGCAGCCATCCGGGCGTGGAACGCCGCACCAAGTGCGGCGCCCTCCGCGACCGCCGACACCTCGACCGGCAATCCGGTAGCGTCGGCGATGGCCTGCATCCATGAGGCGACGTGCGTGCCGCCACCCGTCGCGACGATTCGCCGCGTCGGCGCCCCGGCCATCTCGATGAGTCGGCGCACCGTGAATGCCGACGCCTCGAACGCGGCCCGCCGCACGGATGCGCCGTCGTGCGTCAGGTCCAGGCCGTGCAGCATCCCCCGGCGGTCTGGGTCGTGCAAAGGGACGCGCTCACCGCGCAGGTACGGCGTCCACACCGGAACTCGCCGCGGGTCGGCGTCGGTCTCCCCCGGTGCCACAACGCGGTCCACCCAGTTGAGGAACAGCCCGCCGGCGTTGCTCGGCCCGCCGATTTGATACTTCCCCGGCATCGTGTGCGGAAGCGTCCACAGGCCGGGCACCTCGCGGTACTCCGGAATCGTCAGCCACACGATCAGCGTGGTGCCGCACAGCACCAGCACGTCGCCGTCGCGGTCGGCTCCCCCCACGATCTGCTCACACATCGCGTCCACCGCAGCGGTGCCGAGCACGGTACCGGTGCCGAGAACCCGCCCCACCTCCCTACCCGTCGCCGCCACCCGCGGCAGCCGATCCGACGTCACACCTCCTTCGACACAAGCCTTTTCATTCCACTCGGCACCGTCGAACAACGGATACATCGTGCTTGCCGTGGCGGTGTCGATGACCGGCTCACCGGCCAACGCGTGATTGGCCACCGCCGCCGCCGGCCAGTAGCCGTGCGCGTCCGGCAGCTGCCCCGCGGTCCAGCGCAGGAACTCCATCGCCTCCCCGGAGAGGAATCTCGAGTCCGGACCCGCCGCTGCGCGACCACGAACGTCGCCGTACAACAGCCCCAGTGTCTGCGGCCTGCCCTCGACGTCGACAGCCGTCAGCGACGGCACCATCGCGGTGACGGCGAGCGCGGCGGCGTCGGGCCGGCCCAGCTGCTGCAACGCGGTCAGCGGACCCTGCCGCCACGCCTGGTCGGCATCATGCTCGAAGCGATCTGGGCCGGGCACGCGCAACTGGTGAGGGATCCGTGTCCTGGCGACCACTTGACCGTCCGCGTCGGCGGCCACGGCCTTGACGGCGGTGGTGCCGATGTCGAGACCGATTGTCACCTCTTTGGCTGACACGCGCGTCACCGTACGCCAGCATGGGCAGATGTGACCCGACTTCGCGTGCTCGTGACCGCCCCGCTTCGCGGGCCGGGTTTCGCCAAGCTCAACGAACTGGCCGATGTCGTCTACGACCCCTGGATCGAGCTGCGCCCGCTGCGGATCTACAGTGCCGATCAGCTGGCCGAGCGTGCGGCGACCGAGCGGGCCGATGCGCTTGTGGTGGAGGGCGACTCGATCAGCGGGCCGGTGTTCGAGCTGCCGCTGCGGGCGATCGCGGCCACCCGTGGCGATCCCAACAACGTCGACGTCGCCGGTGCGACCGCGGCGGGTATCCCGGTACTGCACACCCCAGCCCGCAACGCCGACGCCGTCGCCGAGATGGCGGTCGCACTGCTGTTCGCGGCTACCCGGCACGTACTGTCCGGCGACGCCGACGTCCGCGCGGGCCAGGTGTTCCGCGACGGGACCATCCCCTATCAACGGTTTCGGGCGTGGGAGATCGCGGGGCGGACGGCCGGTCTGGTCGGGTTGGGTGCGGTGGCGCGCGCGCTGCGGTGGCGGCTGCAGGGTCTCGGGGTCTCGGTGATCGCGCACGACCCATATCAGGACGAAGCCCGCCACAGCCTGGAACGCCTGCTGGCCGAGGCGGACATCGTGTCGATGCACGCACCGGTCACCGAGGAGACGATCGGCATGATCGGCGTCGAGCAGTTCGCCGCGATGCGCGACGGCGCGGTGTTCCTCAACACCGCCCGCGCGCAACTGCACGACACCGACGCGCTCGTCGCGGCGCTGCGCAGCGGCAAGGTCGCGGCGGCCGGGCTGGACCACTTCGTCGGCGAGTGCCTGCCGAGCGACCATCCGCTGACCACCATGGCGAACGTCGTGCTCACGCCGCACATCGGCGGGGCGACGTGGAACACTGAGGCGCGCCAGGCGCAGATGGTCGCCGACGACCTGGAGGCACTCGTCGCCGGCCGCAGGCCCGTCAACCTCGTCAACCCGGAGGTGCTGACCGGATGAGATTCGTCGATCACCCCGAAGACGCCGTGCTCACCGCGGCCAAGGACATGTTGCGCCGTGGCCTGGTGGAGGGCACAGCTGGAAACATCTCGGCCAGACGCGAGGACGGCAACATCGTCATCACTCCGTCGTCGGTCGACTATCGCGACATGGCGCTCGACGACCTCGTCGTGGTCGACCCCGAAGGCGCGGTCTTGGCAGCGAAAGAGGGCCGGGCACCGTCAACGGAGATGGCGCTGCATCTGGCGTGTTACCGCGCGTTCGACGACATCGGCAGCGTAATCCACAGCCACCCCGTGTGGGCCACCATGTTCGCCGTTGCGCACCAACCCATTCCGGCTTGTGTCGACGAGTTCGCGGTGTACTGCGGCGGGGAGATCCGCTGCGCCGACTACGCCGTCTCGGGCACTCCCGATGTCGGCCGCAATGCGGTGAAGGCGCTCGAGGGCCGAGCCGCCGCGCTGATCGCCAACCACGGACTCGTCGCGGTTGCACCCCGCCCCGACAAGGCTCTGCACGTGACGGCCCTCGTCGAGCGGACAGCCCAGATCGTTTGGGGTGCAAGAGCACTCGGTGGGGCGGTGCCGATACCCGACGAGGTGAACAACAATTTCGCCGCGGTCTACGGCTACCTGCGCTCCAACTAACCAATCCCGGCGAGCGACCGTGTTTGCACACGAACACGCCGCAGAATCTTGTACAACAGCGGTCGCTCGCGCCAGAACCACCGCTCGGTCAGCGCTGGTCGATGGCGACTTGACGGCGCCCGACTCGCCCTGGTTGGCGAGTGCCCAGAACGCGTCTCGCCACCGCTCGAGCCGGAACGTGTGAGTCAGCATGGGGCGCAGATCCACTCGACCGTCGGCGGCCATGTCGAGATAATGGGCGATCGCATGCCCGCGCACACCTTCGACCTCCTCCAGACCGAAAAGCGTTCGAGCCGACCAAGCTGATCTCTTCGAAGTACAGCGTCAGCCGCCGGGCCAGCGAAGCGCCGATACCCGATGAGGCGCCGGTGATGAGCACCCGCTTGCCGGCCGCCGAGAACGCCATCCCTGCAGGCTGGGCTAGAAGCGATATTCGCCGAGCTGGAGTGCGCTGACGCCGCTCAGCGACTGCTGCGCCTGGCCCAGCATCGCGGCCACGGACCGGCCGAGCAGCACGGCGACCGCGTCGGGCAGCGACGCGGCGGCCGGCTGCGACGACGGCCTGGGCCGCAACAGGTCCATCAGCGACGACCCCGGGTAGCCGATGATGCGGACGTCGGCGTCGGATTTCAGGCCGGCCAGCACCTTCGCCCGGGCGATCGCGGTGCGCAGGCCCCCGAGTTCGTCAACCAGGCCCCGCTCCAGTGCGTCGGCGCCCGTCCATACCCGGCCCTGCGCGACCGCCTCGACGGCCTCGACCGTCATGTTGCGGCCCGCGGCGACTCGCTCGACGAAGTCGGCGTAAACCAGGTCGGCTTCCGCCTCCACCCCTGCGCGTTGCTCCTCGGTGAACGGCTGGTCGATGGACCATGCGTCGGCGTTGACGTTGGTGCGCACCGAGTCGATGCCCACGCCCAGGCGCTCCTTGAGTCCACGAGCGATCAGCTTGCCGGTAAAGACACCGATGGAGCCGGTGATGGTTCCCGGGTTGGCGACGATCGCGTCGGCGCCCATCGACACGTAATAACCGCCCGACGCCGCCATCGCGCCCATCGATGCCACCACCGGTATCCCGCCTTCGCGCACGCGACCGACTTCGCGCCAGATGGTTTCCGAGGCGGTGACCGTACCGCCCGGGCTGTCCACTCGGAGCACGATCGCCGCCGCGTCGGCCGCAGCGGCGTCCCGCAGCGCCGCGGCGAGGGTGTCGGCCCCAATGCTCGACCTGCCCACCGGAAGCAGTTGCGGGCCGCCTCGGCCGCTGACGATTTGACCATGCACGGTGACGACGGCGATGGTGGGCTTGGCCTTACGCCCCGGTATCGGGGGCATCGGTCGTGGAGCAGTGGCGTGCGCGTACCGCGACAGGTACAGCCGCGGAGGTGCGTCCTCGGAGTCCGCATCTCCGGTTTCCGGCGAGATGCCGGGCGCACCAACGAGTTCGCCGATGCGCGCGTATGCCTCGTCGCGGAAGCCGACACGGTCGATCAACCGTCCGCTGAGGGCGTCCTCGCGCAGCAGGGGCGCCTTGTCCGCCAGCGCGTCGATCTGCGCGGCGTCGAGGTGCCGGGACTCGGCAACCGCCTGCCACACCTGACTGTGCAGGCTCTCGAGGATCCGGCTGACCGCCTCACGATCGGCGTCAGTGTACTTCTCCTCGGTCAAACGGTTCACCGCGGTCTTGTATTCACCCCGAGAGATGTACTCGGGTTCGATGCCCGCCTTGTCCAGCGCACCGCGCAGGAACAGCGCACTGGTGGCGAAGCCGACCAGGCCCACGGTGCCCGACGGCTGCATCCACACCTCACGAAACGCCGACGCAAGGTAGTACGAAAGCGTGCCGGGGTAGGTTTCCGCCCACGCCACGGACGGCTTGACGTCGCTGAAGGCGACGACCGCCTCGCGCAACTCTTGCACAGGCCCCGGCGCGGCAGCCGAGAGCTGAACCCGAGCGATCATGCCGGACACCCGCGGATCCTCGGCGGCTCGGTGAATCGCGGCGATGGTTTCGCGCAACAACAACGGGCGTCCGCCGCCGGCGATCAACGCGAACGGATCGAAGCCGCCGGTCTCGTTCGGCGCCGACATGAGGTCGAGCTCAAGCAGGCATCCGTCGGGCACACCGCGGTGGCGGGCGGTATCCACCTTGCGGACCACCGCGCGCAGATCGTCGACTCCGGGAATGCCGGGCAGGAAAGCGAGCATGCCCCGAGACTACCGACCCGCAAGATGCCCACGTTTTCCTTCGCGAGCGTGCACGTTTGCACACGACACACCGGGCAGACTCAATCAGAAGCGCACGCTCGCGGCCCCAGACCAGTCTGTACTGACGCGGGGCACGGCCGGTATACCTGGTGGTCGGCGAGGACGCGCGCCAGCCAGCCGGTGCTGGACCGGCTGCACCGCATCCAGGGGCAGCATGGCAGGTGCCTGGCACACCGGCGATGCCGTACACGTGCAAGACACATCGGTGGTGGCGCGCAGAACCCCGTCGGAAAAAAGACCTCGCCGATGCACCAGGCATTACGAAACAACCTGCCGCCGAATAGATTTCAACGATCGGGCTAAGCGAGGGCGTGCGTCACTCGCGGGGCAGCGAGCGAAAATGAACGCGTGGTAGTTACTCGAACGCATACATGCCGCAGGACTACGGTAGAGCTCGAAACCCTGCGGCGCGAGCAGGTTTTCGGCCAATGCCATGCCCCGTTCGGCACCGCCGATCCATGCTCAGCCTCGCGCACCGTCGAAGCCAGAATCTGCGCCGGAGTTCGCAGCGTCGCACCGGCCTTGACTAGACCGAGCGGGTAGGACCAACATTAGTTGTCGAAACGACGCAGTTGGATTCACGGTGAGCGAGTACCTCGAGCAAGCAAAGCAGCCGGTCAGCAGACTCCTGGCGGGCCCCTACGGGCACCCGTTTCATCCGATTCTCGTGACCATCCCCATCGGTGCCTGGGTGTGCAGCCTGGTATTCGACATCGCCTCTCACCTCGTCGACCGTCCCGGCTTCCTTACGGAGGGTTCGAAGTGGCTGATCGGCATCGGAGTGGTCGGCGCCGGTGCTGCAGCGATGATCGGCCTGCTCGATCTGATCGCCATCCCGTCCGGCACGCCGGCGTTCCGCATCGCGCTCATCCACATGACGCTCAACCTGGCGGTGACCGTCGGTTACATCGCCAATTTCGCATGGCGGCACAGCACCCCGGTCGACGACACCGCCGTGAGTCTGGGACCGCTGGTGCTTTCGCTGATTTCGTTGGCGGCGCTCGGATTGTCCGGCTATCTGGGCGGCATGCTCTCGTACCGGTACGGCGTACGGGTCGCCAGGGAGTCGGTGCAGGCGGAGGGATATCAAAAGCAGAGCTGACAGGAGGACTGCTATGGCCATCGCATCCCTGATTCTGTGGGTTCTTACCGCGGGAGGGGGCGCATTCCTGCTCGCGAAATGGGTGAGTGGCGGAGGTCACCGCGGGACAACCACATCGCAGCTACCGCCCGGCGTGGTTTTCGGGCACTTCGCGCTCGCCGCCGCCGGCTTGGTGCTTTGGGTTATCTACGTGATCACCGACAACCACCCGATCGGCTGGATCGGTGTGGCATTGCTTGCCCCGGCCGCGATCCTGGGTTTCATCATGCTCGCCCGCTGGCTGCCCACCCGTCGCGACAATGCCGCGGCGCCCTCGTCCGCTCAACTGCCGCCTGAGCGCTCGTTCCCCGTACCGGTGGTGGTCGCACATGGCGTGCTGGCTGTAGCGACGATCGTGCTTGCGCTGCTCGCGCTGGCCGAGATCGGCGGCTGACAAACCGCGCGAAAGCGACAGACCCGCACGCTGAGCGTGCGGGTCGTCGCTTAGAAATAGACTCAGAGCTCGGTCGCGGAACCGCCCGCGGCTTCAGTGCATGATCCGCCCGCGGATGTGATCTTCTCGCGTGCGCTACCGCTGAACTTGTGCGCGGTGACGTTCACCTTCACGGTGAGCTTACCGTCGCCGAGCACCTTCACCAGCGTGTTCTTACGCACCGCACCCGCGGCCACCAGTTCGTCGACGCCGACGTCGCCGCCCTTGGGGAACAGCTTGTTGATGTCTCCGACGTTGACGACCTCATACTCGGTGCGGAACCGGTTACGGAATCCCTTCAGCTTCGGCAGCCGCATGTGGATCGGCATCTGACCGCCCTCGAACGTCGCGGGGACGTTCTTGCGGGCCTTGGTGCCCTTGGTGCCGCGACCCGCGGTCTTACCCTTCGAACCCTCACCGCGACCCACGCGGGTCTTGGCGGTCTTCGACCCGGGTGCCGGCTTCAGGTCGTGCAGTTTGATAGTCACTTGACCTCCTCGACCTCTACGAGGTGATGCACGGTCTTGATCAGACCACGCGTCTGCGCGTTGTCCTCGCGGACGACGGACTGGCGGATCTTCCGCAGCCCTAACGTCCGCAGGCTCTCCCGCTGCTTCCAGCGCGCACCGATGGTGCTGCGCACCTGGGTGATCTTCAGCTCAGCCATGGTTCTAAGACGACCCTTCCCGCGCGGCCGACGCGGCAAGCGCCTCGGCCTCTCGGCGCGCCCGCAGCATGCCCGCAGGTGCCACGTCTTCGATCGGCAACCCGCGTCGGGCCGCGACCTCTTCCGGACGCTGCAACAGCTTCAGCGCGGCGACGGTGGCATGCACCACGTTGATCGCGTTGTCGCTGCCGAGCGACTTGGCCAGGATGTCGTGCACGCCAGCGCATTCCAGCACCGCACGTGCAGCACCGCCGGCGATCACACCGGTACCGGAGCTGGCCGGACGCAGCATCACGACACCGGCGGCGGCTTCGCCCTGCACCGGGTGAGTGATGGTGCCGCCGATCAGCGGAACCCGGAAGAAGTTCTTGCGTGCCTCCTCGACGCCCTTAGCGATGGCGGCGGGAACTTCCTTGGCCTTGCCATAGCCGACGCCGACCATGCCCTTGCCGTCACCGACGATCACCAGCGCGGTGAAGCTGAACCGGCGGCCGCCCTTGACCACCTTGGAGACACGGTTGATCGAAACGACGCGTTCGAGGTAGTTGCTCTTGTCGCCACCGTCGCGGCCACGACCGCCACGGTCGTCGCGGCGGCCACGTCCGTCGCGGTCACCCCGTGAGCCGCGACCGTCCTGGGGGCCGCCGGCAGTTGCCTGTTCGGCCATCATGCAATCCTTCCCATTTTGTTGACGTCAGTCATCTAGAACTCCAGCCCGCCTTCGCGCGCAGCATCGGCCAGCGCCGCGATCCGTCCACCGTAGGTGTAGCCACCGCGGTCGAACACGACTTTGCCGATCCCGGCGGCCTTGGCGCGCTCGGCGATCAGCTGACCGACCCGCACACTGTGGGCCTTCTTGTCACCGTCGACGGCCCGCACATCGGCCTCGGTCGACGACGCGGCGGCCAACGTGGTGCCGTTGAGGTCGTTCACCAACTGCACGTGAATGTGCCGCGACGAACGGTTGACCACCAACCGCGGCACCTCGGCCGTGCCCGAGATCTTCTTGCGCAACCGCGCGTGCCGACGCAACCGCGCCACCCGCCGAGTCTCAGAAATGTTCTGGCCCACGGGCTTACGCGTCCGCGGCGCCGATTCCTTAGTGGTAGAAGCCATTTACTTACCTGTCTTTCCGACCTTGCGGCGGATCTGCTCACCCTCGTAGCGGATGCCCTTGCCCTTATAGGGGTCGCTCTTCCGCAGGCGGCGGATGTTCGCCGCGACCTGGCCGACCTTCTGCTTGTCGATGCCGGAGATCGAGAACTTCGTCGGTGTCTCCACCGCGAACGTCACACCCTCGGGGGCATTGATCGTCACGGGGTGGCTATAGCCCAGCGCGAACTCGAGGTTGGATCCCTTGAGCTGCACGCGGTAGCCCACACCGAAGATCTCCATCTTGGTGGTGTACCCCTCGGTGACGCCGGTGATCAGGTTCGATACAAGCGTGCGGGAGAGCCCGTGCAGCGAACGGCTGCGCCGCTCGTCGTCGGGTCGGGTCACCAGGATGGCACCGTCGTCGTCGCGCGCCACCATGATCGGCTCGGCGACCGCCAGTTCGAGGGTGCCCTTGGGGCCCTTGACCGACACGTTCTGCCCGTCGATAGACACGTCGACTCCGGCGGGAACCGGAACCGGTTGTTTTCCAATACGCGACATTTAAGCTCTGCTCCCCTTCTCGCCTACCACACGTATGCGAGGACTTCGCCGCCCACGCCCTCTTGGGCTGCCTGGCGGTCGGTTCGCAGGCCCGACGACGTGGAGATGATCGCCACGCCGAGGCCGCCCAGGACTCGCGGCAGGTTGGTGGATTTCGCGTACACCCGCAGACCGGGCTTGGACACCCGGCGCAGCCCGGCGATGCTTCGCTCCCGGCTGGGGCCGTACTTCAGTTGCACGACAAGCGACTTACCAACCCGTGCGTCCTCGGTGTGGTAGTCGGCGATGTAGCCCTCCTTCTTCAAGATCTCGGCGATGTTGGCCTTGATCTTGGAGTGGGGCAGCGTCACCTCGTCGTGATACGCCGAATTGGCGTTGCGCAGACGTGTCAAGAAGTCTGCGATCGGGTCCGTCATAGTCATCGAGCGCTGCTCCTCTTCGTCGCTGCGTCCCCCTCGCAGCTGCGCGGCTGGGGGCACCCCCACCGCATCGTCGTCATCGCGGTCATGACAGCCGGTTCACCTTTCTCGCGGCGGTTCCCAGTCTTGAATGTTGATATCGGGCCTGCCGCAACCTGTTTGGGTTGGTCTGGTTGTTCGCTGGATTACCAGCTGCTCTTCTGCACGCCTGGCAGTTCGCCGGCGTGTGCCATCTCGCGCAGGCAGATCCGGCACAGGCCGAACTTACGGAAGACGGCACGCGGGCGCCCGCACCGCTGGCAGCGGGTGTAAGCGCGCACCTCGAACTTCGGCTTCTTGTTGGCCTTGTTGACCAGAGCCTTCTTTGCCATTACTCAGTTCTCCTTGAACGGAAAGCCCAGCGCCCGCAGCAGCGCTCGTCCTTCGTCGTCGGTCGTCGCCGAGGTGACGACGGTGATGTCCATGCCACGGGGACGGTCGATCGAGTCCACATCGATCTCGTGGAACACCGACTGCTCGGTCAGCCCGAAGGTGTAGTTTCCGGTGCCGTCGAACTGCTTGGGCGACAGACCGCGGAAGTCGCGGATACGCGGCAGCGCAATCGAGATGAGCCGGTCGAGGAACTCCCACATCCGGTCGCCACGCAATGTGACGCGCGCACCGATCGGCATGCCTTCACGCAATTTGAATTGGGCTATAGATTTCCGAGCCTTGCGCACTTCCGGCTTCTGGCCGGTTATCAGCGCGAGGTCGTTGACGGCGCCGTTGATCAGCTTGGCGTCGCGGGCGGCATCGCCGACACCCATGTTGACGACGACCTTAACCACGCCCGGGATCTGCATGACGTTTTCGTAGCCGAACTCCTTGAGCAGCGTCTCGCGAATCTCTTCGCGGTAGCGCTGCTTGAGGCGCGGGAGGGTCTTCACGGAGCCTTCGGTGCTAGTCATGAGATGTCCTTGCCGTTGGTCTTGGCGATGCGGACCTTCTTGCCGGTCTCGTCGTCAACCCGGTACCCGATGCGGGTGGGCTTGCCGTCGGAGTCGACGACCATCACGTTGGAGACGTCGATCGGCGCCTCCTGGGTGACGATGCCGCCGGACTGTGCGCCGCGCTCGTTGCTCGACACCGCCGTGTGCTTCTTGATCCGGTTGACGCCCTCGACGAGCACCTTGTTGCGGGCCGGGTAGGCGACCAGCACCTTGCCCTTGGCGCCCTTGTCCTTACCGGAGATGACCAGGACCGTGTCGCCCTTGTGGACCTTCATCTACAACACCTCCGGAGCAAGCGAGACGATCTTCATGAAGCGCTTCTCGCGCAGTTCGCGGCCAACCGGGCCGAAGATGCGCGTACCACGCGGGTCGTTGTCGGCCTTGATGATGACGGCGGCGTTCTCGTCGAATTTGATGTAGCTGCCGTCGGCGCGACGGCGCTCCTTGACGGTGCGCACGATGACGGCTTTGACGATCTCGCCACGCTTGATGTTGCCGCCGGGAATGGCTTCCTTGACGGTCGCGACGATGACATCGCCGATGCCGGCATAGCGCCGCGACGAGCCGCCGAGCACGCGGATGCACAGGATCTCCCTGGCACCCGTGTTGTCGGCGACCTTCAGCCGCGATTCCTGCTGAATCACTCGATCTCCTCGACCTGGTTTTTGTATGCACGCCAGATACCGACCTGGACGTGCGCGGTCTTGCTGTCACTTATGAGCACGCGGGGCCTGCCGGAACGACTGGCCGAGGTCTGCCCAAGGCAACCGCCTGATTCTATGGGACGACCTGCGGGAAACCAAATCGCCGCTGATCAGGTCCCGTTTGCGCCCCCGATGTGTCTCTGGCCGTGGCGCGAGCGTGCGTGTCCGACGACGACACGCCGGGAATCGTCGACACTTTACGCACCCTCGCCCAGCACCGACTGTGCGCAAAGTGCTGCGTTTTGGCGGTGTGTCGGATGCGGACACGCACGCTCGCGCTAGAGGTCAGCCACGCAGCGGAACCCGATGTGGGTGGTGGCGCTGTCCTGCGACTGCGGCGAGCGGGCCGCCGGGCGGTAACGGTGGCAGTATTCCGGGGCGCACAGGTGTGAGCCGCCTTTGAGGGCCTGGCTGACCGCCGGGTCCGGCCCCTCGACCTGAACCGATGGGGGGCAGCAGGCCGGGACGGGGCCGCCCAACCGGTGGTGCGCCGAGAACCGCGTCGTCGTCCATTCCCACACGTTGCCGATCATGTCCACCAACCCGAACGCGTTCGGCGGGAAGGCGCCCACCGGTGACGTCCCGACCCAGCCCTGGGCACCGGTGTTGCGGTAGGGGAAGTCGCCCTGCCATGTGTTGGCCATGAGCCGGCCGCCGGGCGCGGCCTCCTCACCCCACGGATAGGTGGTGGTGGTCCCGCCGCGCGCCGCGTACTCCCATTCCGCCTCGGTCGGCAGCCTCCGTTCCGCCCACCGCGCATACGCGGCCGCGTCGGGGTAGGCGATCTGCACGACGGGATGCTCCAGCCGGTCCTCGATCCCGCTGCCGGGCCCGAACGGGTGTCGCCAGTCGGCGCCGTGCACCCATTGCCACCACTGCCGCCAGTCGCGCAGGTCGACCGGCCCGCTGGTGGGCCGGAACACCAGGGCGCCGGGCACCAGGTCCTCGGCGGCGGCGCCCGGATAGAGCGCCGGATCGGGCGGTTGCTCGGCGACGGTGACGTAGCCGGTGTCCTCGACGAACGCTGCGAACTGCTCGTTGGTCACCGGGTGCCGCTCGATCGCGAAGGCGCCGACCGTGACGGTGTGCACCGGCGCCTCTTCCGGATAGAACGCGGTCGAGCCCATCCGGAAGCTGGCGCCGGGCAGTTCGGCGAGCTCGGTCAGCACGCGGTTCAGGCTAGGCCTCACGGGATGACGGCCCACAGCCGTCTCATCGGCGCTCAGTCCTTGGCGAAGGCCGCGGCAAGGTCCTTCTCCACGTCGAGGTAGGGCGTGCCCGACACGTCCACGACCACTTTGGCGATGGTCCCGCCGGTGAACGGAAACGGTGGCGGGTAGCTCTGGGACACCGGCGACCCGGGGTTGCGCCCGACGCAGATCCCGCCGCCGGCCAGGGAGAAGATGCCCGGGTGCGTCTTGACCGCGGCCAGGGTGGCGACAGCCTGGTCGTCGATGTACAGCGTGACGTCGCCCAGCGGGGTGTGGCTGCCCTCGACCGTCCCGGTCCGCTCGTATCGCGCGCCGAACACATGCCGGCCGGACGGGACCGGTTCGGGTGAGGAGAGTTTCTGTTCGACGTCGCCCATGAAGTTGTAGACGTAGTGCAGCCGGCCGTCCTGCACGAAGAGCGCGTGCCCGCCGTGCGCGGCGCCGTGTTTGAACAGCACGCCCTGCGCCCCGGCATCGTCGATGGTGACCTCCGCGAGCACCGCGAACGACCGGCCGCGCAACTCGACGCAGGCGCCCAGCCCGATCTCCGCGGTGCCCGGATAGTAGGCGTAGGAGTCGCGTTCGCCGGACAGGGTGGGCCGTCGCCGGCTGGTCAGTTCGAGGATGTTGAGGTCCGACAACGGTAACCCGTTGTACTTCTCGGCCTCGGCGAACCACAGTTCGGTGAGTTCCTCGAGCTTCTCGGGCTGCTCGGCCGCCAGGTCGTGGCATTGGCTGCGGTCACTTTCGATGTGGTACAGCTCCCAGCGGTCCTTGTCGAAGTTGCCCCAGCCCGACGGCATCGCGGGGTGAACGGTGTTGGCGAACCAGCCGTCGTGCCAGATGCCGCGCGTGCCGAGCATGCTGTAGAACTGGGTCTGCTTACCGGTCCTGGCAGTTGAATCGTCAAGGGCAGCTTTGAAACTCGTGCCTTCCAGCGGCCGCTGGGCGACGCCCCGGACGGCTTCCGGCGGAGCGAGGCCGAGCAAGTCGTACACCGTCGGGGTGATGTCGCACACGTTGACGTAGTTGTCGCGCACCTCGCCGTGCGCGCGGATGCCCTTCGGCCACGAGACGATCGCGGTGTCGGCGATGCCGCCCTCGTGGGAGGCGTAGCGCTTGTACAGCTTGTAGGGCGTGTTGAACGCCATCGCCCAGCCGATCGGATAGTGGTTGTAGGTCAGCGGGCTGCCCAGGGTGTCGTAGAACTTCATGCTTTCTTCGACCGTGTCGATGTAGCCGTTGAAGAACTTCGTCTCGTTGACCGAACCGTTCGGACCACCCTCGCCGCTGGCACCGTTGTCGGAGATCACCACGATGATCGTGTTGTCGAGCTGACCGGACTCCTCGAGATAGTCCAGCACGCGGCCGATCTGGTCGTCGGTGTAGGACAGGAAGCCGGCGAACACCTCGGCCATCCGGCAGAACAGCTTCTTCTCCTCGTCGGACAGCGAGTCCCACGGCCGAACGGTGTCCTGCAGCGGCCACGGTTCCCCGCTGGGGCTCTTGACGTCCAGATAGGGGTTCATCGGCGACAGTTCGGTGTCCGGTGGCACGATGCCGAGCTTCTTCTGGTTCTCCAGCACGATCTCGCGGTAGCGCTCGTAGCCCATGTCGAAGCGGCCCGCGTAGCGGTCGGCCCACTCCTTGAACACATGGTGTGGTGCGTGCCCGGCGCCCGGGCACAGGTAGGTGAACCACGGCTTGTCCGGAGCGATGACCTTGGCGTCACGGATGAACTCGATGGTCTTGTCGGCGAGGTCCTTGGACAGGTGGTAGCCCTGCTCCGGTGTCGCCGGCGGTGCCACCGGATGGTTGTCGTAGACCAGGTCGGGGTACCACTGGTCGGTTTCGCCGCCCATGAAACCGTAGAACCGCTCGAAGCCCCGCGACAGCGGCCAATGCCGTTTGGCGGCAGCGAGATTGGACTCCTCCAGCGGGGTGAGATGCCACTTGCCGACGCAGTAGGTGTTGTAGCCACGTTCGGCCAGCACCTCCGAGATCAGCGCAGCGTCCTCGGGGATGCGCCCACTGGTGTTGGGGAAGCCGTCGGTGAACTCCTCGATGGTCGCCATGCCCACGGAGGTGGGGTTGCGCCCGGTGAGCAGGGACGCGCGGGTCGGCGAGCAGAGCGCGGTGGTGTGGAACTGGCTCAGCCGCACGCCGCGTTCGGCGATGCGGGTCATGGTGGGCATGTCGACCAGCCCGCCGAAGCAGTCCCACGTCGCGATGCCGGTGTCGTCCCACACCAGGTACACGATGTTGGGCGCGTCAAGCGGCGCGGTCGGCTCCGCGAACGGCCCCCAGTCCGGCTCGGAATCGCGGATGTCCAGCTCGATCCTGCCGTTGAATTCCGTTGCCATATCGCCCCGTTCTGTCGTCGTCCACGCCGCCGTATCGTCGCATGATGGGCACTGACTCGTACGCAACTCAGCCGGTCTGGTTCGACTCCGACGGCACCCGCTGCGCGGGGATGCTCTACCGACCGGCCGCGACAGCTTTGCCGGTGCCGTGCGTGGTCCTGGCGCACGGCTTCTCCGGCACGATGGACTGGATCGTGCCCGACTTCGCCGAACGGTTCGCCGCGGGCGGCATCGCGGCGCTGACGTTCGACTACCGATATCTGGGCGCCAGTGGTGGCGAACCGCGTCAGCTCATCAGCACCCCGCGCCAGCGCGCGGACCTGGCGCATGCGGTGGAATTCGCCCGCGGCTGCGACGGCATCGACGCGCGTCGGATCGCCCTGTGGGGCACCTCGCTGGGCGGCGCCCATGTCGTAAACTTGGCCGGCCGGGATCCGGCTGTCGCGGCGGTGGTGGCGAATGTGCCGGGGCTGGACGTGTTTCGCGGCGCGCTCGGCCGCGCTGAAACTCCCGGTTATCGGGTGAGCACCGCGCGGGCGGTCGCGGCCACCGGTCGGCTGCTGGGCGCCGCGGTGCTCGACGCGGCCCGCGGTGCGCTCGGGCTCTCCCCGCACTACATCGCGGTCTACGGTCGCCTGGGTGAAGCGGTGTTCATGGATCCGGGGCTGGCCGAGCTGTTCCGCAATGTGGAGCAGAACTCGCCCACCTGGCGCAATGAGATCACGCCGCGGTTTCTGTTCACCGCGCCGCGCTACCGTGAGGGCACGATGGAGCGGATCACCGCTCCGCTGCTGGTGACGCTGGCGCGTGACGACGAGGTGATCTCCAGCGCGTTCGTCGCCGACAAGGCGGCCAAGGCGCCGCGCCACGAGATCCGGGAGTATCCCGCCCGGCACTTCGAGATGTATCACGGCGCGATGCGCGACCGGGTGGCCGCCGATCATCTGGACTTCCTGCGGCGGCACCTGCTGACCGGCTAGGTGCAGCGGCTTTGGCTACTTGGCTTTCTCGAGGATCTCGACGAGCCGCCAGCGTTTGGTGGCCGACAGCGGACGGGTCTCCATCAGCGAGACGCGGTCGCCGATGCCCGCGACATCGTTCTCGTCGTGCGCCTTGACCTTCTTGGTGGTGCGGATGATCTTGCCGTAGAGCGGATGACGACTGCGGTCCTCCAACTCGACGACGATCGTCTTCTGCATCTTGTCCGACACCACGTACCCGATGGCCGTCTTGCGGCGGCCGCGCTGCTCTTCCTTGCGCGGGGTGTGCTTGGGACCTTTGGCCCCCTTGGTCTCTGCCATTACGAATCCTCACCGACGGGTCCGGAGGCCAGACCCAACTCACGTTCGCGCAGCACGGTGTACACGCGCGCGATCTCCTGACGCACCGTGCGAAGCCGACGGTTATTGGCCAACTGGCCGGTCGCCATCTGGAAGCGCAGGTTGAACAGCTCCTCCTTGGACTCGCGTAGCCGGTCTTTCAACTCATCGTCGCTCAACTCGCGCAGTTCGCCCGGCGTCACTCCCACTGCCATCAGAAGTGCTCCTCTCGGGTAACGATGCGTGCCTTGATCGGCAGCTTGTGGATCGCGCGAGTCAGCGCTGCCCGAGCGGTCGCCTCGTCGGGGTAGCTCAGCTCGAACAGCACGCGACCCGGCTTGACGTTGGCCACCCACCACTCCGGCGAACCCTTACCGGAACCCATGCGGGTTTCGGCCGGCTTCTTGGTCAGCGGGCGGTCGGGGAAGATGTTGATCCACACCTTGCCGCCGCGCTTGATGTGCCGGTTGATCGCGATACGAGCGGACTCGATCTGCCGGTTGGTGATGTAGGCGTGCTCCAGTGCCTGGATGCCGTAGTCGCCAAAGCTCACCGTCGTGCCGCCGCTGGCGATGCCGCGCTGCCTCGGGTGATGTTGCTTGCGGTGCTTGACCTTACGGGGAATCAACATGACTCAGCTCTCCGTAGTTTCCGTGGGTCCAGAGGATCCAGAAGATGAAGCCTCGGCGGCAGCAGCCTCGGTTCCGCCCGTCGCCTCTGCGGCGGCGGGCGCGCCTTCGGTGCCGGCGGCGGCACGACCGGCATCGGTGCTCGTCGCGGTGGTGCCCGACGCACCGCTGCGGCGCGGCCGGGTGCCCGAGGGACGCTCGCGGCGCGGACGATCCGCGCCCGCGGGCACCGCGGCGGCGAGTTCGCGCTTGCCGCCGACGATGTCGCCCTTGTAGATCCACACCTTCACGCCGATGCGGCCGAACGTGGTCTTCGCCTCGTACAGGCCGTAGTCGATGTCGGCGCGCAGCGTGTGCAGCGGCACCCGGCCCTCGCGGTAGAACTCCGAGCGGCTCATCTCGGCGCCGCCGAGGCGGCCCGAGCACTGCACGCGGATGCCCTTGACGTTGGGCTGCCGCATGGCCGACTGGATCGCCTTGCGCATCGCACGGCGGAACGCCACGCGGTTGCTCAACTGCTCGGCGACACCCTGAGCCACCAACTGTGCCTGCGACTCCGGGTTTTTCACCTCGAGGATGTTCAGCTGCACCTGCTTACCGGTCAGCTTCTCCAGGTCGGCACGGATGCGGTCGGCCTCGGTGCCGCGGCGGCCGATGACGATGCCCGGACGCGCGGTGTGGATGTCGACGCGGACCCGGTCGCGGGTGCGCTCGATCTCCACGTCGGCGATGCCGGCACGCTCCAGACCCGTCGCGAGCAGCCGTCGGATCGCCACGTCTTCCTTGACGTAGTCCTTGTACTGCTTGTCGGCGTACCACCGGGACTTCCAGTCGGTGGTGATACCGAGCCGGAAGCCGTGGGGATTGATTTTCTGGCCCACTACTCCGAGCCCTCCTTCGCATCGGACGCTTGCGCAGTCGTCTTCGGGGCCGCCTTCTTGGCAGGCGCCTTGTCTGCGGCCTTCTTCGCGGGCGCCTTCTTGGCTGCGGCCGCCTTGCTGCCCTGTGCGCGGCGTGCGCGAGCGGCACTGGCCGACTGGCTCGACGATGCGCCGCCCCGCCCACCCTCGCGGGGCGGCCGACTCTCGACGATCACCGTGATGTGGCTGGTGCGCTTGCGGATCCGGAAGGCACGACCCTGCGCGCGCGGCCGGATGCGCTTGGCGGTCGGGCCCTCATCGGCGTAGACGGTGGCGACCACGAGAGTCGACGGGTCCAGGCCCTCGTTGTTCTGCGCGTTGGCCGCGGCGCTCGCGATGACCTTGGCGACCGGTTCGCTGGCGGCCTGCGGTGCCCACCGCAGAATGTCCAGCGCGTCGGACACCGTCTTACCGCGCACCAGGTCGATGACCCGGCGCGCCTTCGTCGGCGAGACGCGTACGAAGCGCGCCTTCGCCGTCGCGGATGGATATTCGATCGCTGTAGTCATTTAGCGCCTCTTCGCCTTCCGGTCATCCTTGATGTGACCCTTGAAGGTGCGGGTCGGCGCAAACTCGCCGAGCTTGTGCCCGACCATCGCCTCGGTGACGAACACCGGGACATGCTTGCGGCCGTCGTGCACCGCAAAGGTGTGCCCGATGAAGTCGGGGATGATGGTCGACCGACGCGACCAGGTCTTGATGACCTGCTTGGTGTTCTTCTCGTTCTGCACGTCGACCTTCTTGAGCAGATGGTCGTCGACGAACGGGCCCTTCTTCAGGCTGCGTGGCATCGTGGTAACTCCTAGCGCTTCTTGCCGGTGCGCCGGCGTCGGACGATGAGCTTGTTGCTCGTCTTGTTCGGTTTACGGGTGCGGCCCTCGGGCTTACCCCACGGGCTGACCGGATGGCGACCACCGGAGGTCTTACCCTCACCGCCACCGTGCGGGTGGTCGACCGGGTTCATCACGACACCACGAACCGTGGGGCGCTTGCCCTTCCACCGCATCCGGCCGGCTTTACCCCAGTTGATGTTGGCCTGCTCGGCGTTGCCCACCTCCCCGACCGTGGCGCGGCAGCGCACATCGACGCGACGGATCTCACCCGACGGCATACGCAGCGACGCGTAAGTGCCTTCCTTGCCCAGCAACTGAATGCTGGAGCCGGCCGAGCGCGCGAGTTTTGCACCGCCACCGGGTCGCAACTCCACCGCGTGAACGAGCGTGCCCGCCGGGATGTTGCGCAGCGGCAGATTGTTGCCCGGCTTGATGTCAGCGTTGGGACCCGACTCGACGACGGTGCCCTGCTTGATTCCCTCGGGGGCGATGATGTAGCGCTTCTCGCCGTCGAAGTAATGGAGCAGCGCGATGTTCGCGGTGCGGTTCGGGTCGTACTCGATGTGCGCGACCTTGGCGTTGACGCCGTCCTTGTCGTGGCGCCGGAAGTCGATCACCCGGTAGGCGCGCTTGTGCCCGCCGCCCTTGTGCCGGGTGGTGATGCGGCCGTGCGCGTTCCGTCCGCCCTTGCCGTGCAGCGGCCGAACCAGCGACTTCTCCGGATGGTCGCGGGTGATCTCAGCGAAGTCGGAGACGCTGGCACCGCGGCGACCGGGGGTCGTCGGCTTGTACTTGCGAATTGCCATGTTTCTCTAAGTCTTCCTCCGTCGCCGGCTGATCAAGCCGGTGCTCCGAACAGGTCAATGGGCTTGCTGCCGGCGGCCAGCGTGACGATGGCTCGCTTGGTGCTCTTGCGCTTCCCGTAGCCGGTGCGGGTGCGCTTGCGCTTGCCCTGCCGGTTCGCGGTGTTCACCGAGTCGACCTTGACGCCGAAGATCTTCTCGACCGCGATCTTGATCTGCGTCTTGTTCGAGTCGGGGTGCACGATGAACGTGTACACGTTGTCCTCGATCAACCCGTACGACTTCTCGGAGATGACCGGGGACAGGATGATGTCGCGTGGGTCAGTGATGGTCGCCATCAGGCCGACACCTCCTCTTCGGTCTGGTCGGTATTCGCGCCGATGTAAGCAGTCAGGGCCTCGACGCTGAACACCACGTCGTCGGCGTTCAGCACGTCGTAGGTGTTGAGCTGATCGGGCGAAAGCACATGCACTCCAGGCAGGTTGCGCACGCTCTTCGCGCCTACCTCGTCGGTGCGGCCGATGACCACGAGCAGCTTGCGGCGGTCGGTCAACGTCGCCAGGAACGCCTTGGCGCTCTTGGTCGAGGGAGTCTGACCCTCCACGATCTCGGTGACCGCGTGAATCCGGTCGTTGCGCGCCCGGTCCGACAGCGCACCGCGCAATGCGGCGCGGATCATCTTCTTCGGGGTCCGCTCGCTGTAGTCGCGCGGCTTGGGACCGTGCACGATGCCGCCGCCGGCGAACTGCGGCGCCCGGGTCGAGCCCTGACGGGCGCGACCAGTGCCCTTCTGCCGGTACGGCTTCTTCCCGCCGCCACGGACCTCGGCGCGGGTCTTTGTCGAGTGCGTGCCCTGCCGCGCCGCCGCGAGCTGCGCCGTCACCACCTGGTGCATCAACGCGATGTTCGCCTCGACGTCAAACAGCTCGGCGGGCAACTCCACCGAGCCGTCCTTCGTACCGCCCGGGGTGTAAACATCAACTTTGAGAGTCATTACTTTTCGCCTCGCTTGATCGCGCTGCGGACCATCACCAGCCCGCCGTTGCGGCCGGGAATGGCGCCCTTGATCAACAACACGCCGTTCTCCGCATCCACCTTGTGCACCAACAGGTTTTGCGTCGTCACGCGGTCGTTGCCCATCCGGCCCGACATGCGCGTGCCCTTGAACACCCGACCGGGTGTGGCGCAGCCGCCGATGGAGCCGGGACGGCGGTGCACGGCTTGCGCACCGTGGCTGGCGCCCTGACCGCGGAAGCCGTGCCGCTTCATCGTGCCGGCGAAACCCTTGCCCTTGCTCGTGCCCGTCACGTCGACGTAGGTGCCGTCGGCGAAGATCTCGGCGGTCAGCTCCTGGCCGATCTCGTATTCGGCGGCGGCAGCCTCATCGTCGAGCCGCAGCTCGGCCAGATGCCGACGCGGATTGACACCGGCGACCGAATACTGGCCCGTGACAGGCTTGTTGACCTTGCGCGGGCTGATCTCGCCGTAGGCCAACTGCACAGCGCTGTAGCCGTCGCGCTCCGGCGTGCGGATGCGCGTCACGACATTGGGCCCGGCCTTGACGACCGTCACCGGCACGACCCGGTTGTTCTCGTCGAACACCTGCGTCATGCCCAGCTTGGTGCCCAGAATGCCTCTTCTAGCCATTTTTCTGGTCTCCTACTGGATGTTGACGTCGACGCTGGCCGGCAGATCGATGCGCATCAGGGCGTCAACGGTCTTCGGCGTCGGGTCGAGGATGTCGATCAGCCGCTTGTGAGTGCGCATCTCGAAGTGCTCCCGCGAGTCCTTGTACTTGTGCGGGGACCGGATGACGCAGTACACGTTCTTCTCGGTCGGCAGCGGCACTGGGCCGACCACGCTGGCGCCGGTCCTGGTGACCGTTTCCACGATCTTGCGCGCCGAGGCGTCGATCGCCTCGTGGTCGTAGGCCTTGAGCCTGATGCGGATCTTCTGTCCCGCCACGCTTCTCCTACCTCACTCATACTGGGCCCCGTTCCGAGGGGCCTGGTCAGTGCCGCGCGCCAGGACCAACCCGGTCGCGCAGGCTTTGCCGCCGCTGTTTACCTGTCTGTGGTTCACCGGCCCCCGCGCTCGGGTGTGTCGCCCTCGCACACGCTCTCCCGCGTCGAGATTTCGTCGCGATCGAGGTTGGGACCGGACGCGCCCGCTCGGGCGCCGGTCGTATGCCCCTGCCAGGCGCAAACCCGACTCAAGGCAACCCGAACAGTATGCCCTAGATCCTGGACTGCTCCAAATCCCGGCCACATCCCTGGCCATGGGAAACCGGGGCGGTAGCCCGCCCCGCTCGACCCTGCCTGTGGTCAGCCGTTGAGATGGGCCCAGAACGGGCACTGGTGGGCCTGCTCGAACGTGGTGATCACCCGGTTCCCGTCGGACCGCAGCGACATGCGCTGCCCCGCGTCACCGCTGTTCATCGCCGGCCAGTCCGGACCCGGCGACCCCGTCGACACGAACTCGCTCCAGTAGTCGACCATCTGTTCGGACAGCCGCTGCTGCGCGGGATCCAGCGGCGGCGCCCCGCCGACGTCGAACAGATAGCGCAGTTCGAGCGAGTGGCCCGCACCGACGGGAAAGGGGGCCTGCAGCAACGGCTCGGGCGCCGGAGCGCCGGGATCATCGAACTCATAGGAGTACACCGGGGCATTCTCCGCGAGCACATCTCCCAGCCAGTCCGCGACGCAGGCGAAGATGCCGTCGGTGGCGGCTGCCGAATAGGCCAGCGGCACACTGTCCCCGAAGTTCTGCGGCGGGTAGTACGCCCCGACCGCCGCGGCTTGCGGGCCGAACGCCTCGGCGAGCAGCTCGGGGTACTGCGCGGGGCCCATCGCCCGCCCGCGAACGAACTGCATTCCGGTGAAGACGTTGAACTCGTCGGCCGTGGTGCCGATCATCACCGGCACCCGCGCTGCCCGCCCCTGCGCCGCACCGGTTGCCGGATCGACCGGCAGCGTCTTGGTACCGGTGACGGGACCGCTGAGCTGCTCGGTACCGATGCGGGCGTACAGCAGGGCTTTCTCCAGCCGCTCCGGCGGCAGGTCACGCAGGCACTGTGCGGCGGTGGCCGGATCGCCGCAACCCGCCTCGGCGGCGTACTGCAGGCTCGCCTTCTCGGCGGTGGGCAGGTCGTACTGAGCCTGGCACGGCCCGCTCTGGATGATGGCCGCACTGAACAAACCCGCCGAGCCGGGAGCGACGAGGTGGTCACAGACCGACATGGCCCCCGCGGACTCTCCCGCGATCGTCACCTTGCCGGGGTCTCCGCCGAAGCCGGCGATGTTGTCGCGAACCCAGCGCAACGCGGCCTGCTGGTCGAGCAGCCCGTAGTTGCCCACCTCGCCCGGCGCCCCGAGGGCCGGGTGCGCCAGAAAGCCCAGCGTGCTGAGCCGGTAGTTGATGGTGACGACGACGATGTCGCCGCGCGCGGCAAACCGGCGGGCGTCGTAGAACTCACCGCTGCCGTTGGTGAACCCGCCGCCGTGAATCCACACCATCACCGGTCGTGGTCCGCGCGACGGCGGCGGCGTCCATACGTTGAGGGTCAGGCAGTCCTCACTGGTGGGGCTGGGGTCGACGTCGGTGCTGGTGTCCTGGATGCACCGGGGCCCCGGACGCGTCGCGTCGCGCAACCCGCTCCACGCCGGCGCGGGCTGCGGCGCCTGCCACCGCAGTGGACCGACAGGTGCTGCGGCGTAAGGGATTCCGGCGAAGTAGCGATGATCGTCGGCTACCGCTCCACGCACCGCACCAGCCTGCGTGCGCACGACGGCCGGGTCGGCGGGCAGGTCCACCGCGGCGGTCTCGCCCTTGCCACAGCCGGACAGCGCGACGGCGAGCGCGAGCAGCGCCGCCACGCGGCGGCGCCGCCGGCCAACCGTTCCGCTCGACACGGACGCGAGCGTACTGACGCGACGACTTCGGGTCGTTGTGATCGACACCAACCCCGCGGAGCGGAGTGGCGACAGTCACATACACTGTGCTTGACACCCGTCAAGTACGTTCGCGAGGAGCCCCATGAGCACGCCGACGATGGACCAGAAATCTAAGGACGCCGCGAAGGTCTTCGCCGACCCCAAGGCGTACGCCGACGACGACCGACTGCACGCCGCGCTTACTCACCTCCGTGCGCACCACCCGGTCGCCTATGTCGACGAGGCGCCGTACCGGCCGTTCTACGCGATCACCAAGCACGCCGACATCATGGACATCGAGCGCGACAACGAACTGTGGCTGAGCGAACCGCGCCCGCTTCTGGCCACCGCCGAGGCCGACGACCTCGCCAGGGCCCAACTGGAGGCCGGCATGGGATTGCGCACGCTGGTGCACTTGGACGATCCGCACCACCGCGACCTGCGCAAGATCGGTGCGGACTGGTTCCGGCCCAAGGCCATGCGCGACCTGAAGGTCCGCGTCGACGAGTTGGCCAAGATCTACGTCGACAAGATGCGCGATATCGGCCCGGAATGCGACTTCGTCACCGAAATCGCCGTCAACTACCCGCTGTACGTGATCCTCTCCCTGCTGGGCTTGCCCGAAGAGGACTTCCCCCGCATGCTCAAGCTCACCCAGGAGTTGTTCGGCGGCGACGACGAGGAATATCAGCGCGGCACCACGCCCGAAGAGAAGATGGCCACGCTGCTGGACTTCTTCGCCTACTTCAACGATCTGACCGCGTCACGCCGGGCGAACCCGACCGACGACCTGGCTTCGGCAATCGCCAACGGCCGCATCAACGGTGAACCGCTCTCCGACGTCGACACCGCGTCCTATTACGTCATCGTCGCCACCGCCGGCCACGACACCACCAAGGACGCCATCTCCGGCGGCCTGCTCGCGCTCATCGAGAACCCGCGGGAACTCGAGCGTCTCAAGGCGCAGCCGGAACTGATGGGCACCACGGTCGAGGAGATGATCCGCTGGACCACCCCCGTCAAGGAGTTCATGCGCACCGCCGCCGAGGACACCGAGGTGCGCGCCGTGCCGATCGCCAAGGGCGAATCGGTCTATCTCTCTTACGTTTCGGCGAACCGGGACGAGGAGGTGTTCGACGAGCCGTTCCGCTTCGACGTGGGACGCGACCCCAACAAGCACCTGTCCTTCGGCTACGGGGTGCACTTCTGCCTGGGCGCGGCGCTGGCCCGCATGGAGATGAACAGCTTGTTCTCCGAGTTGCTGCGGCGACTGGACTCGATCGAACTGGCCGGTGCACCCGAACTCGCCGCGACGGTGTTCGTCGGCGGGCTCAAGCACCTGCCGATTCGCTATTCGCTGCGCTGAGCCTTCTTGGCGTGGGTGGCCAGGAAACCGTCGACTGCGGCCTCCGCGCACCGCTGGTAGTCGAAATCCGCGACGGTCGAGAGCTTTCCGAGAATCAGCGGGCCGATGAGCAATGCGATCGCTTCGATGCGATCGAACTGCTCGAGTTCGGCCGTGGCCTGCGGGCTGTCGAAGATCGCGTCGAACGGCACCGAGTAGAACTGGATGATCCGCGACCGCAGGGTGCCGACGGCCTCGGAGTCGGTCCGCCGAACCTCGGCGGTGACTCCGGCATCGGGCCCTGACGCCAGCCACGTCATCGCGGTGAGCGTGGCGGGCACGTCGGCGATCGTCTCGGCCCAGCCCACCACCACGGTGAGCAACTGATCGCGCAGGCCGCCCTCCGCGGGAGGCATCGGCGCCGGCTGCAACAGAGTGGTGAACGCGGCGGCCAGAAGGTCGTTCGCACTTGAGAAATGGCGGTACAGCGTCGCGCGGGCCACGTTGGCGCTCCGGGTGACCGCGTCGATGGTCACCGCGCTGGGGCCACCCGTGCGCAGCAGCGCCGCTGCGGCCTCGAGCAGGCGGGCCCGCGACCGGGCGGGCCTCGGGTCGCCTGTGACGGTCGCCATCGTTTCACCTACCTCCCGTAGGGGAACAAGACTATGAGTCTCTGTACGAGACTGTTAGTCTCAAAACTGTCCATCGAAAGAGAGCGACGCATGGTCGACACCCTCAGCCGGTCCGATCAGGATATCGGGGCGAGCGTCGCCGGTCTGTCCACTCGCGCACGCGTCTGGTTGCTCACCGTGGCGTGCATGGGTGTCGCGCTGGTCATCAGTTCGATGGTGGCCCTCAACGCCGCCCTGCCCGACATCGCCCTGCAGACCACTGCCACGCAGGCTCAGCTGACATGGGTCGTCGACGGCTACACCTTGGTGCTGGCATGCCTGTTGCTGCCTGCGGGTGCGGTCGG
This sequence comes from Mycolicibacterium sp. ND9-15, assembly GCF_035918395.1. Lineage (NCBI taxonomy): Bacteria > Bacillati > Actinomycetota > Actinomycetes > Mycobacteriales > Mycobacteriaceae > Mycobacterium > Mycobacterium jinjuense. The sequence continues at coordinate 1,435,453 of NZ_CP142362.1, forward strand.
CGACCGGTATGGCCGCCGCGGCGCGCTGCTGGCAGGTCTGGGCATCTTCACGCTCGCCTCGGCCGCGCCGCTGATCTTCGGTGGTCCGGTCGCGCTGATCGTGGCCCGTGCGGTGGCCGGCATCGGCGCGGCGTTCGTCATGCCGGCCACGCTGTCGTTGTTGACCGCCGCGTACCCGAAGGCGGCGCGCAACAAGGCCGTCGGGATCTGGGCCGGTGTCGCGGGCTCGAGCGCCGTGGTTGGGTTTCTGGGATCTGGTGTGCTGCTTAACTTCTGGCCATGGCAGTCGGTCTTCTGGGCCTTCGCTGTCTCCGGTGCCGGGCTGTTCGCCCTCACCTGCACGGTGGCCTCGTCACGTGACCGGGAAGCCGCGCCGCTGGATTGGCCCGGCGCGGTCCTGATCGGCGGGGCCGTCGCGTTGTTCGTCTACGGCGTGCTGGAGGCACCCATCCACGGCTGGGCCCACCCGGTCGTATACGGATGCATGGCTGCCGGGGTCGCGATGGCGGGCGCCTTCGCGGTGTGGGAACTGCGCAGCGCGCATCCACTGCTCGACGTTCGACTGTTCGCCAAACCCGATTTCGCCACCGGTGCTATCGGGGTGACGTTCTTCTTCTTGGCGAACTTCGGGTTCTTCTTCGTGTCGATGCAGTACATGCAACTGCTGCTGGGTTACAGCCCGCTGCAGACGGCGTTTGCGCTGGCGCCCTTGATGGCTCCCGTCTTGCTGCTCAGTCTCGCGACACCGTGGTATCTGCCCCGGCTGGGACTTCGGACGGTGGTGTCCACGGGCCTGGCGCTGATCGCGGTCGGGCTGTTCTACGCGCGCACACTCGAGGTCGCCTCGCCGTACGTGGACCTGGCCCTGCCGCTGCTGATCATGTCGACCGGTATCGGGTTATGCACGGCGCCAACGACTTCGGCGATCATGGGCGCAGTGCCCGACAAAAAGCAGGGCGTCGCGTCGGCGGTCAACGACACGACTCGCGAGGTCGGCGCGGCCCTGGGCATCGCGGTGGCGGGTTCGGTGCTCGCCGCTCAGTACGGTGACCGGTTGCGGCCCTATCTGGGTGACCTACCCGAATCGGTCCGCGGGCCGGCGTCGAACTCGCTGGCCGAGGCGCTCGAGGTGGCCGCACGACTGGGCCCGCAGGGCGCCCGGCTCTCGGAGTTCGCCCGGTTGGCCTTCCTGGAGGCCATGCACGTCTCGTTGATCGCCCTGGGAGTCCTGTGCGCGGTGGCGGCGGCGTTCATCGCACTGTGGGCGCCCGGACGCGACGGGAGGCAGTTCCGGTTCATCGAACGGTGGACTTCGCGAATGTCAGGCGACGAACTCGGCGGCCCGGTGGCCGATCATGACGATGGTGGCGTGCGGGCCGCGACTGGGGATGTTGGGAAGGACCGAGCCGTCGACCACCCATAGCCCGTCGATCCCGCGCACCCGGCACCGCGGGTCGACCACGGCCTCCTCGTCGTCATCGCGGCCCATCGGCGCGGTGCGACACAGATGCTGCGAGGTCGACCACGACACGGAGGCGGCGGCCGCGGCGCCGGCCAGGTCGCGGGCCAACAGGGCGCCCGTCCTCAGCATCGCGATATCGGCCGGCTCGCTGTCGTAGTGGTGCCTGACGGCAGGCAACACGTCGGGGTCGGCCGAGACGAGCCGGACGCTACCGCGGGACTGTGGGCGCATCAACGCCACCCCGATGTGCGGGTGATCGGCGGGACCATCGCGGCGTCCGCTGATCATCGCTCCGAATCCCGCTGTAAAGGGCCGCATTTCGATGTCGTCCGGCGTGGTCAGCACCACCTCCAGCGGTGGTTGGCCGGATGCCTGGGACCAGGTCACCGGCAGCAGCCACTCCGGGTGGTCCACCGTCGCCGCACCGACCGGCAGGTCGGCCGTCACGGCAATGCCGAAATCGCGCAGGTGTGCCTGCGGCCCCACCCCGGACAGCATGAGCAGGTGTGCTGATGCGATCGCACCGGCGGCGAGCACAATTCGATCCGCGCTCAGATCTACCGGGCCGTCGGGCCCCACGCATGCCACCCCGCTCGCCCGGCCGTTGTCGATCTGCACCTGTCGCGCCCGGGTGCCGGTCAGCAGCGCGAGATTGGGCCGGTGCATCGCCGGGCGCAGATAGGCGTCGCCAGGGCCGACGCGGGTGCCGCCGCGGATGTTCAGCGGGACCCGACCGAACCCCGGCGGCACGGGCACCTCGGGTGTCGAGCCGTTGAGATCCGGCACCCACTCGAACCCGGCATCTGTCACGGCATCAACGAATTCCGCTGTGCAGCCGCGGAATTCGGATACCCGCTGCACCGGGATTGGTCCGTCCGCACCGTGCAGGGGACCACCGTCGAAGTCGAGATCTGTTTCGACGGCCCGAAAGTGGGGCAACACCTTCGACCAGGTCCAGTCCGGCAGTCCCCACCCGTCGAAGTCCGCCGGCAGGCCGCGGCAGAAGTAGCCCCCATTGACGGCGCCCGAACCGCCGACCACCGCGCCGCGCATGATCTGGGCATGCCGTTCGGGGGCATCGGTCAGCGTCGTCGGGTACCGGCGCACCACCGAACTGGTGGTGCCGATCGGCAGGCGCAAACCGTCGCTGATCTGGTTCAGCGCCCGGGGGTCGGACGGGCCCGGACCGGCCTCGACGACCGTGACCCGGCAGCTGGGATCGGCCGAGAGCCGTTCGGCCAACACGGATCCAGCGCTGCCCGCACCGACGATCAGCACGTCGCTGTGCAAGGCGCCTTAGGTCCGGATCTGGGGCTTGAGCGCGCCGAGGTGTCGCTCGCGAACCACACCCGTCCACAGACCCGCCCCGTAGGCGATGTCGTCGAGGCGCCGGAGCACGATGTAGGTGAGCAGCCCGACCCGGGGCACGTCGTCTTCGACGTTCCGGTTGCGGGTCAACCAGTCGACGACACCCTCGACGACCGCGGCCAGCAGTACCACCTGCCGACATCGCCGGGACAACAGTGCTGCGATCAGAGCGAGCGGCCAGTAGTGCCGGCAGATCGCGGACGCGAGCTGCATGGCGGCGGACCACAGTCCATGTGCGGCCACCACCGCGACGTCCTTCGGTTCGGTCTCGGCGCTGGACAGCGACTTGGCGATGCGGCGCCCGGTGATCGTCGCCACGATGACCGAGGCCAGATACCCGATCGAGGAACCCATCGCCATCAGCATCCACGCCACCAGGGTCCAGCCCGAGATCACCAGCGGGGCGGTCTTGCCGGGATGGCGGATCGACAGCGGTGCGGCGGCCTCGCCGTAGAAAGACCTGCGCAAGAACCACTCTCGCAGTTGTGTCCGATGGTTGTGTGCGACCAGCGCGATGGGCTCGTAGCGCAGGCGCACACCCGACTCGATCAGGCGCCAGCACAGGTCGACGTCCTCACCGGACGTCAGCGTCTCGTCGAAGCCGCCGACATCAGCGAGCATGGCGCTGCGGCCGATGATCGCGGCGCTGGGGACGTAGGACACCGTGCCGTACGGCATCACCGGGGCCTCCCGAAGACCCAGGTCGAGCGACGAGCGCACCGCCTCGTACCGGGCGACGACGTTGTCTGGTTCGCGGAGGGCGACGATGCGGGGCGCGACCAGGCCCACGGCGGGATCGCAGAAGTGCCCGAGCAGCGCCTCCAGCCAACCGCGGCGCGGCACGACATCGCTGTCCAAAAAGGCCACGAAGTCGGTCCTGCACGCGGCCAGGCCGGTGTTGCGGGCCGCTGCCGCGCCTCTGCTGCGGTCGTGCCGGAGCAGCTGTACTTCGCTGTGGGCACCAGCGAGGTCCGATTGGTCGAGCGGGGTGGCCGAGCCGTCGTCGACGACGATGACACGCAGGCCCTGTACGGCGGTGAGTAGCCGGCGGACCCCGGAAGCGTTGTCGCGCACCGGTATCACGACGGTCACGTCGCGGTGGGACGGGCCACACGGCGGACGCGGGTGCGCCACGGTCGCGTCGAGCAGCGTGCGCGCCAACTGCGCGCTGACCGCGTCGTGCACTTCCAGCCTGCCGCCGCTCAGCATGGTTTGCGCCGCCGGCGCCAGACGAAGGAGGCGGGTCGGCGATCCACCGAGTAACGCGGACCCCTCGCCGAGCACCTTCACCCGGCGATCGACCTGGACGGCGAATCCGTCGGGCAGACGCGGACCCGTCATGTCAGCATCCCGTCGCGGTCAGGTAACCAGCGCGTGATCCGCCGAAAGCATGCCTCGACCATATCGGGAAAAATCCGGGCGCCGTCCGCTACGGTCGCGGTGGTGGGATCGCCGAGTACGCCGACCTCACTCACCGCGGCGACGCCGCCCCGGCGCAGTTCGGGTATGAGCTCACGAAGCGGCGCCACATTGCCCGGCACCCGTTCGTCGACCCGCACGTCCTGTGGCGAAATATGTAGCAATACAGATGTTTCGGTATGGCCGGCATGCGCGTCGGCGCCCGCCACGGTGCACGGGCACCAGCCCGCGTCTCGGCCCTCGTACCGAAGCAAAGCGGTCGCGGCGGCCAGCGCCTCGACGTTGCCGCCGTGACCGTTGACGAAGACCATCCGCGACGCCCACCGCGACGCCGATCGGCCGTACTCCACCAGCAACAGCCGCAGCGCCGAGGTTCCGATCGAGACGGTGCCGCCGAACTCCTCGTGCTCGCCGCTCGCGCCGTAGGCGATGGCGGGCGCGACCATCCAGTTCACCCCGTCCCGTTCGGCCAGCCGGTCAGCAACAGCTCTAGAGACTGCCGTCGCGATCCGGGTGTCGGTGTCCAGCGGGAGATGGGGGCCGTGCTGCTCGGTGGATCCCACGGGGACGAGCAGCGCTGACGGGGTGCTCTGCAGCTGCTTCGACGTCGCGTTCGCGAGCTCGCTGACAGATGGCACTCGCCGATGGTAGGCCGAATTCACCTGCCGTGCGCCAATTGTTGGCGCATGCGCAGCGATTGGTTCACGGTTATTTCCGCCGTCGACGGCGACGCAGTCCCGCCTGCCCCCTGAGCATCGTCCGTACCAGCACGTTCCCGCCAGCCGGGGCGCTCGTCAGGAGGTCGGACCCCCGGGTACCCCCAACGCCCGGACGAAGCCGGGAGGGACCAGGACGTCGCCGGGCTCGAGATCATGCACCGACGCGCGGCCCAGACCCATCAATGCAGAATCGATGCCTCCGCGCAGAACGTCGAGCACGTTCTCGACACCGGCCTGCCCGTTGGCGGCGAGGCCCCACAGATACGCCCGGCCGATCATCACCGCGCGGGCGCCGAGCGCCACCGCCTTCACCACGTCGCTGCCCCGGCGAACACCGCCGTCGAGGAGCACCTCGATGTCGTCACCGACCGCCTCGGCGATCGGCGGCAGGGCGCGGATCGAGGCAGGTGTTCCGTCCAGGTTGTTGCCACCATGGTTGGACACGGAGATCGCGGAAACACCAGCGTCCACAGCCCGTTTGGCGTCGTCGACCCGCATCACGCCCTTGAGCATGAACGGACCGCCCCACAGCTCGCGCAGCCAGGCGATGTCCTCCCAGGTCGGTGGCGGGGTGCCCATCCACTCGCCGTAGGCCGCGAAGAACGGCGGGCCCTGCTCCCCGCGCGCGGCCTGGTTGGGCACTCGCAGGTTCGGCGGCCGGAACGTCTTTCCCCATTGCCACATCCACCGCGGCCTGGTCAGCCCTGTGGGGAGCATGCGCACGGTGGTGCGCAGGTTCATCTGTTCGGGGATCTTCGGACTGCCCCAGTCACGGCCGTGCGAGAAGCTCCAGTCGGTGGTCACGATCAGGCCGACGGCGCCGGCCTCGCGGGCCCGCTCGACCCGTGCCGCGATCGCGTCCCGGCCGCCCAGCCAGTAGACCTGGAAGAAGATCTTGGGGTTGGCCGCGATCACCTCTTCGATCGGCTTGCTGGCGAACGAGGACAGCCCCATGGCGGTGCCGCGCGCGGCGGCGGCGCGCGCGACCGCGGTCTCGCCATCGGGGTGGACCGCCTGCACGCCGGTCGGCGAGATGAGCACCGGCATCGAGATATCCTGGCCCATCACGGTGGTCGCCAGATCACGCTTCTCGGTCGCCCCGACCACGTGCGGGGCGAAGCCCAACTCGGCGAAGGCGTCGACGTTGTCTGCGACCGTCACACCCTTCTCGCTCGCAGCGATCAGCGCCGCGTACACCGGCTTGGGGAGTCGGCGCTTTGCACGCTCCTGAGCGGCAGCGACCGTTTCGAACCACGTGTCGGCCATGACTTACACCGGACTTTCGTTGCAGAACCTCTTCGGAGGCGCTTCGGCGCCGACCTGAGACCGCGGAGGCGTCGTGAGCAGCTTGAGCATCACCGGTCCGGAACGCGAGTGGTCGACGCTGGACTTCGGCTTGACCCGGTCGCGGGCCAAGGCGGAAGCGCCGTAACCCTCCACGCACTCGGGGTCGGGGCCGTCCATGGGGAGCCCGGTGAAGAACTTGGCGGCCATGCACCCGCCTCGGCAGCTGTCGAAATGTCGACAACCGCTGCATGCGCCGGCCGACTGCGGCTCGCGCAGCTCACGGAACAGCGGGGCGTTCTTCCACAGGTGGTCAAAACCACCGTCGGAGAGGATGTTTCCGGCGTGGAATCGATCGTGAATGGCGAACGGGCATGCATAGACGTCGCCGACGGGGTCGATGAGGCACACGACGCGGCCGGCTCCGCACAGGTTCAGCCCCGCGAGCGCACCGGGCTCACCCAGCCCGGCGAGGTGGAAGAAGGAGTCACCGGTGAGCACCTTCTCGCCCTTGGCGACCAGCCAGTCGTAGAGCGCGATCTGCTGTCCGGCGGTGGGGTGCAGGTCGTCCCACACGTCGGCACCGCGACCCGACGGCCGCAGCCGCGTGATCCGTAGCGTTGCGCCGTACTGTGCTGCCAGAGCGGCGAATTCGTCGAGCTGGTCGACATTGTGGCGGGTGACGACCACCGAGATCTTGGCGTCTTTGAATCCGGCGTCGGCGAGATTCTGCAGCGCCCTGGTCGCCATCGCGAACGAGCCCGCGCCGCGCACGGCGTCGTTGATCTCCGCGGTCGCGCCGTCGAGGGAGATCTGCACATCGACGTAGTCACTGGCCGCCAGCCGCGCCGCGACCTCGGGCGTGATGCGCACGCCGTTGGTGGAGAACTTCACGCCGACGTGGTGGGCGGTGGCGTAGTCGACGAGTTCCCAGAAGTCCGAACGTACGGTCGGCTCACCGCCGCCGATGTTGACGTAGAAGACCTGCATGCGCTCGAGCTCGTCGATGATGTCCTTGCACTGCTGCGTCGTCAGCTCACGTGGATCGCGCTTACCCGACGACGACAGGCAGTGCACACACGTCAGGTTGCACGCGTAGGTCAGTTCCCAGGTCAGGCAGATCGGGGCGTCGAGACCGTGCTCGAACTGCTCGATCAGCCGGGGCACGGGTTCTACAGAAGTCATTGCGGCACCAGCATTTTCGATTGAGCAAGCACACGGAGCGCCTGCAGATACGGCGCCTGCTCCGTGTCGTCGATACCGACGGCACGGCAGGCGGATCGGGCGTCGGGATGGTCGGACAGCGTGTTGACGACGTCCACGATGGTCCGGTTCTTCAGAAACGACAGCTTGCGTGTTCCGAAGTGGTAGAGCAGCGCGCCGAACGGCTCGGGCCGCACCGCCACCTGGTGGTGCAGCCGCCAGCCGAGCTCCGGGTCGAAGGCCCCCTCCTCAGGCGCCGCCGCCGACGAGGTCACGATCAGTAGACCCCGCACATCCCGTCGATCGACACCTCTTCGACGAGGGTCTCGGTGACCAGCTCATCGTTGTCCACCTGCTGATCCTTCTCCACTTGGTCCATTGGGCTGCCAGCCTTTCCGTTCACCCGTTCTCGACAACTGTGATCGAGGTCGCAATAATATGGCATCGAGTGCCTAAATGGAAAGGGGACCCCCGATGGGGCCGGACCAGCACCGGGTGGGCCGCCGGCGCTCGACGACGTGGGACCACATCAGCAACGTGGCCATCGACCTGTTCGCCGCCCGCGGCTTCGAGGACGTCAGCGTCGAGGACGTCGCCGCGGCCGCGGGCATCGCCCGGCGCACGCTGTTCCGCTACTACCCGTCCAAGAACGCCCTGCCCTGGGGTGATTTCGACGCGCACCTGGCCCATATGCGGGATCTGCTGGCCGACGTCGACCCCGAGGTGCCGATCGGTGCGGCCCTGCGCACGGCGTTGCTGGCGTTCAACACCTTCGATGCGGCGGAGACGGCGCGGCACCGTCGGCGCATGCGGGTCATCCTGGAGACCGCCGCGCTGCAGGCGTACTCGATGACCATGTACGCCGGCTGGCGAGGCGTGGTCGCGGCGTTCGTCGCCAAGCGACTGAAGGCCAAGGCGAGCGATCTGGTGCCGCAGACGGTGGCATGGACGATGCTCGGCGCCGCGCTCTCGGCATACGAGCACTGGCTGGCCGACGAATCGGTTCCGCTGGATCAGGCGCTGGGTGCGGCGTTCGACACCGTCGCCGACGGGCTGTGGGCCCTCGATCGCTGAACCGCGGTGCCGCGATAGCTTTGGACCGTCGCGGAAAGGAAGCGCATGCCGGAGAAGAAGACGGGACAGGACCTGTTGTTCGATGCGCTGTGGACGAAGGGCACGGCCTTCACTCATGAAGAACGCCGCGAATTCGGTTTACTGGGGCTGCTTCCCACCGCCGAGAAGACTCTCGACCAGCAGACCGAACACTCGTGGCGTGAGTTCAGCAGGCGTCGCGAGCCGCTCGACAAACACATCTATCTGCGCAGCCTGCAGGACCGTAACGAGACGCTGTTCTACCGGGTGCTGCGCGACCACATCGCCGAGACCATGCCGATCGTGTACACCCCGACCGTCGGGGAGGCGTGCCAACGGTTCAGCGAGATCTACCAGCGCCCGCGTGGGTTGTACGTCTCCTACCCGGACCGCGATTCACTGCGGGAGGTGCTGCGCAACCGCCCCCGCCCGGAGGTGGACGTCATCGTGGTGACCGACGGCCAGCGCATTCTCGGCCTGGGCGATCAGGGCATCGGCGGTATGGGTATTCCCATCGGAAAGCTCTCGCTGTACACGCTGATCGGGGGCATCGACCCGGCGCGCACGCTGCCGATCCTGCTCGACGTCGGCACCGACAACGTCGAACTGCTCGAGGACCCGCAGTATCTGGGCTGGCGGCACCGCCGGATCGACGACGACGAGTATTACTCGTTCATCGACGATTTCGTCACCACGGTGCACGAGGAACTGCCCGACGTGCTGCTGCAGTGGGAGGATTTCGCCACCGCGCACGCCTTGCCGATCCTCGAGCGCTATCGCGACAAGCTGCTCACCTTCAACGACGACATCCAGGGCACCGCCGCCGTCACGCTGGGTGCACTGCACGGCGCCGCCAAGGTCGCCGGCCGACCGCTGTCCCAACAGCACGTGGTGTCACTGGGTGCCGGCTCGGCGGGCATCGGGGTGCTCAAGATGGTGCACCGTCAGATGGTCACCGAGGGGCTGAGCGCGCAGCAGGCGTCGGCGCAGATCTGGGTCGTCGATATCGACGGACTGCTCACCGACGACCGTACGGACCTGTCCCCCGGGCAACGGCAGTTCGCCCAGCCCGCGGGCCGGACCGCGGGTTGGGGCCTGTCCGGACCCGCCCAGCTGGCCGACGTCGTCCACCACGTCGACGTTGGTGTGTTACTTGGGTTATCCACCACCGCAGGCGCTTTCACCGAGCCACTGGTGCGAGAGCTCGCCGCCAAGGTCGACCGGCCGATCATCTTCCCGCTGTCGAATCCGACCAGCCGCGCCGAAGCCCATCCCGCCGAGCTCGACAGGTGGACCGGCGGACGCGCGTTGATCGCGACCGGCTCGCCGTTCACGTTGAAGCGTGACGGCGTCGAGTGCCCCGTCGCCCAGTGCAACAACGCCTACATCTTCCCGGCGATCGGGTTGGCGGTCACCGCGGCACAGGCAACCCGGGTGACCGAGGAGATGATGCGGACCGCCGCCGCTGCGCTCGGCGACGCCTCCCCCGCCCTCGGCGACCCGAACGCACCGCTGCTGCCCGCGTGGTCCGACGTTCCCGACATCGCCGGGCGGATTGCGCTCGCAGTCGCCGCGCAGGCCGTCGCGGACGGGGTCGCGCCCGATCGCGGCCACGACGAGCTGGCACAGCGGGTCACCGACGTGCGGTGGACGCCTGGATACCGGGGCTGAGCGCCCTATCTCCGCGAGCCCCCCATTTCGCGAGCGCTCACCCACGTACGGTTTGAGCCCCGAAATGCGTACCGGGATGAGCGCTCACCAGAGGATGAAAAGTTTTTCGCATTGACCCGTCGGAGTTCGGCACGCGACGGCGACGATAAGGGTGTGAGCGCCGAACCGAATGGCACCGACGCTCCACGGGCACTGCTGGCGCTGTATGACGACGCGCTACCGGTTGTGTACGGATACTTCGTCCGCCGCTGTGGTGACCGTGGAACCGCCGAAGACCTGACGTCGGAGACCTTTCTGGCGGCGATGGACGCCGCCAGAAAGTCCGCTCCACCGCCGCTGTCTGTGCCGTGGCTACTCGGGGTGGCGCGCCACAAGCTGGCGGACCACTACCGCCGCCGCCACGACCGGTTCAGCGTTCCCGTCGCCGAGGTGCCCGAGCGCGAGGAATCCGACCACTGGGACGCCGAACTGGACCGCATCGTCGCCGAGAGTGTGCTGGCCAGACTGACCGAGCAGCACCGCACCGTGCTGGCGTTGCGCTACATGGACGACTGCACCGTGCCCGAGTGCGCGGAATTGATCGGTCGCACCGTGTACGCCACCGAGGCGCTGCTGGTGCGCGCCCGCAGGGCTTTTCGCGCTCACTACCCGGAAGGGAGGAAGTCGTGAACAACAGCCACGATCCGCTGGACGTGCTGCACGGCGACGAGCTTCCGGTCGCACCAGACCCCGCGTTCGCCGCCCGGCTGCGGGCACGCCTGGAGTCGGCCCTGTCACTGCCTAACCGGACGCAAGGAGTGCAAATGAGTGGTACCGATACCGCCATCGCCGAAATGACCGAACCGACGGCCCCGACGGCGCCGCCGCGCGCCGCCGCGCTGCCGTATCTGACCGTCGCCAACGCGCGCGGGGCGATCGCCTGGTACGTCGATGCGTTCGGCGCCACGGTGGTCGGCGAGCCCTTCGAGATGGATGACGGCCGCATCGGACACGCCGAGCTGGCCATCGGCGACGGTGTGCTCTACCTCGCCGACGAGTACCCCGAGATCGGCCTCAGAGGTCCTGTCCCGCAATCGGTTTCGGTGAGCCTGATGCTGGCGGTCCCCGACACCGACGCGGTCCTCGAGCGGGCGCGCCAACGCGGCGCCGAGGTGCAGCGCGAACCGTATGAGAATTACGGGGCGCGCAACGCCGCGATCGTCGATCCGTTCGGCCACCGCTGGATGCTCAGCGGCCCGGCGACCGGAACGGCCGTGCCGATACACCACGGCGACGTCGGATACGTCGCGGTGTGGGTGCCCGACGCCGACCGCGCCGCGGCGTTCTACGGCCACGTGCTGGGTTGGGTCTACGACCCGGCGACCCGCCGGGTGACCAATACCGATCAGCGGATCGGCATCCACAGCGTCGCCGGAGCACCGACGCTGTTCTGCGCCTACGCCGTCACCGACCTCGGTGGCGCACAGCGGTCCATCCTCGACGGCGGCGGCGCGGTCGGCCAGGCGCAGGAGTTCGATTACGGCACCGTGCTCGACGCCACCGATCCCACCGGTACGGCGTTCGCGGTGTTCCGGCCGGCGCCCGCCACGCCGCGCCCCGCGCTCAACGGCACAGGGCCGGGCGAACTTTCGTATATCACCTACCAGGTCCCAGACTCCGGCGCGTTCAAGGCGTTCTACAGCCGAGTGCTGTTCTGGACGTTCGAGCCGGGGCGCGTCGATGACGGCTGGGGCGTGCGCGAGGCCCATCCGATGTCGGGTTGCGCCGGCGGCAACGCCGAAGCGGTGACCGTGCCGATGTGGACCGTCGCCGACATCGACGCCGCGGTGGCTTGGGTGCGCGAGGCCGGTGGCGTCGTGCTCGAGGAGCCGTCGCAACAGTCCTATGGGAAGTCGGCGCTGTGCGCCGATGACCAGGGCACCCGCTTCTACCTCGGCGAACTCTAGGGATTTCGGTGCGCTCCTGGTCGCGCAGCGATCGGTAGCGCACCGAAACCGCTCAATCCAGGAGGTCGGCGATCGGTGCGCGCGCCGCGATCTTGCCGCGCACCTTCATCACCTTGCCCGGCATGCCGCCGCCGACCACCCCGGCCACCACGCCGTTGCGCTCGTAGTAGGCGAGGAACTTGCGGCCGTCGTCCGCGACGACGTGCACCGTGTCGCCCGCCTCCGGTTCGCCGAGGCACTGGATCTTGACGTCGTACTGATCGCTCCAGAAGTACGGCACCGAGACCGCGGTCGGCGGCTCCTGCCCGAGCATCGTCGGCACCAGGACACGGGCCTGATCGGCGACGTTGCTCCAATGCTCAACGCGCACTTGATGACCGAGATTGTGCCGCCACGAAGCGACATCGCCGATCGCCCAGACGTGTGGTGCGCTCGCACGGCCGTGGTTGTCGCAGACGACGCCGTTGTCGACCTCGATGCCGCTGCCTTCGAGCCACGCGGTCGCCGGTTGCGAACCGATACCCACGACCACCAGATCCGCTTCGAGTTCGGCGCCGTCGCTGAGCACCACCCTCTCGACTCGATCGCCGCCCCGCACCTCCGATACGCCGACGCCGCAGCGCACGTCGACCCCCTCGGCGCGGTGCAGCCTGGCCACCAGCGTACCGATCTGTTCACCGAGCACCGACGCCAGCGGTGCGGGCTGCGGCTCCACCAGCGCCACCTCGACGCCGAGCTTGCGCAGGCTCGCCGCCACCTCACAGCCGATGAACCCGGCGCCCACGACGACGGCGCGCCGGGTCGAGCCGGCCTCCTGCCGTAGGGCCACGCTCTCGTCGTAGTTGCGCAGCACATGAATGCCCTCGAGGTCAGGGAACGACGCAATGCGCTTGGGCACCAGGCCGGTGGCGATGATGAGCTCGTCGTAGCCGAGTTCGCTGCCGTCGGCGAGTGTCACCGTCTGTGCGGCCGTGTCGATCGACCGTGCACCGTTTCCGAGTCGCACGACGATGTCGTTCTCCTCGTAGAACTCCGCGGGCATGAGCGTGACGTCGTCGGTCTCGGCGCGCAGCACTTCCTTGGACAGCGGAGGCCGGTCGTAGGGCAGATGATCCTCTTCGCTGACGATCGTGACGGGGCCGCCGTACCCGGACCGGCGCAACTGTTCGGCGGTGCGGGCGGCCGCCAGTCCGCCGCCCACGATGACGATGCCCCCTGAAGTGGTCATGGGCAGTTTCTTACACGATGCCCACGGCGATTTGTCCGCCACCCCGGCCAATCGTGCCGTCAGCCGCAATCGCGATCGATGACCTTCGTCAGCACGACGGCGTTCAGCGCCGCCTCACGGGCTCGGCTGCGGGAGCTGTTCCCCGACGCGATCGAAGTCGCCAGCACCGACGCCTATGTTCTCGGCCTCAACGCGGTCTCCGACGGTCGCAACGTCGTGCTGCCCGCATCTGCCATCGGTTTCGCCGACCAACTGCACGACGCCGGGTTCGTACCCGTCGGCGTCGACCTCTCCGGCTGCTCAAGGGCGGCGGCTCCATCAAGTGCTGCACGTTGGAGGTGCATCAGTGACGACGCTGGAAGCGACGACTGTACTCGCGACCGATGATCGCTCTGTGGCACAGAACTATTCGCCGTTGCCAGTGGTAGTCGCCGGCGCTGAGGGCGCATGGATCACCGACGTGGAGGGCCGCCGCTATCTGGACTGCCTGGCCGCCTACTCTGCGGTCAACTTCGGCCACCGCAACGCCGACATCACCGCCGTCGCGCACGCCCAACTGGACACCGTGACGTTGGTCAGCCGCGCCTTCCACTCCGATCGGCTCGCTCCGTTCTGCGCGGCGCTGGCCGAGCTCTGCGGCAAAGACATGGTGCTGCCGATGAACACCGGCGCCGAAGCGGTGGAAAGCGGACTCAAGGTGGCTCGCAAGTGGGGCACCGACGTCAAGGGCATACCCGCCGGTGCGGCGAAATCGTGGTGGCACACAACAACTTCCACGGCCGAACCACCACGATCATCAGCTTCTCCGACGACGAAACCGCCCGGCGCGGATTCGGCCCCTACACCCCCGGGTTCCGAGCAGCACCGTTCGGCGACGCCGACGCATTCACCAAGGCGATCGACGAGAACACCGTCGCGGTACTGGTCGAACCCATCCAGGGCGAGGCCGGGATCATCGTTCCGCCCGACGACTTCCTGCCACGGCTTCGGTCGCTGTGCACGGAGCGCAACGTGCAGCAGATCTCGGCCAGCACCTGCGCCGCCGGCTGAGTGAGCTGGTGGGCCGCGGTGTCGTCGCCGTGCGCGGCAAGCGCTTGTGGGCGGGGGTGGACATCGATCCGGCGTTGGGTTCGGCCAAACACGTCAGCGTGCACTTGGCGCGCCGCGGTGTGCTGGTCAAGGACACCCATGGGCCGACCCTGCGGTTCGCCCCACCGCTGGTGATCACCGCAGCCGAGATCGATTGGGCCGTCGGCCGGTTCGCCGCGGTGCTGGCCGCCTGATCAGTGCTTCATCGCGCCGCGGTCGACTACGATCTGGTTTCCGGATAGCGATTTCGACCGATCACAGGCCAGCCACGCGACAACGTCGGCCACTTCCTCGGGCTCCATGAAGCCTTGAAGACCCTTGTTCTCCTCGTCGACCGGGTTGAACGGCATCGGCGCGAAGCTGTGCAGGTAGCCGGGGTGTTTGGCGAAGATCGCCATCATCGCGTCCTTCTCCACCATCGGAGTCTCGATCGAGTAAGGATGGATCGAGTTCACCCGGATCCCGAACTCACCGGCCTCGATCGCCAAAGAGTTCGTCAACGCGGTCAGGCCGTGCTTGGACGCCGCATAGTGCGCGTTGCCCGGGGTGGCCTTCAGTCCGGCCGACGAGCTCACGATGATGATCGAACCGCCGTTGCCCGCGGCGATCATCGCCGGCACGGCCGCACGGATGGTGCGCCATGTCCCGTTGAGGTTCACGTCGATGACCGTGTCCCACTGCTCCTCGGACATCTCCCAGGTGCGACCCCAGCTGAGCACACCGGCGTTGGCGACCAGGATGTCGAGCCTGCCGAACTGCTCGACGCCGTCGGCCACCACCTGCTGCAACGCGGGCAGGTCCCGGATGTCCACCTCGCGGGCGAGCGCCTTGCGACCCGTCGCCTCGACCGCGCGCACCGTGTCGGCCAATTCCTCCGACGTCGCCATCGGGTAGGTGATCGTCTCGGATATCGGGGCACACACGTCGATCGCGATGATGTCGGCACCGTCGCTGGCCAACCGGATCGCGTGCGCCCTGCCCTGTCCGCGCGCAGCGCCGGTGATGAACGCCACTCGGCCGTCCAGGGGGCGGTTCGTCGCCGTCACGGCTGCTCCTTTCGGGATGCTGCCCCACCGCGAGTGACCGTGTCTGTACCCCGAAACGCCGTCCCGGCGCGTACATCCGCGGTCGCTCGCCGGAGGTGAGAGCCTGCGGACAGGCTAACAGCCTAATTGGAACGTGTTCTAGTCCGGTCGTGGTCCGCGCCGCTGCCCGCCCCCGTAGGCACTACTAACAGGTTGATCGCATGCACCTCCTGCGCACGCTCCACCGCTCAGCGCGCAAAACGACCGGTGTTCCTGCCCCACATGCAATAGCTGATCACCGTGGTGATGTCGTCACGCAGCGTTTCGAATTCATGCAATCGATGCGGCCGACGACGTTGGCCGGCGTCGAAGTGGCGATGTCATCGACCGTGCTGGAGATGTTGCAGTACAACAGAATAACCGCTCCGAGCGCGGCCCTCGCCGTGTTTGCGGCACCGCTCCTCGCCGCCGGTGCGGTCGTGCTGTGGACCGCGCGTCGAACGGTCAGGCGATCGGTGCCGTCGCACCAAGTGGTGTGATCGGAAGCGCCTCGGGCACCTCCGGCACCGAAGGCGCCGGTCCGACAAGCTGATACAGCGGCTTCGTCCACCGGTATCCGCCGCTCGACCTCGTGTAACCGGTGTGGATGAGAGCCGATACCTTCGACACTTCTTCGGCATCGGGGTCGTAGTCGCAGACCGCGTCACCGAGTTCGCACACGCTGATCGTGCGGGCACCGATGGCCGGCGACAGCGGCTTCGGGGCGCGGGCGAGGATCGGCCAGTCCTGGGCGACGCCCTTTCCGGCGCCCGGGACGCTCGTGACGGAGCCGATGTTGATCGTCGGGTCTGCGGGCAGGCGGTCGCCGTCGGCGATCAGCAGCGCGGCCACCATGTTCGGATTCGCGCCGGCCACTTGCAGATTGCGGTGCACCACCATCGCGCCCTGCGAGTAACCGGCGAGCACCACCTTCGACTCCGGGCAGCGCTGCGTGAACGCTGTGTACTGCGACCCGAGCGCGGCGGCGCCGGCGTCCACACTGCCCATGAAGCCGAGCCACTCCCCGATGCCGCCGCCGTCATCGGGAACCGCAACGGCCGGATACTCGACGGCCTCGGCGGTCATGGTGCGTCCGTCGCGCTGCACCAATTGCTGCAGGTCGCGGTAGGACTGGTAGATGTCGTCGCCCATGCCTGCGTTTGCGGTCAGATCGCCGTCGCGCTGACCCGAGCCCGCCGCACCGAACCAGTGCACGTCGGGGCAACCGGGGTCGGCTTGGGCCACGCCTGCAGAGACGCCGGCGAAGGCTGCGCCGGCAATCGCGGTGGCGCTGGCCAACGCAGTGAGACGACCGAACATGACCCAACCCTTCCAGCCCCGGCCAGGGCATACGCGAAGTACATCGGCGGAGCGTCGGCGGGCGTTACGGGTACGCGAATGCGGACGTTGACACGCCGCGAGCGTGCGCACAATGCCGCTCAACAGCGGTGTGTCGTATGCAAACATGCGCGCTCGCGCCGATGGACAACGACGAAAGCGGCGCCCACCCGAAGGTGAGCGCCGCTTTACGCAGATGACTACTTGATGATCTTGGTCACCCGACCGGCGCCGACGGTACGGCCACCCTCGCGGATCGCGAAGCGCAGACCCTCGTCCATGGCGACGGGCTGGATCAGCTTCACCGAGATGTCGGTGTTGTCACCGGGCATCACCATCTCGGTGCCCTCCGGCAGCGTCACCACACCGGTCACGTCGGTGGTGCGGAAGTAGAACTGCGGACGGTAGTTGTTGAAGAACGGCGTGTGCCGGCCACCCTCGTCCTTGGACAGGATGTAGACCTGGCCCTCGAAGTCGGTGTGCGGCGTGGTGGTGCCGGGCTTCACGACGACCTGGCCGCGCTCGACGTCCTCACGCTTGATGCCGCGCAGCAGCAGACCGACGTTGTCACCGGCCTGGCCCTGGTCGAGCAGCTTGCGGAACATCTCGACACCGGTGACCGTGGTCTTGGTGGTGTCGGGGCGGATGCCGACGATCTCGACTTCCTCGTTCACGTTGATCACGCCACGCTCGACGCGACCGGTGACCACGGTGCCGCGGCCGGTGATCGTGAAGACGTCCTCGACGGGCATCAGGAACGGCTTGTCGGTCTCACGAACCGGATCCGGGATCGACTCGTCGACGGCCTCCATGAGCTCTTCGATGCTCTTGACCCACTTCTCGTCACCCTCGAGTGCCTTGAGCGCCGAGACGCGGATGACCGGGGCCTCCTCGTCGAACTCCTGGGCGGCCAGCAACTCGCGGACCTCCATCTCGACGAGCTCGATGAGCTCCTCGTCGTCGACCGCGTCGGCCTTGTTCAGCGCGACCAGGATGTAGGGCACACCGACCTGGCGGGCGAGCAGCACGTGCTCACGCGTCTGGGGCATCGGGCCGTCGGTCGCCGCGACCACCAGGATCGCGCCGTCCATCTGGGCGGCGCCGGTGATCATGTTCTTGATGTAGTCGGCGTGACCGGGGGCGTCGACGTGGGCGTAGTGCCGCTTGTCGGTCTGGTACTCCACGTGGGAGATGTTGATCGTGATGCCGCGCTGACGCTCCTCAGGCGCATTGTCGATCTGGTCGAATGCGCGCGACTCGTTCAAATCGGGAAACTTGTCGTGCAGCACCTTGGTGATTGCTGCGGTCAGCGTGGTCTTGCCGTGGTCAACGTGACCGATGGTCCCGATGTTGACGTGCGGCTTCGTCCGCTCGAACTTCGCCTTCGCCACTGTGTGGTCCTCCTGGACTGTGTTGGTGCTTGTCTAAAGCAGTGTTGATCTTTGCAGTTGTTTCTCGCCGCGGAGCAACCGGGGTTACTGTCCCGTCGCCTTCGCGCCGCACATTGCTCGGCTCCGGCTCAGCTCCGCTCCTCCGGCCTGGCGGCCGTCGATGCTCACTGCCCCGTCGCCTTCGCGATGATCTCCTTCGACACGGCCGCCGGAACTTCGGCGTACGAGTCGAACACCATGGAGTAGTTTGCCCGGCCCTGGGTCTTCGACCGAAGGTCGCCGACATAGCCGAACATCTCCGACAGCGGTACCAGCGCCTTGACGACGCGGGCACCCGATCGCTCCTCCATGGCCTGGATCTGACCACGGCGGGAGTTCAGGTCGCCGATCACGTCACCCATGTAGTCCTCGGGTGTGGTCACTTCGACCGCCATGATCGGCTCGAGGATCACCGGCTGCGCAGCCTGTGCCGCTTTCTTGAGCACCTGCGAACCTGCGACCTTGAAGGCCATTTCCGACGAGTCCACCTCGTGGTAGGCGCCGTCGAGCAGCGTCACCTTGAGGTTGACCAGCGGATAGCCGGCCAGCACGCCGTACTGCATGGCGTCCTGGGCGCCGGCGTCGACCGATGGAATGTACTCGCGCGGGATACGACCGCCGGTGACCTTGTTCTCGAACTCGTAGGTCGCCCCGTCCTCGCCGGTGAACGGCTCGAGGTCGATGAGCACCTTCGCGAACTGGCCCGAGCCACCCGTCTGCTTCTTGTGGGTGAACTCGACCTTCTCGACCTTGCGCTTGATGGTCTCGCGGTAGGCCACCTGCGGCTTGCCGACGTTGGCCTCGACCTTGAACTCGCGCTTCATCCGGTCGACGAGGATGTCGAGGTGCAGCTCGCCCATGCCGCCGATGACGGTCTGGCCGGTCTCCTGGTCCAGGTGGACCTTGAACGTCGGATCCTCCTCGGCGAGCTTCTGGATCGCGGTGCCGAGCTTCTCCTGGTCGCTCTTGGTCTTGGGCTCGATGGCCACCTCGATCACCGGATCGGGGAACGTCATCGACTCCAGCACGATCTGCTCGTTCGCGTCGGAGAGGGTGTCGCCGGTGGTGGTGTCCTTGAGGCCGATGACGGCATAGATGTGCCCCGCCGAGGCCCGCTCTACCGGGTTCTCCTTGTTGGCGTGCATCTGGAACAGCTTGCCCAGCCGCTCCTTCTTGCCCTTGGTCGAGTTGATGACCTGCGAACCGGACTCGACGGTGCCCGAGTAGACGCGGACGTAGGTCAGCTTGCCGAAGAACGGGTGCACCGCAATCTTGAACGCGAGCGCCGAGAACGGCTCCTCGGTCGACGGCTTGCGGCTGATGGCCTCGTCCTCTTTGCCGGGCACATGACCCTGCACGGACTCCACGTCTAGCGGCGACGGCAGGTAGTCGATGACCGCGTCGAGCATGGGCTGCACGCCCTTGTTCTTGAACGCGCTGCCGCACAGGACCGGGTACAGCTCGGAGGTGACGGTCAGCTTGCGAATCGCCGCTTTGATCTCGGCGACCGTGAGCTCCTCGCCGCCGACGTACTTGTCCAACAGCTCCTCGTCTGTCTCGGCGACGGTCTCGAGCAGCTTGGTCCGGTACTCCTCGGCCTTCTCGGCGAGCTCGGCCGGGATGTCCTCGACCTCATACTTCTCCCCGAGGGCGGTCTCGCCGCGCCACACCTTGGCCTTCATCTCGACCAGGTCGACGACGCCGATGAAGTCGTTCTCGGCGCCGATCGGCAGCTGGATCACCAAGGGAGTCGCCCCAAGTCGCTCCTCGATGGTGCGCACGGTGAAGTAGAAGTCGGCGCCGATCTTGTCCATCTTGTTGACGAAGCAGATGCGCGGGACGTCGTACTTGTCGGCCTGCCGCCAGACCTGCTCGGACTGCGGTTCCACGCCCTCTTTGCCGTCGAAGACGGCGACTGCGCCATCAAGAACCCGAAGCGAGCGCTCGACTTCCACGGTGAAGTCGACATGGCCCGGGGTGTCGATGATGTTGATCTGGTTGTCGTTCCAGAAGCAAGTGACTGCGGCGGAGGTGATCGTGATACCCCGCTCCTGCTCCTGCTCCATCCAGTCGGTGGTCGAAGCGCCGTCGTGCGTCTCACCGATCTTGTAGTTGACACCGGTGTAGTACAGGATGCGCTCGGTCGTCGTGGTCTTACCGGCATCGATGTGGGCCATGATGCCGATGTTGCGGACCTTGTTCAGGTCGGTCAGCACGTCCTTCTGTGCCACGGGATTCCCTTCGGGAAGTAATACGGACTAAAGGCTGTATTCGTCTTGGTTGCGGCTGCGCCGCGCACGAAGCGGAGCTTCGTACGTCACCAGCGGTAGTGCGCGAAAGCGCGGTTTGCTTCGGCCATCTTGTGGGTGTCCTCACGGCGCTTGACGGCGGCACCCAGGCCGTTGCTGGCGTCGACGATCTCGTTCGCCAGGCGCTCGATCATGGTCTTCTCGCGGCGCTGCTTGGAGAAGCTCACCAGCCAACGCAGAGCAAGCGTCACCGAACGGTCCGGCCGGACCTCGACCGGAACCTGATAGGTGGCGCCACCGACGCGGCGGCTGCGGACCTCGAGAGCCGGCTTGACGTTGTCCATGGCGCGCTTGAGGGTGACCACCGGATCGGTGCCGGTCTTCTCGCGGGCTTGTTCGAGCGCACCATAGACAATGCGTTCGGCCAGTGATTTCTTCCCGTCCAGGAGAACCTTGTTGACCAGCTGGGTGACCAGCTGCGACCCGTACACCGGATCGTTGACCAACGGACGCTTGGGCGCGGGTCCCTTGCGCGGCATCAGCTCTTCTCCTTCTTCGCGCCGTAGCGGCTACGAGCCTGCTTGCGGTTCTTGACGCCCTGGGTGTCCAGCGAGCCGCGGATGATCTTGTAGCGCACACCCGGCAGGTCCTTCACACGGCCACCGCGCACCAGCACCATCGAGTGCTCCTGCAGGTTGTGCCCCTCGCCCGGGATGTATGCGGTGACCTCGACCGCGCTGGTCAGCTTGACGCGCGCGACCTTGCGAAGCGCCGAGTTCGGCTTCTTCGGGGTGGTCGTGTACACGCGGGTGCACACTCCGCGACGCTGCGGGCTGCCCTTGAGGGCCGCGGTCTTCGCCTTGGCGGGCTTGTCGTGGCGACCCTTGCGGACCAGCTGCTGGATGGTTGGCATCTACCGGCTTTCTGTGTTGCTGCTTTTCGTTCTGGTCAAGTCTGTGTACTGCAGTTTTACCCCCGTCACGTACCCCGCGATCGGGTGTGTCGCAGGCGCCCGCCCCGGGAATTTCAAGGCATTGGGCAGGGCGACATGCGAATCAGCCCGGCGTGCAGGCGCGCTTGCACTCGAAACACCAATGCAAGCGCCTTATCTGCCAGGCACGATCGTCCACAATACCAGCACAGCGGCGGCGCTCCAAACCCGTCGGCCGCGCCCTAACCGCAGGTCAGGTTACCTTCCTCCGCGCTACCGGCGCTCCATGCCGGAGGCCAACCGCATCACCATGTCGCTGTACACCGCGTCAGTGTCGACACCGTCCATCGCGCCGGTCATCTCCAACAGCACGAAGCCGTGCATCGCCGACCAGAACTCCAGCGCCGCATAGAACGCGTTCTCACCCTCGAGTCCGTAGGACGCCAGCACCGCGATGACGGGTGTAGCCGCCGCCCTGGTGGCCTCGGTGAACTCGGGGTCGTCACCGCCCAACGGCATGCGGGTGAAGGCCGAATAGCGACCCGGATGGTGGTGGGCGTAGCTGCGGTAGGCACTGGCCATCGCGGTCACCGCGTCGTCGCGGGTGCGGCCCTCGGCCACGTTGGTGAGCATGCCGATGATGTCGCCGACGACGCGCATCCGCACCGTTCTGCGCAGGTCCTCGAGGCTGTTGACGTGGTTGTACAGCGACGGCCCCTTGGTGCCGAGTTGGGTGGCGAGCGCGTTGATGGTGAGCGCGTCCCAGCCTTCGCGGTCCAGAAAGGTCAGCGCGGCGTTGACGATCGATTCGCGGCTGAGCCGGTGCGGTCGCCTGGCCGACGCGTTCGAGGGCTGTGCCATGTGCGCGTCGCCCCCTGCCGTCTCGTCGGATCCGAGTTGATCCCGCGCGAGAAAACTAACACCTCTAGTTTCCACCGACTCAGTTGACGCGCTCCTGACTGAGCTCGGCGAGTTGCCCGGTAATCGAGCACAGATCGGGCAGCGTTGTGGGGTTCATCGTCTGGGTCGACCAGGTGATGACGTCGCCGCCCTTGGCCACATAGAAACTGCACGCATTTGCGTCGAACGCCTTGAACCCTTTGTTCCCGTCGACCGACAGTTCGGTCAATGTGCGGCCGGCCTGCTGTTCCAGCGATCGCTCGGTGTCCATGTCGCTGCCGCGATACCACCAGGTCGAGATCCCCATGCCCGCGCCCACGGTGCCGAACACCGTGTCCTCCTGCCAGAAGCAGCCGGCGTCGCTGACGACGGCCTTGGTGAACTGCGCCGAGCCGACCGCGGCCGCGATGTCGGCGTCGGTGATGCCGTTGCAGTCGACACTGCGGAAGCCGCCGCCGGGGCCGGCCGCCGGTGACGAGATCGGCGTCTCGTCGGACGACCCGCACGCCGCGACCAGCGCGCCGCAGGCGGCCAGCGCGACAAGTCGGTACCTCCAGCCGGCGGACATGGTCACATCTCCGATTTCAGGGTCGCCGACAGGAGCCGTTCCGCCGCGACACACGGGTCACCAGCGGACCGACCGCGAAACTGTACCCACCAACTCAAGACTCCGCCGCCAGCCCCGGCGGTGGCCGAGCAGGCCGCGCCGGTGATGTCACGACGGGCCTCGAACGCGGAGTGCTGCTCGACGACGGTCTCGGTGACCTGCGCGCCGTGCTCGCCGGCCAGCGCGCGTTCGCGGTCAAGGCTGCCGGTCTCGAACCACGAGAAAGTCGCGTCGATCGTCACGTCGCCGCTGAACGCCACGTACTGGCAGACCGCACCGCTGTAGGGCCGCACGACGCTCTCGGCGCGCAGGATTTCCTGGACGGTCTCGTCGTCCAGCAGGGCGCAGCGGTCGTCGGCGTAGCCGTAGTTGCGTTGAGGATCCGAGACGACCGACGAAGCCCGTTGCGCGCTTCCCCTGACGGTCTCAGCACACCCTGCCGCCGTCGACACCGCTACCGCCGCCGCGACAGCAATCGAACCGACCCGCCAGCGCATCGCCGCTCACGCTACCCAGCACGACCGTCGATAGCGACTCGGGCGAACCATGCCAAGACCGGCGTCCGGCAAAGTACGCTCTCCCCCATGATGTGGACTGTTGTCGCCCGGTCACTAGCCGCATCCGCCATGGTGTCCCCGCTGATCCTCGCCGCTCCCGGCGCGCATGCGGAACCGGTGGTCTGCAACCCGTTGGCGCGTGAGTGCGCCGACAACAGCGTCGTCGGTCGCCACCAGGGGACCGATACCACCATCACGGGCATCGGCGTCGTCGAGACGATCGACTGCAAGAACTCCACGCTGCTCGTCAACGGCGCAAACAATCAGATCACCGCACTGGGCAGTTGCTGGGCGGTGACGATGCAGGGCAACGGCAACATCGTCGTGGCCGACAACGTCGTCAACGACGTGACGGTCTACGGCTGGGATCAGACCGTGCTCTACAAGAATGGGGCGCCGGTCGTCTTGGACCGCGGTCGCGAACTCGGCATGACCAACCGCATCAATCGGGTACCCGCATGAGCATGCGTATCTACTCCATCACGGCGGCCGGATTCGCCGCCGCCGCGCTGCTGCTCGCCGGCTGCGGCTCCGAAAGCTCCGACACCAATACGCCCACCGGGACGGCAGGCACTTCGGGCGCCCAGGTCGAGATCGGCAACACGATCAACTACGGCTCATTCGGCACCACCGCCGACATCGACTGCGCCGACGGCAAATCGCTGAACATCGGCGGGTCGAACAACACGCTGACCGTCAAGGGCACATGCGCGAACGTGAACATCGGCGGAGCGGACAACAAGGTCGACTTCGAACGGATCTCCAAGGAGATCAGCGTCGTCGGCCTGAACAACAGGGTGACCTATCGAGACGGCGATCCGAAGGTCAACGACACCGGCAACAACAACAAGATCACCAAGGGCTGACCCTCGCTCTTGGCGCGAGCGTGCGTGTTTGCACACGACACGCCACCGATAAACAGCACTTCGCGCACGCTCACGCCGACGCGACTGTGCACAAGTTGCCGCTAGGCGTCGGCGCCGTGCCTGCCCGCTCCGGCCGCGAAACGCGCTGCCCCCGCCAATGATTCGGCCGCGACGCGAGACATGCTGCCGAACTCGAAGTCCATCGCCTCGGCCTCCGGACGGCCCCACTGGTTGAGCGCCGACAGCCGGTCGGCGCGCATGCACTGCTGTGGCAGCTTGGCCAGTTCCGCCGCGAGTTCCTCGGCCCGCTGCCGAGCTTCTCCCTTCGGCACCACGCGGTTGGCCAGACCCATCGCCAAAGCCTCGGCCGCATCGACGGCGCGGCCGGTGAGGATGAGATCCATTGCCCGGCTGTGCCCGATCAGCCTCGGCAACCGTACGGTTCCGCCGTCTATCAGCGGCACACCCCAGCGGCGACAGAACACACCCATGATCGCGTCCTCCTCGACGACGCGCATATCGCACCACAGCGCCAACTCCAGACCACCCGCGACCGCGTAACCACTCACCGCGGCGATCACCGGTTTGGACAACACCATCCGGCTGGGGCCCATCGGACCGGGACCCGTGCGGTGGACCGGATTGGCGTCGGGCGTACCGAATGCCTTGAGATCGGCTCCGGCGCAGAAGGTTCCGTTGTCGCCACACAGCACCGCGACCGACGCCGAGTCGTCCCTGTCGAAATCGTCGAAGGCCGCGTGCAGCCCCGCAGCCGCCGGGCCGTTGACCGCGTTGCGCGCTTCGGGGCGATCCATGACCACCGTGGTGACGGCACCGTTCTTCTCGACCCGAACTCCACCGGTCATGTCGCCTCCATCAGTTGGTCACGTCGCGTGAGCGACAATCCAGGACTGTCACGCCGAGCGGACAACTCCGCGGCGAAGTCGTTGTACGCCTGGCGCAGCGCGGCTCCGGGCCAGTCGTCGGGCAGTAGTTCGGTCGGCAGCACCGGATCCGTGAGCAGGTGGCGCACGATCGCGGCAGCAGCGACGAACCGACCGGGAACGTCTACGGCCGAGCCGATTTCGTCGAGCAGAGCGCACCCGGTCCTTATCCAGTCCGGTAGCTCCCAGAGCCGGGCCACCAACTCCGCGGGCTCAGCATCACGCGCAAGCATCACCCGTACCCGGCGCAGCACCTCCGGCGGCAACGCCGTGTCGAGGTTGTCGGGCCGTAACCACACCCCTTCGCGCAACTCGCCGAACCGGCCGTCCTGCAGCGCGCTTCGTATCCCTGCGCGGGTCCGGGCATCGGTGCCGACACTGGTGACCACCACCGTGGTCCAGTCGCCGCTCCACGGACGCAGCCGCGGGTTGATCGCGTCGTCCTGACGCCGTTGCCGCGCCAACAGGCGGTCCGACAACCGATAGCCGTCCTCCGAACGCACCAGGTCGCCGGCGCTGACCATTCGGGTCAGCGCCACTCGCACAGTCGACTCTCTGATATCGAAGTCCGCTGTGAGCTTGAGTAATTCGCTCGCGGTAGCCCATGCCGGGTGCGCTCCGAGCAAGACGCTCAGCACGACGGAGCGGGCCGTCATCCGCGACAGCGAGTTCGCCATTACACGCCGGACGCCTTGCGGCCGTGGTCGCCGAACGGTTCGTCACGCTGCCGGACCGCCTCGCGAAAGCCGTGTTCTCGGGACTGCGCGACGAACGCGTGCCCCTCGGGTGTGTGGCGTGCGATACCGTCGAACACGGTCGAGACCATCGCGCTGTTGGCTGTGCCCTGCGAGTACAGCGCCGAGTTCATCGCCAGTTTGACCATGATCAGCTGATTGATCGGCACGCGGGCGATCCGCTCCACCAACCGCTCGGTGCGCTCGTCGAGATTCTCGGGCGAAGGCGCCTCGACCGCCAGCCCCCACTCGGCAGCCTGCGCGCCGGTGATCGAATCACCGGTCAGCAGAAGGCGTTTGGCCCGCTGGTCACCAAGTCGATGCGCCCACATCCCGGCCGCCGGCACACCCCACACACGGGTGGGTGGATAGCCGATCTTGGCGTCGGCCGCCGCGATCACCTGATCGGCATGCAGCGCGATATCGGTGCCACCGGCCACGCAGTAACCGTGGATCTTGACCACCGTCGGCTTGTCGCAGTGCACCAGGCTGGAGAAGCCGCGGACGAAGCGGCTCATCATCTGGTAGTCGATCATCGGGTCCCACGGCTGATCCGGTAGATGGTTGACGGCCTGCGTCTTTCCCGACAGCACCGTGTCGCGGTACGGGCTACCGCCGCCGGCCGACGATGAGCCCTCGGCGTAGGCGGAGAGATCGAATCCGGCACAGAACCCCTCACCTCGGCCGGAAACCAGAATCACGTGCACGGCCGGGTCGAGGTCCGCCCGTTCGACGAGCGCGGACAGTTCCAAAGGCGTGTCCGCGACGATCGCGTTGCCCTTCTCCGGCCGGTTGAACGTGATGCGGGCGACCCGATCCGTGACCTCGTAGGTCATCGTTTTCAAATTGTCGAAGTCGACGGGCCTGATCGCGTGCGTCATCCCTTGACCAACGCACGCTCGATGATCGGCGCGAGATCCAGTCCGGTGGGCAGCGTTCCGAAGGCACCGCCCCACGCGCCGCCCATCCGGGTCGCCAGAAACGCCTCCGCGACAGCGGGATGTCCATGCCGCACCAGCAACGAGCCCTGCAGCGCCAACGAGATGTCCTCGGCGACCTTACGGGCGCGGTACTGAATGGTCTCCAGATCGCCGAGGTCGGTTCGCAGGGCGTCGACATGCGCGCCCAGTCGTGGGTCGGCTCCTGCGGTAGCGGCGAGCTCGTCGAACAGCACGTCGACACACTCCGGCCGAGTCGCCATGGCGCGCAACGTGTCCAGTGCGCTGACGTTGCCCGAACCCTCCCAGATACCCATCAGCGGCGCCTCTCGGTACAGCCGTGCCATACCGAAATCCTCGACGTAGCCGTTGCCGCCCAGGCACTCCATCGCCTCGGCGGCGTGCGGGGTGGCCCGCTTGCACACCCAGTACTTGCTGGCGGCCAGTCCGATTCGCCGCAGCAGGGTCTCGCGGTCATCACCCCGTACCGCCGCGTCGGTGGCCCCGGCCATGCGCATCGCGACGATGGTCGCCGCCTCGGCCTCGACCGCGAGATCGGCCAGCACGTTGCGCATCAGCGGCTGGTCGATCAGGTACTCGCCGAATGCCTTTCGGTGCTGTGCGTGATGGATCGCGCGGGCCAGGCCGTTGCGCATGCTGGTCGCGCTGCCCAGCGTGCAGTCCAGCCGGGTGAGGTTGACCATCTCGATGATGGTCGGGACGCCGCGACCCTCTTCGCCGACGAGCCAGGCCACAGCGCCGTCGTACTCCACCTCGGACGAGGCGTTGGCGTGGTTGCCGAGCTTGTCCTTGAGTCGCTGCAGAAACATCCGGTTGCGGCTGCCGTCGGGCAGAATCCGCGGCAGCATAAAGCAACTGAGGCCGTCGGGTGCCTGCGCGAGCACGAGGAAGATGTCGCACATCGGTGCCGAGGTGAACCACTTGTGGCCGCGCAGCGAGTAGCTGCCGTCGCCGTTCGGTGTCGCCTCCGTGGTGCCCGCGCGGACGTCGGAACCGCCCTGCTTCTCGGTCATCGACATGCCCGCGGTGATGCCGGCCTTGATCGTGGGTACCTTCAACTCCGGGTCATACACCCGGCTGGTCAGCAGCGGTTCGTAGACCGCAGCCAACTCCGGATTGTGGCGCAGCGCCGGGACGATGGCATAGGTCATCGAGATCGGGCAGATGTGGCCCGGCTCGGGCGTCCACACCGAAGTCTTGGCGGCGCGTACGACGTGGGCGCCGGGCCGGTCGTCGGCCCACGGTGCGGCGTGCAGGCCATGACCGACGGCCACCGACATCAGCGAGTGGTAGGCGGGGTCGTACTCGACTTCGTCGATGCGGTGGCCGTAGCGGTCGTGGGTGTGCAGGATCGGCCGGTTGCGGTCGGCGAGTTCGCCCCAGCACTGCGCCTGCCCGCTTCCGGAGAGCGCGCCCAGGTCGGTGATCTCGTCGATGCCCCACTCGCCGCCCTCGCGGATCAGCGCCTCGACCAGGACCGGGGACGTCGCCGGGTTGTAGTCCTGAAGCGGGGGGACCTGGTTGGTGACGGCGTGCGTGTCTGGCATGACACCACTATTACACTTTCGCCGACAACTGCACAACCGTTGTAACACGCTCAGTCTGCGCGAGCGACCGTGTCTGCTCCCGACACGCCGCCATCGACCGACATTTTGCGGTCGCTCGCGCTAAGGCGAAGCCTCTGGAATCGGTGGATCGCGGTGATGACGACCGCGGCCAGCACCCAGCCCAGCAGGATGTCGACGACGTAATGCTCGGCGGTGTATACCAGCGTGAACGCCATGGTGAGCACGTAGGTCACCAGCACCGGCCGCCAGCGGCGCTGCACACGGTTCCACAGGAACGCCGCGATCGCCAGCGACAGCCCGGCGTGCAGCGACGGGATCGCCGCCACCAAGTTGACGCTGGACTGGCCCTGGTCGATCAGTGCGCTCGCGGAGTGCAGGTTGAGCTTGCCCCAGCCGCGCCCGACGATCCGCTCGATCCAGCCGTTGGCGCCGTCGTGGGCGCTCTGCATCGCACCGAGCAGACCGCCGTCGGCCACACCGCGCGCCGTCCGGAACATGCAGCGCGGCCCGGCCGGCCCGCCCTCGACGTCGGCGGCCGTGCACCGCGCGGCGGCCCACGGGGGCGCGGCGGGAAGCAGCGCGTAGATGACCAACGCCGCGAACGACAACCCGACGAACAACCGCACGAACGCCTTCCACTCCTCGCGGTTGCGCAGCCACAGCACCGCCGCGATCACGTAAGGCAGGATGAAGAACGACATATAGACCGAGCTGATGACGATCTCCCACCACGGCGGATGGGGCAACTTGAGGCGCTCCTGCAGCCAGACCGTGGGTACCGTGCCGAAGAACAGCCAGCGGTCGGCATCGATCTGCCAGTGCCACATCGTCGGTCGCCCGACGATGTCGGCCGCTCCCCTGCTCAGGTCGTAGGCGATCAGCACCAGCGCGAACGGCAACCAGTCGCGAATGACGTAGAGCATCCGACGGCCCTGCCCGATGCTGGCGACCAACAGCCCGGTGGCGATGTAGAGCAGCAGCAGTTCGCGGTTGAACGCGAAACCGGTTGTGATGGTCCGATAGACGATCACGATCGCCCAGATGGCGACCGCGATGCGCCGGATGATCGTGAGCCAACGTGCCCGACGCGTCGGCGTGCCGGACTGCTCGGATGGCTGGGGTGGCTTGAGGGCATCCGGCGCCACAGGAGATGACTCGTCGAGCACGGCCACTCAGCTGAATCTAGTTCACCTCGACGTCACCGGCGGTTAGAGGGCGATTCGGTTAGCGGATCGTGACCACGACGCCCTAGCCGAGGTGCTCGCGCAGGAACGCGATGTCGTCCTTGCGACCCTCGTCGGCCGTCTCGCAAATCACCGGGGCGTCGGCCGCCTTGACCACCGCGACCAACAACTGCGGATCGATCTGACCGGTGCCGAAGTTGGCGTGCCGGTCGGCGCCGGAGCCCGCGGCGTCGCGCGAGTCGTTGCAGTGCACCAGGTCGATGCGCCCGGTGATCGCTTTGATGCGGTCGACGGCGTCGATGAGCGCCTCACCGGCGGCCCAGGCGTGGCACGTGTCCAGGCAGAACCCGATGCCCCTGCCGCCGATGTGGTCCCACAGCCGGGCGATGACGTCGAAGTGCCGCGCCATCGCGTGCTCACCGCCGGCGGTGTTCTCCAGGTACACGGGCACGTCGGTCTCGAGGTAGTCGAGCGCCTTGACCCACCGCTCGAAGCCCGCCTCCCAGTCCTTGTCGTCGGCATGGCCACCGTGCACGATGACGGCCGTCGCCCCGACGTCGGCCGCCGCATCACAGGTGTCCTGCAGGATCTTGCGCGACGGGATGCGAACCCGGTTGTTGGCCGACGCGACGTTGATCAGATACGGCGCATGCACGTACAGCGGGATGCTCGACGCCTTGAGCAGTTCGGCGTCCTCGCGCGGCTTGGGCTTTTTCCAACTCTGCGGATTACCGAGGAAGAACTGCACGACCTCGGCGCCGTCGGCCTGTGCGTCAGCGAGCGGGTCGTCACCGTGAACATGAGAACCGATAAGCACGCCGCCGAGTCTAGTTACCCGCTCCCTCAGGTCTGTGTGGCCAGCAGGAAGACCAGGTAGGCCCCGTACGCGGTGACCATCGCAATGCCCTCGCCGCGCGAAACACGTCGGCCGGTGATGAAGATCGGGATGCAGGCCAGCGCAACGATCACCATGATCGGGATGTCGATGCGCACCAAGCTCGATGGCAGCAGCAGACCGTGCGCGGGCACCAGGCACGTCACGCCGAGGATCAACGCGATGTTGTAGATGCTGCTGCCCAGCAGGTTGCCGATCGCGATGTCGCGGTCGCCACGCAGCGTGGAGACCACCGTGGTCGCCAGTTCGGGCGCCGAGGTCCCGATGGCCACCACGGTCAGCCCGATCAGCGCATCGGAGACGCCGAACTCGCGCGCCATTCCGACCGCTCCGTCGACGAGCCAGTCCGCACCGGCCACGACGAGCGCGACGCCGCCGACGAGCATCATCAGCTCACGCAGCGTCTGGTTGCGGACGGCCACCGTCGCCACGTGCCCGTACTCATCGGAGAATTCGTCGAAGACTTCCCGCGACTCCCGGCGCGCAGACAGGATCACCGCAGCGGTATAGGCGACCGCACCGGTGAGCAGGATGGCGCCGTCGACCCGCGACATCACCCCGTCGGCGGCCAGTGCCCACAGCAACAGTGCCGCCGCGGCCATCATCGGCAGCTCGAAGCGAATGGTCCGCAGCTGGAGCACCAATGGGGCCATGACCGCGCTGAGCCCGAGGATGAGCAAGAGGTTGACGACGTTGGTGCCCGCGATGTTGCCGACCGCCAGCGCCCCGCTCCCTTGACCGGCGGCCACCACCCCGACGGCGAGTTCGGGCATGCTGGTGCCGATCGACACCACCGTCAGTCCCACGACGATCGGGCTGATGCCCAGCCGGGCGGCCAGCCGGGATCCGCCCTTGACCATCACCTCGGCGCCGACGATCAGCGCGGTCAGTCCGGAGAGAAACCACGCGATGTTCGCCAGCATCAAGCCGGGTGCCGGTCTTCTACTCGCCGAGCGCTCACCCTCGTACGAAATCCGGGCCGGAAGCCGTACAAGGGTGAGCGCTCGCGCGGTTAGGCGTTAGCGGTAATCGCTGTAGCCGTAGTCGTCCAACGGCACCGCGGCACCGGTGGCCTGGCCGAAGTCCGGGCTGTAGTACTGATCCTCGTAGGACGGGATCGTGTACGCCGCAGCGCGGGCTTCCTCGGTCGGCTGCACCTGGATGTTGCGGTAGCGGTTGATACCCGTACCGGCCGGGATCAGCTTGCCGATGATCACGTTCTCCTTCAGACCCTGCAGCTTGTCGCTGCGGCAGTTGATCGCCGCATCGGTCAGCACGCGGGTGGTCTCCTGGAACGATGCCGCCGACAGCCACGAGTCGGTGGCCAGCGACGCCTTCGTGATGCCCATCAGCACCGGGCGGCCGGCCGCGGGCTCGCCGCCCTCGGCGACCACCCGACGGTTCTCGGTCTCGAACTCGCCGCGCTCGGTCAGCGAACCGGGCAAAAACTCCGTCGAGCCCGAGTCGATGATCGTGACCCGACGCAGCATCTGCCGGACGATGACCTCGATGTGCTTGTCGTGGATCGACACGCCCTGAGCGCGGTAGACCTCCTGGACCTCCTTGACCAGGTGGATCTGCACCTCGCGGGGGCCCTGGACACGCAGCACCTCGTGCGGGTCGGCAGCACCTTCCATCAGCTGCTGGCCCACCTCGACGTGGTCACCGTCGGTGAGCAGGCGCTCGGTGCCGTCGTCGTGCTTGAACACCTTCAGGCGCTGACGACGGGAGAGCTTGTCGTACACCACTTCTTCGCCGCCATCGTCGGGAACGATGGTGATCTTGTAGAAGCGCTCGCCCTCCTCGAGCCGCACCCGGCCGGTGACATCGGCGATCGGCGCCTTGTTCCGCGGGATACGGGCCTCGAACAGCTCCTGCACACGAGGCAGACCACCGGTGATGTCCTCACCCACGCCGCCCTGGTGGAACGTGCGCATGGTCAGCTGGGTGCCGGGTTCGCCGATCGACTGCGCGGCGACGATGCCGACCGCCTCGCCGATGTCGACGAGCTTGCCCGTCGCCATCGAGCGGCCGTAGCACATCGCACACACGCCGGTGCCAGTCGCGCAGGTCAGCACGGAGCGGACCTTCACCTCGGTGATGCCGGCGGCCAGCAGCGCCTCGATCGCCGGGTCGCCCAGGTCGTGGCCGCGCTCGACGACCACGTTGCCCTCGGCGTCGACGGCGTCGGTGGCAAGCGTGCGCGCGTAGGCCGACGTCTCGATGTGCTGATCGCGCACCAAAGCGTCACCCTGAAGCTCTGCCAGCGTGACGGTGATGCCTCGCTCGGTCTCGCAGTCGGTCTCGCGAACGATGACGTCCTGGCTCACGTCGACCAGACGACGGGTCAGGTAACCCGAGTCGGCCGTACGAAGAGCGGTGTCCGCCAAGCCCTTTCGAGCACCGTGGGTGTTGATGAAGTACTCCAGCACCGTCAGGCCCTCGCGGAACGAGGACTTGATCGGACGCGGAATGAACTCACCCTTCGGGTTGGTCACCAGACCCTTCATGCCGGCCAGGGTCCTGGTCTGCGTGAAGTTACCCGTCGCACCCGAGTCGACGATCGTGATGATCGGGTTGTCCTTCGGGTAGTGCGCCCGCAGGGCCTCGCCGACCTCTTCGGTGGCGTCCTGCCAGATCTTGACCAGGGCGTCGTTGCGCTCGTCGTGGTTGAGCGCACCGCGCTGGTACTTCTTCTCGATCTGGTCCGCTTCCTTCTCGTAGCGGTCCAGGATCTCCTGCTTCTGCGGCGGCACCAGCACGTCGGCCATCGACACGGTGACACCCGAACGCGTGGCCCAGTAGAAGCCGGCGTCCTTGAGCTTGTCCACCGTCTGCGCGACCACGATCATCGGGTAGCGCTCGGCCAGGTCGTTGACGATCCGGGCCTGGATCTTCTTGTGCATCTGCTCGTTGACGAACGGATAGTCCTGGGGCAGAAGCTCGTTGAACATCACCCGGCCCAGCGTCGTCTCCGCCGTCCACACGTCGCCCGGCTTCCAGCCGTCGGGGAACAACTCGGCCTCGACGTCGGCGGACGGACGCTGCTGCGGCAGCCGCACGCGGATCTTGGCGCGCACCGACAGCGCACCGCGGTCCATCGCCATGATGGCCTCGGCCGGCGAGCTGTACACACCGCTCTCCGGTGCATCCTTGGCGGCCGACGCGTACTCGCCGGCGTCGCCGTCGATCATGGTGGTCAGGTAGTACAGACCGGTCACCATGTCCAGACGCGGCATGGCCAGCGGCCGGCCCGACGCCGGCGACAGGATGTTGTTCGACGACAGCATCAGGATGCGAGCCTCGGCCTGCGCCTCCGCCGACAACGGCAGGTGCACGGCCATCTGGTCACCGTCGAAGTCGGCGTTGAACGCCTCACAGACCAGCGGGTGCAGCTGAATCGCCTTGCCCTCCACCAGCTGCGGCTCGAAGGCCTGGATGCCGAGGCGGTGCAGCGTCGGTGCGCGGTTCAGCAGCACCGGGTGCTCGGCGATGACCTCTTCGAGGACGTCCCACACCTGGGGACGCTGACGCTCGACCATCCGCTTGGCGCTCTTGATGTTCTGCGCGTGGTTGAGGTCGACGAGCCGCTTCATCACGAAGGGCTTGAACAGCTCGAGCGCCATCAGCTTCGGCAGACCGCACTGGTGCAGCTTGAGCTGCGGGCCGACCACGATGACAGAACGGCCGGAGTAGTCGACGCGCTTACCGAGCAGGTTCTGGCGGAACCGGCCCTGCTTGCCCTTCAACAGATCCGACAGCGACTTGAGCGGACGGTTGCCCGGTCCGGTGACCGGACGGCCACGACGGCCGTTGTCGAACAGCGCGTCCACCGACTCCTGCAGCATGCGCTTCTCGTTGTTGACGATGATCTCGGGCGCGCCGAGATCGATCAGCCTCTTGAGCCGGTTGTTGCGGTTGATCACGCGGCGATACAGGTCGTTGAGGTCCGACGTGGCGAACCGGCCACCGTCGAGCTGCACCATCGGGCGCAGCTCCGGCGGGATCACCGGAACCGCGTCGAGCACCATGCCCATCGGCGAGTTGGAAGACTGCTGGAACGCCGCGACGACCTTGAGCCGTTTCAGCGCGCGGAGCTTCTTCTGCCCCTTGCCACTTCGGATGACCTCGCGCAGCTCTTCGGCCTCGGCCTCGATGTCGAAGTTCTCGATGAGCTTCTTGATCGCCTCGGCGCCCATCGCGCCGATGAAGTACTCGCCGTAGCGGTCCTGCAGTTCGCGATAAAGCACCTCGTCGACGATGAGCTGCTTGGGCGCCAGCTTGGTGAAGGTCGTCCAGATCTCCTCCAGCCGGTCCAGTTCGCGCTGGGCCCGGTCGCGGATCTGGCGCATCTCACGCTCGCCGCCGTCGCGCACCTTGCGGCGCACGTCGCTCTTGGCGCCTTCGGCCTCCAGCTCGGCCAGGTCGGCCTCGAGCTTTTGGCTCCGCTCGGCCAGATCGAGGTCGCGCTGGTCCTCGACGCTCTTGCGCTCGACGACCATCTCGGCCTCGAGCGTGGACAGCTCGTTGTGGCGCATCTCGTCGTCGACGGCGGTGATGACGTAGGCAGCGAAGTAGATGATCTTCTCGAGATCCTTCGGCGCCAGGTCGAGCAGATAGCCCAGCCGCGAGGGCACCCCCTTGAAGTACCAGATGTGCGTGACGGGAGCGGCCAGCTCGATGTGGCCCATCCGCTCACGACGCACCTTGGCGCGGGTCACCTCGACGCCGCAGCGCTCGCAGATGATGCCCTTGAAGCGGACGCGCTTGTACTTGCCGCAGTAGCACTCCCAGTCGCGAGTCGGTCCGAAGATCTTCTCGCAGAACAGGCCGTCCTTCTCCGGCTTCAGCGTGCGGTAGTTGATGGTCTCCGGCTTCTTGACCTCGCCGTAGGACCACTGACGGATGTCGTCAGCGGTCGCCAGGCCGATCCGGAGTTCATCGAAGAAGTTGACGTCTAGCACGTAACTCCCTTTCCCCTTTCGGGATTAGAAAACTATTAGGCCAAATCTTCAACAGAGGCAGATTCGTTGCGCGACAGGTTGATTCCGAGGTTCGCCGCGGCGCGCTCCAGGTCCTCGTCGTCGCCGTCGCGCATCTCGATCGCGGCACCGTCGCTGGACAGCACCTCGACGTTGAGGCACAGCGACTGCAGTTCCTTGAGCAGCACCTTGAACGACTCGGGGATGCCCGGCTCGGGGATGTTCTCGCCCTTGACGATCGCCTCGTACACCTTGACCCGGCCGACCGTGTCGTCGGACTTGATGGTCAACAGCTCCTGCAGCGTGTACGCCGCGCCGTAGGCCTGCATGGCCCAGCACTCCATCTCGCCGAACCGCTGGCCACCGAACTGCGCCTTACCGCCAAGCGGCTGCTGGGTGATCATCGAGTACGGGCCGGTGGACCGGGCGTGGATCTTGTCGTCCACCAAGTGGTGCAGCTTGAGGATGTACATGTAGCCGACCGTCACCGGATATGGGAACGGTTCGCCGCTGCGGCCGTCGAACAGCTCGGCCTTGCCGTCGTCGTCGACGAGCTTGACTCCGTCGCGGTTGGGCAGCGTCGACCCCAGCAGACCCTGCAGCTCTGCCTCGCGAGCACCGTCGAACACCGGGGTTGAGACAATGCTTCCCGGCTCGGACTCCAGCAGCTCCTTCGGCAACGCGCTCGCCCAATCGGGCGACCCGTCGATCTTCCAGCCGCTCTTGGCCACCCACCCGAGGTGGGTCTCCAGGATCTGGCCGATGTTCATCCGGCGCGGCACACCGTGGGTGTTCAGGATGATGTCGACGGGGGTGCCGTCGGGCAGGAACGGCATGTCCTCGACGGGCAGGATCTTGCCGATGACGCCCTTGTTGCCGTGGCGTCCGGCGAGCTTGTCGCCGTCGGAGATCTTGCGCTTCTGCGCGACGTACACGCGGACCAACTCGTTGACGCCGGCGGGCAGTTCGTCGTCGTCCTCGCGGGAGAACACGCGGATGCCGATGACCTTGCCGGACTCACCGTGCGGCACCTTGAGCGACGTGTCGCGGACCTCGCGCGCCTTCTCACCGAAGATCGCGCGGAGCAGCCGCTCCTCCGGGGTCAGCTCGGTCTCACCCTTCGGGGTGACCTTGCCGACCAGGATGTCGCCGTCGCGGACCTCGGCGCCGATGCGGACGATGCCGCGCTCGTCGAGGTCGGCTAGCACTTCATCGGAGACGTTCGGGATGTCCCGGGTGATCTCCTCGGCGCCCAGCTTGGTGTCGCGGGCGTCGATCTCGTGCTCCTCGATGTGAATCGAGGTGAGCACGTCCTCTTCCACCAGGCGGTTGGAGAGGATGATCGCGTCCTCGTAGTTGTGGCCTTCCCACGGCATGACCGCGACGAGCAGGTTCTTGCCCAACGCCATCTCGCCGTTCTCGGTGCACGGCCCGTCGGCGATGACCTGGCCCGCCTCGACACGCTGGCCCGCGTCGACGATCGGACGCTGGTTGGCGCACGTGCCGTGGTTGGAGCGGGCGAACTTGCGCATCCGATAGGTGTGCCGGGTGCCGTCGTCGGCCATCACGGTCACGTAGTCGGCCGAGACCTCCTCGATCACGCCGGCCTTGTCGGCAACGACGACGTCACCGGCATCAATCGCGGCACGCAACTCCATACCGGTGCCGACCAGCGGGGCCTCGCTGCGCACCAGCGGAACCGCCTGACGCTGCATGTTGGCGCCCATCAACGCACGGTTGGCGTCGTCGTGCTCGAGGAACGGGATCATGGCCGTCGCGACCGACACCATCTGGCGCGGCGACACGTCCATGTAGTCGACCTCGGCGGAGGACACGTATTCGACCTCGCCGCCCTTGCGGCGGACCAGCACGCGCGCCTCGGCGAAGCGGCCCTTGTCATCGATCGGGGAGTTGGCCTGCGCCACGACGTGGCGGTCCTCCTCGTCGGCGGTCAGGTATTCGATGTCGTCCGTGACCACACCGTCCTTGACCTTGCGGTACGGCGTCTCGATGAAGCCGAACGGGTTGACCCGCGCGTACACCGACAGCGACCCGATGAGGCCGATGTTCGGGCCTTCCGGCGTCTCGATCGGGCACATCCGGCCGTAGTGACTCGAGTGCACGTCGCGGACCTCGAGGCCGGCGCGCTCACGTGACAGACCGCCGGGGCCCAGCGCCGACAGGCGGCGCTTGTGGGTCAGACCCGACAGCGGGTTGTTCTGATCCATGAACTGCGACAGCTGGCTGGTGCCGAAGAACTCCTTGATCGCCGCCACGACGGGGCGGATGTTGATCAGGGTCTGCGGCGTGATCGCCTCGACGTCCTGAGTGGTCATGCGCTCACGCACGACCCGCTCCATGCGCGACAGGCCGACCCTGATCTGGTTCTGGATCAGCTCACCGACGGTGCGCAGCCGACGGTTGCCGAAGTGGTCGATGTCGTCCACCTCGACGGGAACCTCTACTCCGCCGGGAACCGTCATGGTGCTCTGACCGTCATGCAGCCGCACCAGGTACTCGATGGTCGCGACGACGTCCTCTTCGGTCAGCGTCGTCGACGTGGTCTCGGCCGGGTTCGCGGTGATGCCGAGCTTCTTGTTGACCTTGTAGCGGCCGACGCGGGCCAGGTCATAGCGCTTCTCCTTGAAGAACAGGTTCTCCAGCAGGGTCTGCGCGGACTCCTTGGTCGGCGGCTCGCCCGGACGCAGCTTGCGGTAGATGTCCAGCAGCGCCTCGTCGGTGCCCGCGGTGTTGTCCTTCTCGAGCGTCGACATCATGATCTCGGAGAAGCCGAACCGCTCCGTGATCTGCTCGTTGGTCCAGCCGAGCGCCTTGAGCAGCACCGTGACGGGCTGACGCCGCTTGCGGTCGATGCGCACACCGACGGTGTCGCGCTTGTCGACGTCGAACTCCAGCCATGCACCGCGGCCGGGGATCACCTTGACGCTGTGCAGCGTCTTCTCTGTGGACTTGTCGATGCTCTCGTCGAAATAGACGCCCGGGGAGCGGACCAGCTGGCTCACCACGACACGCTCGGTGCCGTTGATGATGAACGTGCCCTTCTCGGTCATCATCGGGAAGTCGCCCATGAAGACCGTCTGGCTCTTGATCTCGCCGGTGTTGTTGTTGATGAACTCGGCCGTGACGAACAGCGGGGCCGCGTACGTCATGTCCTTGTCTTTGCACTCGTCGACCGGGGCCTTGACCTCGTCGAAGCGCGGATCGGTGAAGGACAGCGACATCGAGCCGGAGAAGTCCTCGATCGGGCTCAGCTCGGAGAGCACCTCTTCGAGGCCGCCCACAGGCGTGTCCTCGCCGCGCTCGCGGGCCTTCTCCCGCCACGCCTCGGAGCCGATCAGCCACTCGAAGGACTCGGTTTGAACATCAAGAAGCCCGGGAACCTCAAGGGGCTCACGGAGCTTTGCAAAGGAAATTCTGTTTGGTGCTCCTGGGACGGAGTTTTTCGTAGCTTCTGCTGTCTTGCTTGGGCGGGACCCTGCCAAGATGCATCCTTCCAGCACCTCATGCGACCAAGAGGGCCGGCTCTTTCCGGATCCTCGTGCGCCGCGAATCTGCGTCGGTTCGGCTGGCCACTCACGACCACAACTTCCCGAACTCACGGCACGCGACTAGATCACTGAGCGGGGCTCAGGCTAGGACACCGGTGTCAGGTGCGGGTTTAGGTGGGCAGGATGCAGCCAGCGCAACGTCCAACAGTACCGCAGGACGGCGTATTCCTCAACATCCACAACCCAATCGCATGTATGGCACGCATCGGGGCGCTGGCTGGCGACTCGATCCTTCTCACCCGTCCATACATTGCTGCTCAACAGATTGGCGCGTCCAGCCTGTTCCGTCAAGAGATAACGCGGCGTTTGGTGTGGATATCCGCAATCTTTCGGTGTCAGGCAGCCATCGAACCCGCACACGAGCCGCTCGGTGCCTCCTCGCCGCACGTCGGCTCGAACGTGAACAAGCCCTGCCCGAGCGAGATGAACGGTTGCAGGAAGTTCAGCAGGTACGGCTTGGTCAGCGAATTGGGCAGCAGCACCGCCGTGGCCGTTCCCGCAGGGGTGAGAATGCTGATCTCCTGCTGGTCACCTACGGGGTAGATGCCAACTCTCGGATCGCCCTCCTCGGCGAACATGTCGTTGACCCAACCGACCATCAGGATCTGCGCTGCCGCGACGTTCTGCGGCTGGGAGAAGCCGGAGACCAGCTGCTGCGCAAACTGGATCAGCGGGTTTCCGCCCCGCATCGAATCGACATGCGAGCCACCGACCAACGTGACACCGATGAAGGGTGCGTCGGGCCGCGCCTGCTCCAGCGCGGTGCTGCCGACCCCGAACATATTCCACAGGTACTTCGGCGCGGCCAGCTGATAGACGGGGACTGTCGAGGGCACCTCCCTCAACGAGTCCGCCATCTTGCCGTCCATGCCGACACCGTCGAGCAGGACCACCCCGGCGAGCTCGTCGGCGGTGTCGGGATCGTTCGACATGTAGCCGGCTGCGCCGGAGACGGCGCCGCCACCGAGGGAATGGCCGATCAACACGACCCGTTGCGGGAGCTGGCCTTCATACCCGGTCGAGGCGAGGCTGGCGGCGAGTGCCGGGTTGTCGTCGGCGAACAGATTGCCGATCGCCTGGTGCATCGGTGCCGCGCCGAGCCAGCAGCCGTCGGACGCCAGGAAGTTCGACGTGATGGACGGCGCCACCACGATGCTGTTCGTCTGCTCGGCGAGGGCAGCCGCGGTGTGGCTGTACCACGGACCGCTGGCCAGGAAGCCGTGCTGTAGGTAGATGAGCCGATCCGGTGGCGGCGCGCCTTCCTTGACCTCCGGGAAGTACCAGTCGACCGGCACCTCGGTGCCTTCTCCCGGAGCGCAACCGCAATCGATCCGCAGGGTACGACTCTGCACCGTGACGGTGCTGTTGGGAGGAAGGATCGGTGGTCCGCCGATGAGTCGGGTCGCGACGGCGTAGAGGTCGAACACGATGGTCCCGACGAGATCGAGCAACCTGGTCAGTGGAGGTACCGACACGGCGTTCGCCGCCGGCGGGGCCGACGCGAAGGCCACCGCTCGCATTGCGAATTCTTCGGTGGTCTCAACGGCCTTGTCGAGGGCGACCGTCGTGCGCTCTTCGGCTGCGACCTGGACGGGGCTGTTGTCGATCTCCGTGTCGATGACGGCTTTCTTCTCGGGCTCGACCCGGACGGTGGCGGCCTCCTCCGATGGGTCCGTCGTGGGGTTCGGGGCGACCGCGGCGGATAGCTGCGCGGCGGTGCGGTCGCGGTCCGAGCCGGACTTGCTGACAACCTCCTCGGTAGCGGCGTCACGCGTTGCCGGCTCCTCGGTGGCCGGCTCCACGGTGGCCGCCTCCGCAGTGGCCGGCTCTGTAGTGGCCGGCTCCTCGATTGCCGCGTCTTGAACTGCCGCGCCTTGGGCTGCCGCGCCTTGGGCTGCCGCGCCTTGGGCTGCCGCGTCGTCGGTCGGTGCGTCGGACGGCTTCCCGCCCTTCGCCCTCTGGTCTGCCGCGGTGTCGTCCTTTTTCGGGTCCTCGGCGGGTTTCTTCTCGTTGTCGCCGCGGCCCGTTCGGTCGGCGTCTTTCGAGTCGTCGGTCTTGGCGGCGGGAGTGCGCGCGCCGACGCGAGTACTCGGCGCGCCACCGGACACCCGGGCACCCGGCGCGCCACCGGACACCCTGGCACCTGTCGCATCGCCATCGGACACGCGGCCACCTGTCACGCCGCTTCCAGGGGAATCCTTTTGACTCTCAACCGACTTCGACGTCTCCGAAGTCTTCGAACCGCCGGCGTCCGAGGATGGCCCGTCGTCGGCGGCCGCCACACCCGCGCCCGTCAGCATCGCTGCCGACATACCGGCGGTGACGACACCAGCGCTCAACCACACCCAGAACCGGGCGACCATGACCTCTCCATTCGACGACCGCGTCAAAACGTAGCGCTAGTTGTCAGTAGCGGCAGAGGTTTGCCGAATCCCAGATGCAACGCGCTCGACACGCACCGGCACGCCGGTCAACCGCGCCATTCCGGCCAGACTCTCGATGTCGGCCGGGTCGCTCGACATCAGCCGGTTGACGTTCGCGCCGCCGGCGTCATTGGCCACCCGCCATCCGGCCGTGCCCTTGTGCCCCCAGCCGTGGGGGACCGCGACCACCCCGGCGACGATATCCTTGGTCACCACGACCGGAAGCTCGATCTGGCCGTGCGGCGACGCGATCCGCACGACGTCACCGTCGACGATGTGCGCGGCGGCCGCGTCATCGACGTGCATGCACGCCTGCTGGGTGCGCTCGCCGCGCATCAGCAGCGGTGAATTGTGCATCCACGAGTTCTCCGACCGCGCCTCGCGCATGCCGATCAGCCGCATCGGGTAGCCGTCGGCAACCCTGCGCCGCGACAGTTTGTCGACCTCGGCGGCGATCTCGTCGTGCTGTAACCGCACCCGGCGACCGCGGTACACCACGGTGTCGCGCAGCACGCCTGCGCGCAGATTGTCCGCCAGCACGGTGCCGTGCGGGTGACGGGCGGTGAGCTTGGCGAAGCTCAACCCCGGCCGCAGACCGAACCGGTCACCGCCCTCGGCCAGCCGGATCACGGCGTCGATGAACATCCGCGGGCAGAGCCGAATGCCGAACGCCGACACTACTTTTCGAGTAGCAGCTAGCATCGCCAGTCCGGGCGTCGACCGCCACATCCTGGCGGTGAGATCCTCGACGATCTCCCATTCCGCACGAGCCTGCCCCACCGGCGCGATGACAGCCTCGGTGGCCTGCCGGAACGGGGTGGGTTGCAGGGTCTGGAACGGGAGCGGGAAGTCGTCGCGCTCGTACATCGACGTGGCGGGGAGCACGTAGTCGCAGTGGGCCAGTGTCTCGTTGACGTAGAGGTCGATGCCGACCATCAGGTCAAGCGATTCGAGGGCCGCCTCTAGTTCGTCGCCGTTGGGCACCGACAGCACCGGGTTGCCCGCGCCGACGAACAGCGCCCTTACCTGACCGCGGCCAGGCGTGGTGATCTCCTTGGCCATCACCCCTGCCGGTTCCGAACCCAGTACGGACGGAAACCCGCCGATGCGCGAGCGCCTGCGCGAGTAGACGGCTCGCAGCAACGCGCCGCCCGCCTTGTTGAGCCACCGCTCCCCCGGCACCCCCAGTCGGCCGAACATGCTGCCGCCGACCACGTCGAGATTGCCCGCTACCAGGTTGACCGCGTCGAGCAGATACGTCGTCAAGGTTCCGTTCTCGCCGGTGCTGGTACCGACGCGGCCGTACACCGCGGCACGCTCGGTCCGGACAAGATCGCGGGCCAGTGAGCGGACGGTCTGCGGGTCGATTCCGGTGTGCGCCTCGGTCACCTCCGGGCTGAACGGCCGCGCCAGCCGCTCGAGCCAGGCCCCGCCGTCGGCCTGTGCTTCGAGCCGGCGCCGGTCGACCAGGTTCTCGCCGAACATCACATGCAGCAGCGACAGCAGCAGAAAGGCGTCGCCGTCGGGGACGACGCCCAGCCACTCGAACTGGGCGGCGGTCTCGGTCTTGCGGGGGTCGATCACCAGCACGCGGCCGCCGCGTTTGACGATGTCGTGCATGCGGTCCCTGATCCGCGGCACGGTGAGCACGCTGCCGTGCGAAATGACCGGGTTGGCGCCGATGACGACGAGCAGGTCCGTGCGCAGCACGTCGGGTACCGGCAACGCGAGCGGTGATCCGTAGAGCAACTGGCTGGCGACGAAGCGGTTGTTCACATCCTGGGAGCCGGCCGTGAACACGTGCAGGCGCGGGCCGAAAGCGGTCGTCAGCGTGGTGAGGCTCAGCGTGTAGGAGTAGCTGAACGCGCCCGGGTTACCGAAGTACCAGCCGATCGCACCCGCTCCGTACGTCCGGTGAATGGCGACGAGCCGTGCGGCGATGTCGGTCATCGCCTCGTCCCAGCCGACGGGCTCGAAGCCGCCTTCCGGGGAAGCCCGTCGGCGCAGCGGCGTGGTGACGCGGTCGGGGTCGTTGACCACCTCGCTGAACGCGATGCCCTTCTGGCAGGCGAACCCCGCCGAGAGCGGATGGTCCCGGTCGGGACGCAGTTCGGTGAGACGGCCGTCCTCGACGGTCGCGATCATGCCGCACAGCGGCTCGCAAATCCGACAAAAGGTCGGTTTCTGCTCGTGCGTCATTGTCCCCCAGCCCTTTCGGGTGGAGGTGGCCCCACTTCGCGTGAGCGCTCATCGACGCTCACCGGGTGGCC
Organism: Mycolicibacterium sp. ND9-15; assembly: GCF_035918395.1. Taxonomy (NCBI): domain Bacteria; kingdom Bacillati; phylum Actinomycetota; class Actinomycetes; order Mycobacteriales; family Mycobacteriaceae; genus Mycobacterium; species Mycobacterium jinjuense. The sequence goes on from NZ_CP142362.1 coordinate 1,479,404, forward strand.
TTATTGCTGCGCGCGCGGGATGGCGCCCGTCGGTGCCTCATCGTCGACCGTGCCGTGCCGTGCAGTCGGCTCGCTGGTGAACGAGGTCGAGTGGTACTTGTGGGTCCCCTCGAGGTCGTCGCGGATTGCTTCCTGCGCCTTGGGCGGCAGGGTGTGCATGATCTCGCGTACCCGGGCCTGACGGCGGTGGACAGCCTGGCGCTCTGGCATGCCGGGCGTCGCCTGGATCTGCGGCGGCACACCCTCGATCTCCTCGACGCCACCGTCGTGGTGGCCGGCGTCGAACATGGCCTGCTCTTCGGCCATCGTCGACTCGTCCTTCTCTTCGGACATGCCGATCGGGCCGATACGGCGACCGTTGAGGAACTGGCGGACGACGGGTTCGTCGCTGGTCAGCAGCACCTCGCGCGGGCCGAACATCACCAGGTGCTTGCGGAACAACATGCCCATGTTGTCGGGCACGGTGCGCGCGATGTTGATGTTGTGGGTCACGATCAGGATCGTGCAGTCGATCTGCGCGTTGATGTCGATCAGCAGCTGGCTCAAGTACGCGGTGCGGACCGGGTCCAGACCCGAGTCGGGCTCGTCGCAGAGGATGATCTGCGGGTCGAGGACCAGCGAGCGGGCCAGCCCCGCGCGCTTGCGCATACCACCGGAGATCTCGCCGGGGAACTTGTTCTCGTCGCCGGCCAGACCGACCAGCTCGAGCTTCTCCATGACGATCTGGCGGATTTCGCTTTCCTTTTTCTTGGTGTGCTCACGCAAGGGGAAAGCGGTGTTGTCGTAGAGGCTCATGGAACCGAACAGCGCGCCGTCCTGGAACATCACGCCGAAGAGCGTGCGGATTTCGTAGAGCTCCTTGGCGGTGCACTGGATTACGTCGGTGCCGTCGACGATGATTTTGCCGCGCTCGGGACGCAGCAACCCGATGAGCGACTTCAGGAACACGGACTTGCCGGTACCAGACGGGCCGAGCAGAACGCTCACCTCACCCGCCGGCAGGTCGAACGTGACGTCCTCCCAGATTCGCTGGGGGCCGAAGGACTTGGTCAGTCCCTCAATCTGGATACCAATGCCCACGCGAAATCCTTCCGCCAATCATCATCACGCCACCGGTTCCCGCTTGTGGCTTGAGTCACTGTAGCCTACCCCGACTGGCCACAGCACGGGTCTGCCGTCAGATTGTGACCCATTGAGAAGACGACCGTGGGGCCGACCCATTTGCTGGATCGGCCCCACAGTTGTGGTAGTGGCGGTGTTATTTGACGGTGACCGTCGCGCCCGCCGCCTCGAGCTTGGCCTTGGCGTCGTCGGCAGCCGCCTTGTCGACCTTCTCGAGCAGCGGCTTGGGAGCGCCGTCGACCAGGTCCTTGGCCTCCTTCAGGCCCAGACCGGAGACGATCTCGCGGACAACCTTGATGACGCCGATCTTCTTGTCGCCGGCGCCCTCGAGGATGACGTCGAACTCCGACTGCTCTTCGGCGGCCTCGGCGGCGGCGCCACCGGCGGCAGCACCCGGAGCCGCCGCAACGGCGACCGGAGCAGCCGCGGTGACCTCGAAGGTCTCCTCGAACTTCTTGACGAACTCGGAGAGCTCCAGCAGCGTCAGTTCCTTGAACGCGTCGAGCAACTCTTCGGTGGACAGCTTGGCCATGTTTGGTCCTTTCGTGGTTTCTTCGTTGCGATTTGTGGAGTCTTACCGGCGGTGAGCGCCGGTGCGGCTCCACAAGTCGCGGGGGTTAAGCGGCTTCTTCGCCGGCCTTCTTCTCTTGCAGAGCGGCGGCCAGCCGGGCGACCTGCGACGCCGGCGCGTTGAACAGGCCGGCGGCCTTGGACAGATTGGCCTTCATCGCGCCGGCCAGCTTGGCCAGCAGCACCTCGCGCGATTCCAGGTCGGCGATGCGCTCGACCTCGGACACGCTCAGCGGGCGGCCGTCCATGTAGCCGCCCTTGATGACGAGGGCCTTGTTGTCCTTGGCGAACTTCTTGATCGCCTTGGCGGCGTCGACGGCCTCGCCCTTGACGAACGCGATCGCAGTGGGGCCGACGAACAACTCGTCGAGCCCCTCGATGCCCGCCTCCGCCGCGGCACGCTTGACCAGCGTGTTCTTGGCGACCGTATAGGTGGCGGAATCACCGAGCGAGCGGCGCAGGTCTTTGAGGTTGGCCACCGTCAGCCCGCGGTACTCGGTGACGAGCGTCGCCGAAGCCTCCTTGAACTGCTCGGCGATGTCGGCAACCGCGGTGGCCTTGTCAGCCTTGGCCATGCTTGCCTCCTCGTGGATGGGTGATCATCGGTCGGCTTGCAAGGCTTTCAGGGCCGGAAACGACGAACGCCCCGACGCAGACAGGTCGGGGCGCAGCAATGAGCGTTAGCCTCGTCCTCCTGCGTGGGCCGCCGGGCATCTGATGAGCCCGCTTTCGCGAGAACAACGGATACGTCCGGACCTTCAACCGATTGCTCGGTGACCGACGGTCTTCGGTGGAACGCCGTCAAGAATAGCCTGCCACTCACTCATCAGCCAAAACGCCAACCTTCTCCGGCGAGCGAGGAAGCAGGACGCTCGGCGGTCACCGGCCGTGAAGAAAGGCGATGACTGCCTGGACCCGCCGATGATCATCTGTGGTCTCGGGGATTCCCAGCTTGGTCATGATGCTGTGCACATGCTTTTCGATGGTGCCTTCCGCCAGGAACAGCCGGCGTGCGATGCCGATGTTCGAGCGGCCTTCAGCCATCAATCTGAGCACCTCGTGTTCTCGCGCGCTGAGCGTGGCGAGCGGGTCCTTGTTCTCGCGCGCCGAGACCAGAGCTTGAGCGACCGCGGGGCCTATGATGCACGCGCCCTTGGCAATGCGTTTGAGGATGTCAACGAAATCCTCGATGTCGGCCACCCGACTGCCCAGCAGGTAGCTGATTCCGCCGCCTCCGGACAGCGCGTCGATGGCGTGTTGAACTTCGACGTGAGCGCACAGGACCAGGACACCGGCTCCTGGGAATTCGCTGCGGATCAACCGAGCCGCCTGGTATTCCTCCGGGCGATCGGCCGGTACGGGGATGCTGATCACCACGAGTTCAGGCGCGGTCGCTCGCACGAGCGGCAGCAGGTCGGTTACACGACCGGCCTTCGCCACGACGTTGAAACCCCAGCGCTGGAGAAGACACGCCAAACCTTCGCGGAAGAGTACGTCGTCTCCCGCCACGATCACCCGCTCCGCAGCCGCTCTCGTCGTCGAGGATGGCCGACTACCGGTCGGGTCCGTCATCGCGCTCCTCCACACACCGCCTCTGTCACTGAGTTAGATGTACCCGGCACCGGCTCATCTTCCTCCTCGTCGGTCCGCTGTGTCTCCCAATGCCTTCGGGCGTGATCTCTATGCGTCCTGGATGCGCTGTACCGGCTAGCCGGGTCCGAGTTGGGGGCCAGCGCCAATGAATTCGCCGCGCTCGAGGAGAACGCTTGATTACAGAGGCGGATGGCGACAAAGGAGCGTGGACCATGAATAGGACATCGAGACGATCTGTGATGCCGTCGATGGCGGTTGCTGTGGCGTCGCTGTTGACAGGTGCTGGTGTGATGGCGGGAATCGCTTTCGCACCAGGTGCTTTCGCAGCACCCTCGGCCAACTGTACGAATGGTGGCGGTTCAGTGGTATGCCAGAGCCCGGGCAACGCGCAGGTGTACTCAGAGCCGCCGAGCATCAGCCCAGGAATGGGCATCGGCGCCAATGGACCCTACGGGTCATGGGGCAACGTACCGCCGCTCGCTTAGTACGTCGGTCAGCGCCGGCTGGGAATGAGCCGATGCACCTAACAAAATGCCCGAGCCAGGGGCCCAGTCGGCGATCTAATGGAAGGTGGCCGATCATGCGAGCATCCCCTTGTGTCCGTGCTAGGGGCGGTCGGCGTCGCGGTATCGGTCATTGTGGCGCCTCTGGCGGGCGCCGCAACGGCCGGTGCACCGACCGCGGTCCAGCACATCAAACCGGCCCCGCAGATTTGCACCACTACCAATGCCGGCAGTGAATGCGTCTCACCGGGCAACGCACAGATCAACGACGCTCCCCCGTTCGTCGACAACTTCCCGATGTACGGGCACCTCCCGTGGATCATGTGACTGCGGGCTGACCGGCCGACGCCGACGCTTCCATGGTCACTGCGTCGTTGGGGGACAACAGGTCACTGCGTCCCCACTGTGGGCTTCCATCTATATGGCGGCTCGGGAATCTCTCGGACCACTCCAATTATCTTCGCCGACAACCGCTCCGGATCGCCGCCAGTCCTCGCATCCGCTCAGGATGGCCACAGGAAACGTCCAGCTAAGGGCGCTAGCCTGACTTCGTACCGTACATACATAAATGTATTGGAGGTGCGGATCATGCGCCCGGCATGCGGGCTTCCCGTGATTCTGTGAGGGGTTGACTGGGCCAATCCTTTTGGGAGGAAACATGATCGGCCGGAGTTTGGGGTAGTGGTCAGGAGGTGCCGGATATGACAACCGGTAATCGGTTGGAGTCGCTGTTGGATCGGCACCACCCCGAACCCGTGCTGCGCGACCGCGTCGACCCACAGCGCTTCGGCGGCGGCATTCCCCAAGTCCCGGCACGCTTCCCCACGATCCGGCTGGGCCGGCATTGGATTAGCGCCTTGTGGTTGCTGCCGATCGGCGTGGCTGTGTTGCTCGTAATGGTCGCAGTGGCCCAACAACTGCGCCAGTACGGTTGGATGCAGGACTTCCTCACCCGCTATCCGGGCACATCGCCCAGTTTCGCGCCCGCAGTGAGAAGCGGTTTCCCGGCCTGGCTGCGCTGGCAGCATTTCTTCAACATCGTGTTCATGATGTTCATCCTGCGCTCAGGGTTGCAGATCCTGGCCGACCATCCACGGCTGTATCTGAACTCGGGCTGCCGTCCCCACACAGAGTGGTTCCGGCTGCGCTCAGAGGTACCCACCGACCGGATGGACAAGACCGACCCACCACGGGTCTGGACCTCCAAGGATGACGCGGTGACCCTTCCGAAATGGCTGGGACTCCCGGGTTTCCGTCACTCCATCGGCCTGGCCCGGTGGTGGCATTTCAGCTTCGACCTGTTGTGGCTGATCAACGGTGCGGTGTTCTATGTGCTGTTGTTCAGCACCGGACAATGGCAGCGGATCGTGCCCCAGTCCTGGGACGTGTTCCCGAATGCGCTGTCGACCGCGGTGCAGTACGCCTCGCTGGATTTTCCCGACAACCACGGGTTCATCGCCTACAACGGGCTGCAGATGCTGGCCTACTTCATCACGGTGTTCATCGCCGCACCGCTGGCGTTTCTCACCGGCCTGCTCCAGGCGCCTGCGGTCGCCGCCCGGTTCGGCACCGGCCGCGGGCCGCTCAACCGGCAGGTCGCCCGCACTGTACATTTCATGGTGTGGCTGTGGATGGTCAGCTTCATCCTGATCCACGTCACCATGGTGTTCACCACGGGCGCAGTGAAAAACCTCACCCACATGACGCTGGGCACCGACACCCGATCATATTGGGCCGTAGCGATATTCGTGCTGGCCGCCGCGGTGGTCATCACGCTGTGGCTGGTCGCCTCGCCGTTGACGATCCGCTACCCGAGGGTGGTGCAGACCATCGGACGGTTCATCGTCGGGTGGGCCAAAGCCGGGATGGAGCGCACCCATCCGCGGGCGTCGTACACCGACAAGGACATCTCGCCCTATTTGTGGGCCAACGGCACCCTGCCCGTCTCCGAGCACTACCGCTGGTTGCAGCAAGGGGGATGGTCGCAATACACGCTGCGAATCGGCGGCCTGGTGGCCACTCCGACTGAGTTGTCCTACTCAGAACTGCTTGCACTGCCCAAACACGAGCAGATCACCCAGCACTACTGCATTCAGGGCTGGTCGGGGGTGGCCAAATGGGGTGGCGTCCGGATGGCCGACATCCTGGCGATGGTGCGCCCGTTACCGCAGGCTCGATGGGTGGTGTTCTACTCGTTCGCCGACGGCGCCGAACCCGGTCACGGGCGGTACTACGACTGCCACCGCATCGAGCACATGCGTGAACCGATGGCCTTGCTGGCGTACGAGATGAACGGGCAACCGCTCAGCGAGGCTCACGGTGCACCGCTGCGTCTGCGCAACGAACTGGAGCTCGGCTTCAAACAAGTCAAGTGGATCGAGGCCATCGAACTCGTTGCGGATTTCCGTGATGTCGGATGGGGACACGGCGGGTACAACGAGGACCATGAGTACTACGGCTACCGCATGCCCATCTAACTGGATGACTTGAGCGTGCGACAGCGGCACACCGCGCTGGTGTGCACCGCCCTGGTTATGCGGAAAACGTTGCTAGACGGTCAGGCCCACAGTCAGCAGGACAAGCATCGCGACGAGCAGGAACACCCGCCGCCAGTGCAGCCGATCCCAGAGTCGGGCGTCGTCGCGGTCGGTGTCAGCGGGCGCCGACCAGCGACCAATGCGGTTGTTGATCGGCACCATCAGCGTCACCGTCATCAGCACGACGAGCGCCAGCACCGCCGCCGCAGCGATAATGAGCCAATTCTGCCACGTGACGACAGCCGCCACGATCAAGAGTGCCAGCGTGGTGATGTACCAGAATGGCATCACTTTGCCCAGCACTCGACTGTCGTCGCTGCGCGCCTGGCGGAACGCATCATCGGGTAGTCGACCGATAACCGGGTGGGTGAACACAGCCACGGCGATCTCGACACCGACCATCGGGCCGGCGATCAGCAAGACAGCGATCTCAATGCTTTCCCTCATAACCCGAGAATGCTCATCCGCCACCTTCGTTAGCTCGTGGATGACGGTATCATCGACCGCCGCGACGCTCGCTCCGTCCCGCCGTGTGTGCACTATTCGATATCGGAGTACGGCATGACGCTTGCGCCGGTGCTGTAGAGCCTGTGCGACTAGTGATTTCGGTGCGCTATGTATCGCTGCGCGATCAGTAGGGCACCGAAGTCACCAACTGCGCTGCGCCGACCAGGCCCGCTTCGCCACCGAGCTCGGCGGGCACCACCTGCAGATCACGCAGGAAGGTCAGCCCGGTGTAAGACGCCAGCGCATCTCGGACGGGGTCGAACAGCAGCGCCCCGGACTTGGCTACCCCACCGCCGATGACGACTCGGTCCAGGTCGCAGACCGCCGCGACCGACGCGACCATCGCAGCCACCGCCACCGCGCCACGGCGAAACGCCCGCAATGCGACGGCATCACCGGCGTTGGCCGCTTCGGCCAACGCCTTGGCGTCGGCGTCGACGGGCGCGTCCCACCCTTGTTCGCGAGCCCACTGCGCCATGCGCGGGCCCGCGGCGATGGTCTCGACGCAGCCGCGGCCGCCACAGCTGCACAGCGCGCCCTGCGGATCGACGACGACGTGGCCGACGTGCCCGGCATTGCCGGTCCGGCCGTCGTAAGCGGCGCCGTCGAGCACCAGGCCACCGCCGACTCCAGTCGACACCACCATTCCGAGCAGAAAGTCGGCGCCACGACCCGCACCACGCCACCGCTCCCCCAGCGCCATGCATAATCCGTCGCCGGCCAACCGCGCCGTGGCACCGATGGCCATCGACACCCGCTCGACAACCGGAAACCGTTGCCACTCGGGGATGTTGATCGGGCTGACGGTGCCCGTCGGCAGGTCGATCGGCCCGGCCGATGCGATACCCGCAGCACGGACGCGCCCGCCGGCGGCCGCCAGGGCCTCGGTAAGCAGCGAGTCCACCACTGCCCAAATCGCTTCGGCGTCGCCGTCGGGCGTCGGCAGCTTGCCTTGATGCATCAAGGTGCCCTCGTCGTCGACGAGACCCACCGCGATCTTCGTGCCGCCGATGTCGAGCGCCAGCGTGAGATCGTCCATCAGTGTCGGTGGGTGTTATCGGGCTGACGGGGGTCGCCGGGATGCTCGTACCCCGGGGCGAGGCGGGCGACGGCTGCGCATCGGGCGTCCAGCCACAGCCGAAACGCGCGGCGCCGGGAGGCGGCGGCGAGATATGCCGCGACCTCCGCGGTGTCGTTGAACCGCAACGGGTTTCGATTCTGGTACGACGCGACCTCGGCGCCGGTGACGCCGATCCCGGCCGTCACCTCGGCGAACACCGCGCGAGCCAGCGGGTCGCCCAGCACCGACGCCGCCAAGCTGCCGACCTCCATCCGCACGGTCATGTCGGGTAGCAGCTCACTCTCGGTCGGTGCGTCGTCGCCGGTCAACCCGCGCGCCACAGCCTCGGCCGCCACGACACGCTCGGCCACCAGAAGCTGGGTCAGCCATCGTCGCAGCTGCCGGCCCTCGCCGGTCCCGGGCCGCGGGAGCGCGGAGGCGATCGGCGATCCGCGCATGGCAGCCTCCCGAGCGTCGACCTGCTCGACCGACACCGGCACACCGTCCACCGTCGCTGCAACGCCTGCCCATCGACCCGTCTGACTCACCGGACCGTCACCTTCACAGCGGGCGAGTACACGAGATGCCCAGCGGCGGCCAACCGGACCAGCGCCCACCATTCGCCGGGCTCGACCCAGGCCGGCGGCGCGACGTCGAAACCGATCTCGGCGGTGCCGCGAGCCGACAGCTCGACTCCGGATGCCGCCGGCCCCAACCACTCCCAGGTACCCCACGGGCTGATCAAGTGCGCTTCGACGGCGATGTCGGCCCATGCGTCGGTGCCGACGGTCACCTCCAGTCGCGCCGCCTCGCCGGCGACGACGTCGACCGGCTCCGGTCCACCGACCAACCGGAGCAGCACGTCGTCCGGGGGCGCGTCGACCGCGATGACGCAGACGTCCTCGACCACCTGGCGCCAGGACGGAGGGATCGAGACATGGGCGCCCGTCAACGCCAACTCCGCACGCACCGGGTACAACCCCGGCACCACACCGGCCGGCACGGTCACGCTCACACTGGTGTCCAGGTACTCACCGGGCGGCAACATGAACGGCAGCACCGCCGGTTCTGCCGACCAGCCGTCCGGACACAGCAGGCGCACCCGCCCATGGAGAACCTCGTCGGAGCAATCGCTGGCTGCGGTAAGGCGAAGCTGCACAGGCGATTCCGACGCCACGACGTGCTGCGGATGCAGGTAGGCGACGGCGGGCAGGCCACCCAGCGCCGCCGGACCGCGGTTGTGCAGCCAGTACCGCGCGTAAAGCGGCTGGGCCTCCTCGGCGTCGGCCGCCAACACCGCATGGTCGGCCTCCAGGGCCTGCGGCAGATTGAACCGCGCCAGCACGGTGGCGATCTCGAAGCCGTGCAACGACAACCCGTCCGGTGTCACCTCCTGCACACGCGGTCGCTCCAGAAGATCCACCCGAACCGCGGCGGAGACTCGCCGCAATCCGGATGTGACCGTGACTTCGGCCGCGGCTCCGGTGGTTTCGACCAGGCGCATCGCCACACCCTCCGACGGGTGAACCGGCCGAACGCTACCGCTGGCCAGCGGGTTACCGGCGGCCTTGAGCGCACCGAGTTGCACCGACCCCGCCGGCTCTATCTCCAGCAGCGAGCCCGACGGTGGCAGGCCGCCCGCCACTGGAGACTTCTCCGTGACCGCCAGAAACGGGCGGGAGAACTCCGCGCTGCGCGCCGGAACACCTGCGGCCCGCCAGTCCCCGTCACCGGAGATCAGCGCGTAGTCGAAGGTGTGTGTCCAGTGCTGCAGCTGAAAGTTCGATCCGTCCGGCGCAGTCCGCCGCGGCGGGTCGATCCACGTGCCCGAAGGCCAACCCGTACAGGATCGCATCAGCGAGAGATGCAGTGTCCCATCCGGTTCGACGGCAAAACCGGGCAATCCGCGGTTCAGCAGTGCCACCGTGCGGTTCTCGAAGTCGGCCAGACCCGCCGGCGCGGCCTGATCGACGCCGATCTCACAGTCGGCCAAGTCGTCGACCACACCTGCCACCACATCGTCCAACGCCGAACCCGCAACGATCAGCACCGGCAGGGTCCGCACGCCGCGCAGATCCGCGCTCGGCACCCACGCGTCGGACAGCGGCGCGACCGCCGGTACCCACACCCTGGCCGTGCCGGTCGTGTCCAGCTGTCGCTTCAGCTCCAGCGTGTAAGACGAATCAGCTGCGGCGAGAACCGCTGCCGCGAACCGGTTTTGCTCAGGGCCGCCCAGAACGATCCGCGCATCGGGCAGGTTGGAGTCGACGGCGAGGTCGCCGTACCGGGGTTTGTCGGCACCGCTGCACGTCGCGGTGACCCCGGCCCGCGCGAGCGCCACCATCAGCGGACGAGCCATCGCTGACACAGTCTCGGTCGGCGTCACCACCTCGGCAACGGACACCGCGCGGCACCCGTCGCCAACGCGTACCCGCACCGCCGACGACAGCCCGAACCATCGGTAGGCCGGATTGTCCAGCGTCCACGGATGCGTTGCGGAGTCGACCGCTAGTTCCTCTCCGCCCTGGTGCAGCAGCCCGAATCCCCGCCCGATCACCGCGTCGCCGACCTCGCTGACCGGCAGTGCGCCAGGCACCGGGCACGGCCAGCGCACCCGGAGTAACCGGTCGACGCCGGTGAACTCGTCGATCGCGGTCCGGCAGTCGACGCGCGCCACGGCGTGCCACAGGGTGAGAACTTGTGTGTAGCGCAGCACTTCACCGACTGAGCCGTGGATCACCAAGCGCTCACCGAGCCGTCCCCGGTAGGCCCGAACCGTGGCCGCAAAGGACGACGAACAGACCACCGGCCCCTTGGGCAGCAGGTGCCACGGACCCTCACCCGCCTCCGGGTGCGCCGGATACTCCTCGTACACCGCCAACTCGTTTCCGACCCTGCCCGGTGTGATCAGCGCACGGCCCGAACCGCATTCGACCAACGAGTCGACGGCACCGCCGCGCGCGGGGTCCACCCGCAGCCGGTAATGGTCGTTGCCGATCTCATTGCCGCTCAACGGTTCCCAAGTGGGCGACGCATCTGATTCCTCGAATCGGTAGGACTGCCAACCCAGCGACGGTAGGTCACGGGCAAGCCAGCTGACCGTGCGCCCTCCGTGCCCGACGTGAGCGGGCACCTCCTCGCCGGCACTGTCGAGAACGCGCACCGCGCCGACGGGTCGCGGCAGCCGGGCGGTGACGACGTCGGTACGCTTGTGCGCCAATGTGTTCCATACGACGGCCGATCCCTCGATCGCACCTGACAATATGGCCAGCGCGTTGTCCCGGGCCGTCCTACCCAGTTCCCACGCCTCACGCCAGCCGGTCAGCAGATCCAGGTACACCTGATCGGATTCCGACCCGGTGATCGCGTCGTGGTGCGCACCGTAGGCGAGCTGGACCCACGCCTTGGCCAGCGCCGCCTGCGGGTACGTCGCACCGCCGAGAAGTCCGGCGAACACCGCGAACTTCTCGGCGTCGAGCACGGCGTCCTCGGCCGCCCGGTTGGCCTGCTTGGTGTCGATGTACGAGACGTCCTTGCCGGTGTAGATCGGGTTCATGTCGCGCGTCTGCGGTGACGCGTCGACACCACGCTCGGCCAGTTCGGCGCGCACCGCGGCGAAGAACTCCCTGGGCAATGCGCAGACGAACCGGGGCCAGGTGTAGCGGGCACTCCAATCCCGGTGAATAGCGGTGACCCACTTGTTCGGTGGCGTGTAATCGGTGCCGACGGGCAGTAACACGTTGCGGGTCAGCGCCACCGTCTTCAGCGAGGTGAACAGTCGGTACGTCTCGGCTTCGGCTTGCTCCAGCGTCGGTGCCGAATCCATCCACCAGCCGCCCGCATAGTGTGCGGGCATGTAGTGCGTCAGCAGCCCGCGCCCGGACGGGGAGATCCACTCGAACTCGCTGGAAAACTGCATGCGCTCCGGGTCGCCGCCGCCGCTCATCGGGCCCCACTGGTGGTGCGGACCACGGGCCCACGAGCTCGACGTCAGCCCGGCGTCGGCGGCCATGCCCGGAAACTGCGGGTCGTGGCCGAACACGTCGAGTTGCCAGGCCGTCGCCGGGTCGGCACCCAGCACGTCGCGTTGAAAACCGATGCCGTGCACGAAGTTACGGATCGTCGTCTCGGGGCTGGTGAGGTTGGTGTTCGGCTCGTTGTAGGTGCCGCCCATGATCTCGACGCGGCCGTCGGCGATGAATCGGCGCAGATCGTCGCGGTCTTCTGGGTGGGTGTCCCAGAACGGCTTGAGGTAGTCGACCTCGGCCAGCACGAACTTATATTCCGGTTCGCGGCGGGCCATTTCGAGATGCGCAGTCACCAGGTCGAAGCCGTTGGCCTGTCGGCAACGGCCCGGCGGGTCCTCGCTCCACATACTGGTGTAGGCCGCTTGGGTGTTCCACCACACCGGGTCGTAGTGGAAGTGGCTGATCATGTACATGGTCCAGCCCGGTTCGGCAACGGTGAAGACGAACGGCGAGATCCCCTCGCTGGTGACCGCCCGCGCCGGCCGCTGCTCGCCGGCGACGGCACCGGTCACCGTGACCGCCACCTCCAGGCTGCCGTCCTCCGCCGCCGCCCGGGCGTGGCCCGCCAGGCCGTCGCCGTCGATGCGCACCTCGCCCGCTCCGCCGGTGTAGTCGACCCGCACGATCTGCCGCGGCGCTTCCGCCGGCCCGACGAACAGATCCGTCGACTCCGCCGAAATGACCCGCACACCCAAACCCTACGACGTGCACGGCAGCGGTGATCGAGACTGCGGACAGATCGCGAAAACTCGTGCGCCCGCGCTTCGTGTGGGCTCACGCGAAGCCGGGACTGTTGCGGCCGTCGGTCGGCACGTCAGGAGCGGGAGACGTCGACGACCAGAGCGCGGTGGTCTGAGATCGGCAGTGACGGAGCACAGCATCGCTCCACCCGCAGGCCGCGATCATTGGTGACGATGTGGTCGAGCTGACGGTCGGGCTCGTCGGCGGGGAACGTGAGCGCCGAGGCAAGCGCCCGCAGCCGCGTCCATCGTCGGACCGGGCGCGGTGCCATGTTCAGATCGCCCATCAGGACACAGGGCGCCGCGAAGCCCCGCAGATCGCGCAGTAGTCGCCACAGCTGCACCCGGTTCCATCCCGGCACGAACGACAGATGCGTGTTGGCGACGGTCAGGGCGCCCAGAGGGGTGTTCAGCCGCCCCACCATCGCCGAGCGGGGTTCCTCGTTGACGATCTGAACCCGGTTCGGGCCGGGTAGATACATCGGGAACCGCATCGGAATCCGAGGCAGCCGCACCACCTGCCATGACTCGGCGGGAAACCGCGACAGCAGCGCTATCCCGTAAGCGGCGGTCCCGGGTTGTTCTTGGCCCGTCGCGGCCATCCAGGTGGCGCCGGGGGTGCCGGAGATCGCCGCCACGAACCGGTGGCTCACCGCTCCCATCGCCTCTGCGGCGACCGCGGTCAGGTCGGCCATACCCGACCGCGGCTGATCGAGGTCGACCTCTTGCAGCGCCAGGATGTCGGCGTCGAGTTCCCGGACGGACTCGACCAGCCGGTCTCGATGGACCATGCCGTCGTGCACGCTGCGTCCGTGCAAGATGTTGAAGGTGGCCATCCGCATCTGCATGGGTACTAGCTACCCACAATGGCCGCTAGCCCATCGGTCGGCCCCAGGAGAGTAGTGCCCCAGCGAAACGATGATCTGCGCGACGCGCTCAAGCGCGCGGCGTCGGCACTGCGCGCGCAGGGCCCGGATTTCGCGCTGGCCGGCAGCTATGCGCTGTGGGTGTTCGGCGGCCCGGAACCGGTGCACGACGTGGACTTCGTGGTCGCCGAACCCGACACCGAGAAGGCCGCCGCCACGCTGGAGGAGGCCGGGTTCCGCATCGAGCGCACCCCGGAGGACTGGCTGTTCAAGGCGTGCGTCGAACAGGACTTCGTCATCGACGTGCTGCACCGGCTCAACGGTGTCCCCGTCGACAAGGAAAGCATCCTGTCGGCCGAGGAGTACGACGTGCTCGCGGTCCGGATGCGCGTACTGCCGCCGACCCAGGTGCTGCGCGAGAAGCTGAACTCCCTCAACGAACACCATTGCGACTTCGCCGCGCTGTTGCCGGCCGTGCGCGCGGTGCGGGAGCAACTGGACTGGGCCCGACTCCGCGCAGAGACCGCCGACAATCCGTTCGCGGGGGCGTTCCTGATGCTCGCGGACCGCTTGCAGCTCACCGGCTGAAAGGCTGTCACAGGTTCAGGATGATTTCTGTCCGCTGAGTGCCACTTTCTGCAGCTGACGCGCTCCGCGACGGTAGACCGGCCATCCGACCGCGATGAGGAGCGCGCCGAAGATCAAGAACGCGATATCCCACGACAGCGGTGCGCCGAGGTCGTCGCGCACATGGTGTACGCCCAGGATCTGGTGGTCGATGACACCCTCGACGAGGTTGAAGATTCCCCAGCCCGTCAAGAGCAGCCCCAGATGAAACGACCAGTTGGGCGCGAGCCGGCGCTGCTGCCAGGCCAACAGGGTCAGCGACGTCGCAAGTGCCACGAGCAACCACGTCACGACGTGGAAAACCCATCGGCGACGACGTTGATCTCCAGCCCGGTAAGCGTGTCGGGCGGATAGGACTCGACGTTGCTCACCATGTGTGCCACTGCAGGATTTCATGCACCACGATGCCGTCGACGAAACCACCGAGTCCCAGCCCCAAGAGCAGACCCGGTGCCTTCGTCGGCATCGAATAGCGACGATCTTCTTCCATGCGCTGCGGGTGCCCCGGATCGGCCGGTTATGCACCCCGACGCAGCAACTTTCAGGAGGAAATCTGTCCCATCAACCTGTCAGGCTGATCGTATGGCTACGAAGATCACCGACGAGCTGGCCGAGCAGGCCGACTTCCACTGGACGAACTTCCTGCGTCCCCGGTTCCACGGGCTCACCGAAGACGAGTACTTCTGGCAGCCGGTGCCCGACTGTTGGACCGTGCACCGGGACGGCTCGATCGACTTCAGCCACCCCGAGCCGACACCGGCACCGTTCACGACGATCGCCTGGCGGCTCGCACACGTCATCGTCGGCGTGTTCGCGATGCGCAACCACAGCCATTTCGGCGCGCCGCGGGCCGACTATCAGTCGTGGCATTACGCGACGGATGCCGCGACCGCGCTGCAGCAACTCGACGAGCAGTACGGTATCTGGGTCGGCGGTGTGCGCGGGTTGTCCGACGACGACCTGAACCGGCCGTGCGGCCCCGCCGAGGGCCCCTACGCCGACCATCCGTTCATCACGCTGGTGCTCCACATCAACCGAGAGTTCATCCATCATGGCGCCGAAATCGCCTGTATCCGAGACCTTTACGCCCATAGGAATCCGGAAGGAAACTGAGCATGCCCGCAATTCCCCCACCCCGATGGACGCTCAGCAGGCCGACTATCAGAACGAGTTCGTCATGCGAGACGACGAGACGCTCGCCGACATCCTCGCCAGGTTCGACGAGCAGAACGCCGAGACCATCCGGCTGATCGACGCGGCCGACCTCGACGCGGCGGTGCCGAGCCCGCAGCATGTCCCCTGGTTCCCCAAAGGCGTTCCGGCGGGGTCGGTGCGCTGGGTGATCGTCCAGCTGATCGAAGAGCTCGCCCGGCATGCCGACCATGCCGATATCATCCGTGAAACCATCGATGGCGCAACGCTTTACGAACTGCTCGCCGGTCTCTAGGACTGGGAGCCGACGCCGTGGCTGACGCCGTGGGGCAAGCAACCGGTGGCGTCGTCGGCGCGTCGATGGACGGGATGATCGGCCAGGTACTGGCAGTCCGTCACCCCACCCGCGTGCTCTCGTCGGGGTTGGTGAAGACGAGCGCGGATACGTCGTTCCGTCGGCGCCTGCGCTGCGGGTGATCCGCCTGGCGTTCGGCGCGCCGGCCCGCGACGCACCTTTCGAAGAGCGGCTGGCGCACGAGGTTTGCAACACCGCGGTCAGCAACAGGCCCAGTTTTCTTCCGCCCGCGGAGCAGTTGCAGCGACGGGTGTGCGAGCTCCGAGTCCGCGGTGACCGACAGGGCATGCTGCGCGAGTTCGACGCGATTCTCGGCTCCGGCAGCCTGTTGTTCCACAGCGGCGCATCACACCGCGCCGACCGTCGTCATCCACGGCTCGAAGGAGCTGATGATGCGGCCGCGCAACCGGCACAACGTCGCGCGCGCCGTAGAGGTCGCGCCTTACGTGTCGTCGATGGCGTGGGCCACGACCTGCCCGAGCCGGTATGGCGCCCGGTTCTCGAGGTGCTTGTGGAGGACTTTGCGACGTCCGCGCCGCGCGAGTGACCCCGAAATGCCCAGTGTTAGCAGCGCGTCGATGTACAGACACGGTCGCTCGCGGGCCTATTTCCTACCGCAGCACCTGACTGACGGCATGCTCGACGACCGCGTCGAGGTCGGTCCCCAGCCGGCCCGCCAGCCACTGCTGGGCTAGTTCGGCCATCGCGCCGGTGTACATCGCCGCCCCGACCTCGGCAGCGATCGATTCGGTGTCCGGCCGCAGCCGCCAGCCCTCGGTGAGCACGCCTTCACGCAGCAGGTCCTGCGTCGCCGCCCGGCGCGCAGCCAACACGGGATTCGATCGCGCGTCGGTGAACAGCACCCGGCCGCGGCGGGGGTCCTCGGAACTGAACCCGAGCACCGCCGCGATGCCCGCGCGCGTCCTCGCCCGTAGGGAATCGCCCGCCTGTGACATCGCGGCCCCGACCGCCTCGGCCAACTGGGCGCTCACCTGGTCGTAAACGGCACCCAGCAGGTCGTCGACATCGGCGAAGCTCTCGTAGAGGTAACGCGTGTTCAGCCCGCATTCGCGGCACACCGAGCGCACCGAGACCGCGGCCTCACCACCCTCACCGAACAGGCGAAAGGCGGCGTCGATCAGCTGCGCGCGGCGCTCGGCGCGGCGGTCGGTGAGCGGTACGCCCGCCCAACGGGTGGGACTCGACACCGCCTCAGGGTAAGCCGACCATCCCCAACTCTGGTCACATACGTGACCAAAATGTATTCTGGCTACAGTCGTGACCAGAGGAGCCGACGTGATTCTGCTGCCGCATCAGTTCATCGCAGAAGTGCTCAACCAGCGCTTCGACAAGGACGTGCGGCGCAACTACTTCCGCGGCATGGAGTTCACGGCGCCGGTGGGCGACCCGGGGTGGTTCGGCCCGGGCAGCGCCGTCTGGCACGTCCACTCACACATGCAGGCGCTGATCTTCGGTCTGCAGTGCGCGGCGTTCATGGAGCGACTCGACCCGTCGATCTACTGGATGGGCATGCACCACTCGCGGCTGGTGAAGCGCGACGAGCAGGGGGTCGGCCGGCCGGAGATCGATCCCAAGGGCGCGGCGGTGCGCCTCGGCCATTCGATCGCGTTCTTCATCGGGACGGCCTACGGATCCACCGAGACCGCCGAGCGCCTGGCGCAGGCGGTGCGCTCCATGCATCACACCATCAAGGGCACGCGCCCGGACGGCGCCCGCTACGACGCCGACGACCCGGACTGGCTGCGGTGGAATTACGCCACCGTCGTCTGGGGCCTGGCCACCGCACATGAGCTTTATCACCCGAACCCCCTGCGCGGCAAGAAGATCGACCGCTACTACCGCGAGTTCGTGCGGGTCGGTCACGCGCTGGGCGGCACCGAGCTACCCGAGACCAAGGCCGACGTCGCCGAATGCCTCAAGTCCTATCTGCCGCGGCTGGCCGTCACGCACGGCACCGCGGTGGCGACGGGCCCGGAGTTGCCGCCGGCCCAAGCCGCCATGAACTGGGCCATCCGCGACACCATGCCGCGCTGGGCCAAGCAGCTGATCCAGCACAAGGACCCCAACATCGTCGAGCGCACCGCCCGGCGGGCCGCCGTCTGGTCGGTGATCAACGGCCTGCACGTGGCGCAGGGGCCGATCCCTGAGTTCCGGCAGGCACAGGCCAGGGTCGCGTCGGGCACCGACGTACCGCACACGCTGCCGACGTACCGGCTGGGCGACGACCCGGTCCGCACGCGCGACGAGGTCGAGCGCAGTTTCGCCGAGGCCTGAGTTCCGCCGCGAAACGGTATTCCAGCAGCGAAAAGTCGAGTGGACGCATGCTGGAATACAGTTTCGGCGCAAACCACCCCACTGTGAGCCCGTCCACAGCTTTTCGCGGCCCACGGCCGATTTTGAGACACTGCAGACTATGAGTGGCACGCGAAAAGCGCAGCACCGCGACATAGCCAGGCTGGACCGGGTCCCGCTGCCGATCGAGGCCGCTCGTGTCGGGGCGACGGGTTGGCAGGTGACCCGCACCGGCGCGCGGGTGGTCACGAACATCGCCGGCCGTGGTTCGTGGCAGCAGAAGATCATCAAGCAGATCCCGCAGACGTTCGCCGACCTGGGCCCCACCTACGTGAAGTTCGGCCAGATCATCGCGTCGAGTCCCGGCGCGTTCGGCGAGCCGCTGTCCAAGGAGTTCCGCAGCCTGCTCGACCGGGTTCCGCCCGCAGACCCCAAAGAGGTGCACAAGCTGTTCGTCGAGGATCTCGGCGACGAGCCGGCGAACCTGTTCAAGAGCTTCGACGAGACTCCGTTCGCGTCCGCGTCGATCGCGCAGGTGCACTACGCGACGCTGCACAGCGGGGAAGAGGTCGTCGTCAAGATCCAGCGGCCCGGCATCCGCAGACGGGTCGCCGCGGACCTGCAAATCCTCAAGCGCGGCGCGCGTCTGGTCGAGTTCGCCAAGCTGGGTCAACGCCTGAGCGCGCAGGACGTCGTCGCCGATTTCGCCGACAACCTCGCCGAGGAACTCGATTTCCGGCTCGAGGCGCAGTCGATGGACGCGTGGGTATCGCATATGCACGCCTCCCCTCTGGGCCGCAACATCCGTGTACCGCAGGTCTATTGGGATCTCACCAGCGAGCGCGTGCTGACCATGGAACGCATCCAGGGCACCCGAATCGACGACGTGAAAGGCGTCCGGCAGAAGGGTTTTGACGGCACCGAACTCGTCAAGGCCCTGCTGTTCAGCGTCTTCGAAGGCGGTCTACGCCACGGCCTGTTCCACGGTGACCTGCACGCCGGCAACCTCTACGTCGACGACGACGGCAAGATCGTGTTCTTCGACTTCGGCATCATGGGCCGTATCGACCCTCGCACCCGTTGGCTGCTGAGGGAATTGGTGTACGCGCTGCTGGTGAAGAAGGACCATGCCGCGGCGGGCAAGATCGTCGTACTGATGGGCGCCGTCGGCACCATGAAGCCCGAGGCGCAGGCCGCCAAGGACCTGGAGAAGTTCGCGACGCCGCTGACGATGTCGACGCTGGGCGACATGAGCTACGCCGAGATCGGCAAGCAGCTCTCGACGCTCGCCGAGGCCTACGACGTCAAGCTGCCGCGCGAACTGGTGCTGATCGGCAAGCAGTTCCTTTACGTGGAGCGCTATATGAAGCTGCTCGCGCCGAGGTGGCAGATGATGTCGGATCCGCAGCTGACCGGCTATTTCGCCAACTTCATGGTCGAGGTCCGCAGGGAGCACGACGACCAGTTCGACAGCGAGGTTGAGGGCTAAGTGGAGATCCGAACCGGATTCGCAAGGGTCGGCGGCTCCCCCCATCCAGTAGACATCCACTACGAGGACATGGGCGATCCGAACGACCCGGCGGTGGTTCTCATCATGGGCCTCGGTGCGCAACTCCTGTTGTGGCGCAAGGAGTTCTGCGAGAAGCTCGTCAACCAGGGCCTGCGGGTGATCCGCTACGACAACCGCGACGTCGGGCTGTCATCGAAACTCGACGGCCTGCATACCGGTGCCCCGCTGCTGCCGCGGATGGTGCGCTCGGTCCTCGGGTTGCGCAGCGCGGCGGGCTACACGCTCGAAGACATGGCCGACGACGCCGCCGCGTTGCTCGACCATCTCGACATCGACCGAGCCCACGTCGTCGGCGCGTCGATGGGCGGCATGATCGCCCAGGTCTTCGCCGCCCGCCACAAGCCACGCACCCAGACGCTGGCGGTCATCTTCTCGAGCAACAACCAACCGCTGTTGCCGCCGCCGGGCCCACGGCATCTGCTCGCGATCCTGCAGCGGCCGAAAGACTCCACCCGCGAGGCCGTCATCGCCAACTCCGTCAGGGTCAGCAAAATCATCGGCAGCCCCGGCTTCCCGGCGCCCGACGAGCGGCTCCGCGCCGACGCGATCGAGGCCTACGACCGGTCCTACTATCCCGCCGGCGTCGGACGCCATTTCGCGGCGATCCTGGGCAGCGGCAGCCTGCTGCGCTACAACCGGGAGATCGCGGCACCCACAGTGGTGCTGCACGGCAAGGAAGACAGGCTCATGCGCCCGTTCGGTGGCCGCGCGATCGCCAAGGCGATCAAAGACGCCCGGCTGGTGCTGTTCGACGGCATGGGTCATGAGCTGCCCGAGCCGCTCTGGGACGACATCGTCGGCGAGCTCAAGGCGAACTTTGCCACATACGGCTAGCGCCGGCGGGGCTGCTCGCCTGATAGCGGCGAAAGTGGCGGCCTGGCGAATTAGGGTCTAGGTCTCGGCGACCGCTAGGGTGTACGACCAGACCACGCGTGACGAGCGCAGCGCAGCGTCGCGTCATCGGGAAAGGCCAAGCAGGAGAAATATGTCTGACAACTCAACCGGCACCAAGGATATGCGGCCTCACTTCGAGGACATTCAGGCGCATTACGACCTGTCGGACGACTTCTTCGGCGTCTTTCAGGATCCGACGCGCAAGTACAGCTGCGCGTACTTCACCGGCCCGAACGTCACGCTGTCGGAGGCCCAGATCGCCAACGTCGATCAGCACCTGGACAAACTCGACCTGAAGCCCGGCATGACGCTGCTGGAGGTGGGGTGCGGCTGGGGCCTCACGCTGCAGCGAGCGATGGAGAAATACGACGTCAACGTCATCGGCCTGACCCTGTCGAAGAACCAGCAGGCGTACTGCAACGAGCTGCTGAGCAAGATCGAGACCGAGCGCACGTTCGATGTACGGCTGGAGGGCTGGGAGCAGTTCCACTCCCCCGTCGACCGCATCGTGTCGATCGAGGCTTTCGAGCACTTCGGCTTCGAACGCTACGACGACTTCTTCAAGACCTGCTTCGACATTCTGCCCGAGGACGGCCGGATGACGATCCAGAGCAGCGTCGGTTATCACCCGTACGACCTGGCCGAACGCGGTAAGAAGCTGACCTTCGAGATGGCCCGCTTCATCAAGTTCATGATCACCGAGATCTTCCCGGGCGGCCGGCTGCCGACCACCCAGATGATGGTCGAGCACGGCGAGAAGGCCGGGTTCGTGGTGCCCGAGGCGATCTCGCTGCGCAACCACTACATCAAGACGCTGGGCATCTGGGCCGATCGCCTCGAGCGCAACAAGGACACCGCGATCGCGGCCACCGACGAGGAGAACTACAACCGCTACATGCGGTATCTGAAGGGCTGCCAGTACTACTTCATCGACGAGGGCATCGATGTCAGCCTGGTCACGTACCTGAAGCCGGGTGCTGCGGCGTAAGGGTCAGCCGGCCGCCGTCACGAGCACCGATCGAGTCCACATAGAGACAAGACGTAGGGAAACCCCCGATTCCCTTAGCGTGGCAAACAGCTACCGTTTGACCCATGGGCGGGAGCGGCGCAGCCGCGTGCTACTTGGCGGAGTGGTATCTGCCTGAGCTCGATGATCAGTACGTCGACGACTTGGTTGCCCGCCTCGACGCCGCCGCGGCGACCGTGACCGAGGAAGGCACGCCGGTCCAACTGCTCGTCACCGTGTCCGTCCCCAGTGACGAGGTGCTGTACGGCGTATTCGGCGCGGGCTCTCAAGACATCGTCTCGCGGACATGCCTCGCTGCGGGCGCGCCGCATCAACGGCTCTCTGCACAAGTCGGCACACGTATCCGGCAGCGCCATTTTTGACGTTGCCAGAAATTCTCTGCTCGGCCTGATCTACCGCAGCCAGTACCCCACTTAGCAGGACAATCGTCGGAACCCAGGGCTGCCGTCGCTGGGTTGAGCAGGGTATCCTCGATTTGCTGCCGATCGAGGGTGGGAAAATTGGCTTCCGGCGTTGTCGAGCGTCCGGCCGCGTTTCGCGCGGTGGCGGAGTTTCTGCTATCCGCCGGGAGCGCACCGTCCGGCCTCGTCATCGAAGGGGAAGCCGGAGTGGGTAAGACCACCCTGTGGCTCACCGGTATCTCCGAAGCGCGCCAACGCGGCTTTTTGACGTTGACGGCGCGAGCCGGGCAGGCGGAAACCGCTCTCGCGTATGCCGCCGTCGCGGACCTTCTCGGCGACGTCGACCCCGAAGTCTTCGCCGACCTGCCAGATGTTCAGCGCCTCGCCGTCGACCGGGTGCTGTTGCGCGCCGACGGCGAAGGCCCCCCGACCGACCAGGGTGTTGTCGGCGCGGCACTCGCCGCGGCCATCGAGCGACTCTCCGCCGACGGGCCATTGCTGGTGGCTCTCGACGACGTGCAGTGGCTCGACCCGTCCAGTCAAGCCGTGGTGGCCTTCGCGGCGAGGCAGTTGACCGGTCGGGTGGGAATTTTGCTCACCGAACGCACCGAACACGAAGGCGCCGGCGCGGCGAGTTGGCTGCAGGTGGGCACTTCGGGCGAGGTGGACCGGGTTCACGTCGGCCCCCTTAGTCTCGGCGGATTGCACGCGCTTGTCTCGGCGCGGCTCGGCCGGACGTTCCCTCGCCCGACAATGGTGCGGATCGCCGAGATTTCCGGAGGTAACCCGTTCTACGCCCTCGAACTCGCTCGGGCGTTCGAGGCAGGCGGTTCCCAATCGGTGATGCCGGCGACGCTTGCGGAATTGATGCGACGCCGAATCGGTCGGCTGGAACCCGAGACCCAGGTCCTGCTGTTGGCAGCCGCATGTGAAGCGGCGCCGACCATCGACCTGCTTGCGCGCGTCACAGGCAGCACCACCGACCGCACTGCCGAACTCCTCGCCGATGCGAAAGCCAAAGGCATCCTGACGATCAACGGAGACGACGTCGCGTTCGCCCACGCCCTGTTGGCGCGCAGCGTCTACACCGACGCCAAGCCCGGTGAGCGACGTGCCATGCACCGGTCGCTGGCCGAGGCGGTAGTGCTTCCGGAATCGAGAGCCCGACATATGGCACTGGCCGCCGCCAGCGCCGATCCGGCGACCCTCGAGGCACTCGACGTCGCCGCAGAAGCGGCGCGTACACGCGGTGCGCCGGCCGCGGCCGCCGAGTTGCTCGAACTCGCCATCGGTCTCGGTGGGGATGTCCCGGCGCGGCGGATCCGCGCGGCCGACCATTATCTCCACGCAGGTGACCTCGAGCGCGCCCATTCCCTGCTGGACGGGTTGGCCGAGCGGATGCCACGCGGCGTGCACCGGGCTATGGCACTGAACCTGTTGGCCAGCATGCGGATTCACAACAACAGCTTCACCGGTGCCGTCGGCCTGCTCGAAGAGGCGCTCGATAACGACGAGGGCAACCGTGAAGTCCGCGTCCGTACGCTATTGCTGCTGGCGTATGCGCGCCTGAACGCCGGGGAGTTCGGAGCGGCCCTGCAGAACGCCGAACGGGCCGCGGCCTACGCGGAAGACGTCGGAATCCCCGATCTGACCAGCCAGGTGCTGGCCCTGCGAACCAACATCGCGTTCATGTGCGGTCGCGGCGTCGACTGGACGGGCATGCGTCGGGCGTTGGCACTACAAGACCCGAACAGCGAGACGCCGATCGCGTTCCGCGCCATGGCCAACAACGCCCTGCTGTTGGCGTGGGTCGGACGGCTGGACGAGGCGAGCGACCAGTTGGCAGTCGTGCGCCGAGGCTGTGTCGAGCGCGGTGCAGAGACCGACCTGATTTTTGTCGCGGTGTTCAACGCGCTGATCGAAATCTGGCGCGGGCGCTACGACGAGGCAACCCGCGTCGCCGAGGAGACAATCGAGCGGGCACAACAGCTCGGCGGCGAACACATGCGCGTCGTCGCCAAAGCCATCAAGTCGGCAGTGGCGGCGTATGCGGGCAGAGAGGACGAAACTCGCGAGGTGGCGAACAACGCGGTCGACCTCGCGCGACAGTGCGGCTCACCCCGGTTGGCGGACTGGGCGTCGATCAGCCTGGCATTTTTGGAGGTATCGCTCGTCCGCTACGAGCAGGCCGCGCAGGTACTGCAGCCGCTGATCGACCGGTTCCCCCTTCTCCCCAGCACCGAGATCATCACCGTGGGCTACCTCCCGGACGCCGTCGAGTCGATGATCGCACTTGGCCGCGCGGCCGAGACCGAGCCGATGATCGAGGCGCTGGAGAGCAACGGTCGCTTACTGGATCGGCCGTGGATGCTGGCGATAGGCGCGCGGTGCCGCAGTCTCTGGTTGGCCGCGCAGGGGGATGTCGACGCGGCCGCCGAGACGGCGAAGCTGGCGTTGACCCATCACGAGCGGCTGCCGATGCCCTTCGAGCGCGCTCGAACGCTGTTGTTGCTCGGCCAGTTACAGCGGCGGCTCCGGCAGAAGGAGCTGTCGCGGACGACGATGACCGAGGCGTTGCACGTGTTCGAGACGTTGGGTACGCCGCTGTGGGCCGAGCGTGCGCGCGCCGAGATCAAGCGGGCGAGCGCGCCCAGCGGCAAGAGCATGGGCCTCACGCCGTCGGAGCACCGGGTGGCCGAACTCGCCGCGTCCGGAATGAAAATCAAGGATGTGGCCACGGCGCTGTTCATCAGCCCGAAGACGGTCGAGACGAACTTGTCGCGCGTTTACCGCAAGCTCGGCATCAAGTCGCGGGCCGAACTCGGGCGCGTGTTCAGCGACGGCCGTTGACCCGTCGATCCCTACTGGGCTCTTGCGGTTTCCAGTCGGACATAACCCGTCAGGGTTTCGTCCGCGTCCTCGGGCTGGAAACCGGCCGACGCAATCTTGGCGAGGTCCAGCACGCTGTTCGGGGGGCGAGGCGCAACCGGGTTCGAGGCATCGGCGAAGTACTGCTCGGTGGTTACGTCGGATACGCGGCCCGGATCGTGGCCGGCTAGTTCGAATGTCCGCCGGGCGACCTCGGCCCATGACATCGGTGACCCGGAACCGGTGACGTTGTAAGTGCCGTACGGTGCGGGTGTCTCGGTCAAATACCGGATTGCTCTTGCGATCTCAGAGGTGAACGTGAGCCGGCCGTGTTGGTCGCTGACGACGGAAGGGTTTACGCCGCGATCGGCGAGAGACAACATGGTGCGCACGAAGTTATGTCCGTCGCCGATCACCCACGATGTTCGGACGATGTAGTGCCGATCCAGCGTGGCCACGATTTGGTCGCCGGCGGCTTTGGTCTGCCCGTACACACCTAGCGGCGACAAGCGGTCGTCCTCGCGGTAGGGCCTGGGTGCCTCGCCATCGAACACGTAGTCGCTGGAGATGTGCACCAGTGTGATGTTGTGGTCGGCGGCGGTGCGCGCTAGAGCGGTGACGCCGGCGACGTTGGTGGCCCACGCCGTCGCCCGCCCTTGCGCGGTCTCGGCGGAGTCCACACCCGTATAGGCGGCGGCGTTGATGATCGTCTCGTAGTCGCGCCAGCGGCGCGCGGTCTCGATTCCCCCAGCGGTCAGGTCGATGTCGGCGCGTTCGGCGAACTCGACGCTCGGCACGCCGGCGTAGGCCTCGCGCAGCGCCCTGCCCAGTTGTCCACCGGCGCCGAGCACGAGTGTCTTTCGCGAGAGAAGCGGTTTGACTTCCGCCACGCTCGGATGACCACGATCCTTCGCTGACATTTCGGCGCGACCCAAGGGGATCGGCCATTCTATGGCGAGGGCCTCGTCAGCGAGATTGACCGATGTGTACTCGCCGTCGGGTGAGTAGTGGTCGTTGACCAGATAGATGTAGGCGGTGTCGGGCTCCAAGGTCTGGAATCCGTTGCCGACGCCACGGGGGACGAAAACCGCTCGGGACGGGTCGATCTCGGTGGTGAAGGTGGTGCCGAAGGTGGGGCCGGCACGCAGGTCCACCCACGCACCGAAGATTCGGCCGGTCGCAACGGAGACGAATTTGTCCCACGGCTCTGCGTGAATCCCGCGCGTGGTGCCTGCGGCTTCGTTGAGGGAGACGTTGTTCTGCACCGGCTTGAAGTCAGGCAAGCCGAGCGAAACCATCTTCTCCCGCTGCCAGTTCTCCTTGAACCACCCCCGGTTGTCCCCGTGCACCGACAGCTCCCAAACAACCAATCCGGGTATAGAAGTTGCGTTGGCGCGCAAGGGTTTACCGAACTCAGTCACACCTATGGGCTCTCTTCACTGACCCAGCCGGGCGTAGAAGCTCTCGGTGGCGTCCTTGGCGGGCGACCACCAGTCTTCGTGGTCGCGGTACCACTGGATGGTTGCGGCCAGACCCTCCGCGAAGTCGCAGTATTGCGGTCGCCAGCCGAGTTCCTCGCGAAGCTTGGTGGAGTCGATGGCGTACCGCAGGTCGTGACCCGCCCGGTCGGTGACGTGGTCGTAGGCGTCCGTCGGCTGGCCCATGAGCGCGAGGATCAATTCGATGACCGTCTTGTTGTCCTTCTCGCCGTCCGCGCCGATCAGGTATGTCTCGCCGATACGACCGGCCTCCAGGATCGTCAGCACCGCCGAAGAGTGGTCGTCGGCGTGGATCCAGTCCCGTACATTGCGGCCCTCACCGTAGAGCTTGGGGCGGATCCCGCGCAGCACATTGGTGATCTGCCTCGGGATGAACTTCTCGACGTGCTGATAGGGACCATAGTTGTTGGAGCAGTTCGAGATTGTCCCTGCGACATGGAATGACCGAACCCATGCCCGCACCAGCAGATCGCTGCCGGCCTTTGTCGACGAGTACGGAGAAGACGGGTTGTACGGCGTCTCCTCGGTGAACCGGCTCGGGTCGTCGATCCGCAGGTCTCCGTACACCTCGTCGGTCGAGATGTGATGGAAGCGCGTGCCGTGCTTGCGCGCGGCCTCGAGCAACGTGAAGGTGCCCACAAGGTTGGTGTGCAGGAACGGCTCAGGATCGTCGAGCGAGTTGTCGTTGTGCGATTCGGCCGCATAGTGGACGACCGCATCCACGGACCCGAACAACTCGTCAACCAGCGCGGCGTCTGCGATATCGCCGTGCACGAACGTCATTCGATCGTCCGGTAATCCGGCCAGCGAGGCGCGGTTTCCGGCGTATGTCAGCTTGTCCAGTACCGTGACGTGATGGTCGGTGCGGTCGATCGCGTACCGCACGAAGTTCGAGCCGATGAAACCCGCTCCGCCGGTGACGAGCAGTCGCGCCATCAGCGTCCTCTCGCCAACAGGTTCAACAGGTACGACCCATAGCCCGACTTCACCATGGGCTCGGCGCGTTCCCGCAATTCGTCGTCGCTGATCCACCCGTGTAGCCAGGCGATCTCCTCGGGGGCTCCGATCTTCAAGCCGGTGCGCCGCTCCATCGTGCGCACATACTCAGCGGCATCGGTCATCTGGTCGAAGGTGCCGGTGTCCAGCCAAGCGGTTCCGCGGGGCAGCACGTGCACCTGCAACCGACCCTGCTCGAGGTAACAGCGGTTGACGTCGGTGATCTCGTACTCACCGCGGGCACTCGGCTTCAGGTCGCGTGCGATCTCGACCACGTCGTTGTCGTAGAAGTACAGACCCGGTACGACGTAGTTGCTCTTCGGCCGGTCGGGTTTCTCCTCCAGGGATATCGCCAAGCCGTCGTCGTCGAACTCGATGACCCCGTATGCGGAGGGCTCCGCGACCCAATAGGCGAAGATCGCGCCGCCGTCGATGGTTGTGAAGCGGGACAGCTGGCTGCCCAACCCCGGCCCGTACAACAGGTTGTCGCCGAGTACGAGAGACACGTTGTCGCTGCCGATGAACGTCTCACCGATCGTGAACGCTTGCGCGAGCCCATCCGGCGACGGCTGCGTGGCGTAGGTGACCGATACTCCGAATCGCGACCCGTCACCGAGCAGTCGCTCGAACCCCTCCGCGTCGTGCGGCGTCGTGATCACCAGGATGTCACGTATGCCGGCCAGCATCAGCGTCGACAGGGGGTAGTACACCATCGGCTTGTCGTAGACGGGCACCAGCTGCTTCGACACGCCCAGTGTTATCGGGTGCAGACGGGTGCCACTCCCGCCCGCCAAGATAATGCCCCTCACGGGCCCAATCGTGACACACAGCGAATTTGCGCTCGCAGAGACACGATGGTCCGGACCGTTGCCGCGGCCTCCGCCAGTACCGGTGCGGGGTCAGGCCGCGGCTGGAGCCGTGTCCTTCGCGTCTGCCGGGTTGTCGGCGGCGTTGGCGTCGTCAGTGCTGGAGCCGTTGGAGCCGCTGACGCCGCTCGGACTCTTAGCGCTGCTAGGACTGTTGGGGCCGCCGAGGCTGGTAGGACCGCTGGGGTTACTGGGGTCTTTGGTGCCCTCGAGGCTTTCGTCGGATTCCGTCTTCACCGTGGGATCCGATCGACGGGTGTCGTTGCCGTTCCTCGCCAAGCGTTGGGCCGGGTTGTTCGTCGAGAAGTTCAAGGACGCGCTGCGACTGTTGGCGTCGAGCCTGTTCTGGGCGGGAGCCGTGTTCCCTTCAGGTTCTTTCTTGCCTTCGGACTCGTCGGCCACCACGACGGCCTTGCCGCCGCCCTCGATGGTTTCTTGGCCGTCCTGCTTGACAACCTCCACGTTCCCCGTCGGGGACTGCCCAAGGTCCGTCGCCTGCAATCCCTCGGACTCGGTCACGTCCTCGACGACAGGCGTCTTGTCGTCCTCGACGACAGCTGTCCCGTTGCCCTCGGGCAGCGTGAGGTCGTCGGCGATCTCGGCGTCGACAACGGTCTTGTCGTCACCCGCATCCTTGCGGATGAGCTGCTGTTCGGGGTCGCCATTGCCTTGGACCAGTGCCAACTTGACGTTCGATGACCCGTCGAGAACGTTGCGCGCCAAGATCGCCAACTCGGGTTCGTCCTCTTGCTGGTCGGTCATCGGTGACATCTCCGGCACCGGCGTCGTCGGCGAAAGCGGGATCTCCGTTGCCAATCCGAAGTTGGCAAGGAAGTTGTTGACGCCCACGAAGAACGCCGGGATCAGCTTGGACATGAGCGTGACCGGGTTGATGTTCGGAATCAGGCCGATCTCCGTGGGTTGACCGTACGGGATGTTGCGGTTGTAACCGGTTTCTTCGATGATCACGCGCAGCGCGGGCTCGATGAGGTCCGCGATCGGCTTGCCGATGAACGGGATGGAGTGCAGCGGCCTCACCAGAGGCAGCACCTTCGGCGTGATGGTGTAATACGTGGTGTCGCCGTACTTTTGGATCTCCACGATGTCGGGATAGCGCTCAGGGTTCGAGGTGATCGCCTTCCACGTCTCCGGATCGTATCCGGCCGGGAGTTCACCGGGATCGCTGTCTCGGTTGATGGCCAGGTAGGTGCCGTGGTCGTAGTAGAAGCCGAGGAGCGAGTTGGCCACCGCCAGCGGGTTGAGCAGATACTGCGGGAAATCCGCGATGCCCTCCCATCGGATTGCCCAGTCCTCGGTGGGGAAATCCCGTGGGTAGTCGGGCGTCCCGGTCGGGGTGGGCTGCCCGGTCGTCACGTCCAGAATCGGGATATGGCCCAGCGCGCCGAATCGCGACAGAATGCCGCCGTTGGGGCGGTTCGGGTTGCCGATGAACACGAACGAGACGGAGTCAACCTGC
This sequence comes from Mycolicibacterium sp. ND9-15, assembly GCF_035918395.1. NCBI lineage: Bacteria > Bacillati > Actinomycetota > Actinomycetes > Mycobacteriales > Mycobacteriaceae > Mycobacterium > Mycobacterium jinjuense. The sequence continues at coordinate 1,508,975 of NZ_CP142362.1, forward strand.
TCGAGCAACTCGTCCCAGTCGCCGTTGGCGAATTGCATCTTCGCGATGGTCACGACGCGGGCGCCCTGCGAGTAGCCGGCGATCACGATGTCCCCCCCGTAGTCGGGGTCGAGCTCCTGGATGCCCAGCAATGCGTTCCGTAGGTTGGTCACACCGTCGTCGACCGAGTCGTCGAACTTCTCGCATCGACCGGGATCACACCAGCCGGGCAACGGTATCGGCCAGAACGACGCGTAGTAGTTGATACCCAGCAGGCCCCCGTCTCGAGGTTCGTCTGGGTTGTACTCACCGCAGCCGTTTTCCGTTGTGCACGGTGTGTCCTGCATGTAGTAGTCACGGAAGTTCTCCATGTACTGCCCGACATTGTTGGCGTCGGGGGTTCCCGTGCCCGGCACGATCAGCGCGGTGGTGGCGGCCAGGCTGACGGCCGCCATCATGGCGGTCAGGGCACCGAGGACAGCGGCGCTCAGCAGGCCCAGCAAAGAGAGAGCAATGACCCGAATGCACTTACGCATACGTCAACTTTCACACAGGTGTGACGACCGTCACGCCAAAACAGCGCACTTTGCCGGATAAATTCGTCAGGCTGATGCCTCTGCGCGCAAAGGAACATTCGCCGCTAGCGGCGACTGACTCGGATCAGTTTTCACTCGTACCCCACTGCCCACAAGCAGGAGGCGCAGAGCCGATCGTTGTGCTCTTCGAGCGCTCAGACCTCGGTGAAGTTGCGGGTCACCGACGGATCAACCGGGATGCCCGGGCCGGTGGTCGTCGAGACGACGATCTTCTTGAGGTAGCGGCCCTTCGACGATGACGGCTTGGCCCGCAGGATCTCGTCGATCGCAGCGCCGTAGTTCTCCGCCAGCGCCTTCTCGTCGAACGAGGCCTTGCCGATCACGAAGTGCAGGTTCGCCTGCTTGTCGACACGGAAGTTGATCTTGCCGCCCTTGATGTCGGCGACCGCCTTGGCGACGTCCGGTGTCACGGTGCCGGTCTTCGGGTTCGGCATCAGGCCACGCGGTCCGAGGATGCGCGCGATCCGGCCGACCTTGGCCATCTGGTCGGGCGTCGCGATCGCGGCGTCGAAGTCCGTCCAGCCGCCTTGGATGCGCTCGATCAGGTCGTCGCTACCGACGGCGTCGGCGCCCGCGGCTTCGGCGGCCTCGGCCTTGTCCCCGACCGCGAACACCACAACGCGGGCGGTCTTGCCGGTGCCGTTCGGCAGGTTCACGGTGCAACGCACCATCTGGTCGGCCTTGCGCGGATCGACGCCCAGCCGGATCGCCACCTCGACGGTCGCGTCCTGCTTCTTCGACCCCGTCTCCTTGGCCAGCTTCGCCGCCTCCAGCGGCGTGTAGAGCCGGGTGCGGTCCACCTTCTCGGCGGCTTCGCGATATGCCTTGCTCGTCTTGCTCATTCGTATCTCCTAGTTGCTGAGTTGTGGTCATGCGGGCCGATGCCAGCCCTGCCACCGGTTTTTCTCTTTGCGCCGAAATAGCATTCCGGGTTGCAAATCGTCGCGGTTGACGACCGGGAATTCTATTTCGGCGACATCATTACTCGACCGAGATGCCCATCGACCGGGCGGTCCCGGCGATGATCTTGGCCGCCTGATCGATGTCGTTGGCGTTCAGGTCCTCCTTCTTGGTCTCGGCGATCTCGCGCACCTGATCCCAGGACACCTTGGCGACCTTGGTCTTGTGCGGCTCGCCCGAGCCCTTCTGCACACCGGCGGCCTTCAGCAGCAGCTTGGCCGCGGGCGGTGTCTTGAGGTTGAAGCTGAAGCTGCGGTCCTCGTAGACGGTGATCTCCACGGGGATGACATTGCCGCGCTGGTTCTCCGTCGCGGCGTTGTACGCCTTGCAGAACTCCATGATGTTGACGCCGTGCTGGCCGAGGGCCGGACCGACCGGCGGGGCGGGGTTGGCCTGCCCGGCTTGGATCTGCAGCTTGATCAGCCCGGCGACTTTCTTCTTCGGGGCCATGCTCTTCCTTTCTGGTGTGATTTGGGCGCGCTACCAGTCGCTGAGCGATCAGTAGCGCACCCAAATCGCATTAGATCTTGGCGACCTGGTTGAAGGTCAGTTCCACAGGTGTTTCGCGGCCGAAGATGGACACCAGCACCTTGAGTTTCTGCTGTTCGGCGTTGACCTCGCTGATCGACGCGGGCAGCGTCGCGAACGGACCGTCCATGACGGTGACCGACTCGCCGACCTCGAAGTCGACCTCGATCGGCGCGCGCTCGATGCCACCGGTCTCCGCGGCAGCCGCGCTGCTGGCGGCGGCCTTACCGGGCTTCTTCGCCACGGCCGGCGGCAGCAGGAACTTCACCACGTCATCGAGGCTCAGCGGCGACGGTCGCGACGTCGCACCGACGAAGCCCGTCACACCCGGCGTGTTACGCACCGCCCCCCACGACTCGTCGTTGAGCTCCATGCGCACCAGGATGTAGCCCGGTAACACCTTTCGGTTGACCTGCTTACGCTGGCCGTTCTTGATCTCGGTTACCTCTTCGGTCGGCACCTCGACCTGGAAGATGTAGTCGCCCACGTCGAGGTTCTGCACACGGGTCTCGAGGTTGGCCTTCACCTTGTTCTCGTAGCCGGCGTAGGAGTGGATGACATACCAGTCGCCCGGCTTGGTGCGCAGTTCCTTCTTCAGCGCGACCGCCGGATCCACGTCCTCCTCCTCGGGAGCCGCGACGTCCTCGGCATCGGCCGCACCGGCGGCGGTCGCCGCCTCGTCGCTCACGGCGTCACCGGCGACGTCGGCGTCCTCGGTCGCGGGGTCGGTGGTCGCGTCCGTCGTCTCGCCCTCGATCAGATCGACGCTCTCGGCCGAAGGCGTGTCGCCCTCGAAGCTAGTCACTTGTCAGTCCTCTCAGAATTCTCATCCGTCGTCAGCCGAACACCAGCATCACGAGCTTGGCCAGGCCGAAGTCGACACCGCCGATCATCGACAGCATGAACGCCAGGAACAGCAGCACCACGCCGGTGTAGGTGATCATCTGCTTGCGGTTCGGCCAGATCACCTTGCGCAGTTCGGCGACCACCTGCTTGAGGTAGTTCCAGACGAACAGGAAGGGGTTGCGTGACGGTCCATCGGCACGCTTCTTGGCGGTCTTCTTCGCGGTGCCCGACCCGTTCTTGGTCGGTGAAGCGGTGGTGCCCGTCGACAGGTCGACCGCCTCGCTGGCGTCCTCGCCGACGGCGGCTCTGCGGGACCGCTTTCCCGACGGCCTGGCGGGTCGGGTCACGACGGCGCTGCGGCCATCATCGGTGTCCGAGCCGGCACCATCGCGCTCGTCGCTCACCGCATGCTCCCCTTGTCTGGTCATCTGGTGTTCGGTGGGGTCACTCTCCAGTGTCCACACTTGTCGAGTATTCAGTTGAGCAGGGGCGACAGGACTTGAACCTGCAACCTGCGGTTTTGGAGACCGCTGCTCTGCCAGTTGAGCTACGCCCCTTCAAGGTGGCACTACAGGCAGTCCACCCGTTCGGGGCTCACACAATTCGCGCGCTCCCCGATCGGCCGATCTTCAAACCGACGGACAGCGCGCTGGACTGGGAAAACCCCGAGGTCCGAGTGTAGCGCGCCAGCCGTCTGAGTTACTAATCCACCGGCGTGCCGGTTCGTCTAGGCGGTGGCCTCGCCGGTCGCGTCGCCGTCTTCGGGAGTGCCGTCCTCAGGAGCCTCATGTACGGGGTCATGTACGGGGTCATGTACGACGGGCTTGCGCACCACCTGTCCCGTCTCCGGATCCCAACCGGCCGAGATCGAATTGTCGCCCTCATGACCCATCAGAGTGGTGAACGATTCCATGACGAGCTCGCCGTTCTGGTCGACGAGCGTGTTGCGGGTGGTCACGATGTCGGCGCCGAAGCGTTCGTCCACCGACTGGATGTACAACGTCCCCGTAAGCGCGTCGCCGGCTTTGATCGGCCGATGGAACTTGAACTTCTGGTCGACCTGCACGATCTGCATCGTCTCGAAGCCCACGTCGTTGTGCTGGAAGAAATGCCGCTGGATCATCACCGCGAAGATCGACATGAAAGTCGGCGGCGCGATCAGCGCATCGTGGCCTGCCGCCTCGGCGGCCTCCAAGCTGTGGCTCTGCGGGTCATCGGCCTTGACGGCACGGGCGTACTGGCGGATCTGCTCATGACCCACCACGTAGGGCTCGGGATATTTCCAGACCATCCCCTGGATGTCGATTTTGAGAGCCACGGGTCACGCCAACTTCGCGACGGCCACCGCACGGCCGAAGATCTTCTTGCCCCCGGTGGTGGCCGAGAGGGCGATGGTCACCGTCTTCGTCTCGGGCTCAACGGCTTTCACCCGGCCACTGAAGACGATCTCGGCGCCGACACCGTCGTTGGGCACCGGCACCACCGCGGTGAACCGTACGTTGTACTCGGTGACCGCCGCCGGATCGCCGACCCACTCGGTGACATAGCCGCCGCCCAGGCCCATGGTGAGCATGCCGTGCGCGATCGCGGTGTCGAGACCGACCTGCTTGGCGATCTCGTCGTCCCAGTGGATCGGGTTGAGGTCACCCGACACCCCGGCGTAGTTGACGAGATCCTGCCGAGTCAGCGGAATCACCTTCTCGGGAAGCACGTCGCCCTTTTTCACCGAGGCGAACTCACGCAGTGGCATCTGAAAAACCCTCTTCTCCGTCACCCGTCCGACCCGCCAGGGTCGTGTATGTCTCCTGTAGGACGTCACCGGCTTCGTTGGTGACGATGTTCTTGAGTACGACGATGTCTGTGCCGTGGGCCTGCCGCACGGAGTCCACGTACACGTCGCAGTAGAGCTTGTCGCCGGCGAAGATCGGCCTGACATATTTGAGCACCTGATCGACCTGCACGATCTTCATGTCGGTGATGCCGATGCCGGCGTGCTCGAAGAACGACGTCTGCGCCATGTAGCCGAGGACGCTGGTGAATGTCAGCGGTGCAGGCAGCGCCCTGTGGCCGAGTTCGGCGGCGGCGTCCTCGTCGAAGAACACGCGGTCGTCGTTCTTGACCGCGACCGCGTATTCGCGGACCTTCTCGCGGCCAACGACGTAGTGATCGGGATAGCGATAGCGCATCCCGACAATCCGCTCGGACAACGACACAGTTAGTGAACCTACCTAGTCAACCCGCGCGACGCCCCGGGCCGGCTCGTCTCAGCGCGATTCTTTGTGGGGCTGGTGCTTGCCGCAGTTCGGGCAGAACTTCTTGATCTCGAGCCGGTCGGGGTCGTTGCGGCGATTCTTCTTGGTGATGTAGTTACGGTGCTTGCACACCTCGCAAGCCAAAGTGATCTTCGGCCGTACGTCGGTACTGGAGGCCACGGTTCTCGTCCTTCGTCTACGCGTTCTTTGTTGCCTGTAGCGGTGGGGGGACTCGATCCCCCGACCTCACGATTATGAGTCGTGCGCTCTAACCAGCTGAGCTACACCGCCCCGGGATCGGGCGGATGTCCGCCCGCTCACCGAGCCCCCTAACGGAATCGAACCGTTGACCTTTTCCTTACCATGGAAACGCTCTGCCGACTGAGCTAAGGGGGCCTGACCCGGCGGACACGCCGCGGGCCTTAAAGAGGGTACAGTCTCGCCGATTGCCGCGCCAAACCGCTGATCACCACAACCGCTCCGCCGACGGTAGCTGCCGAGTGATAGGACGGAACAGTGACCGAAAACGGCGCGACCCGTGTTGCGGTGTACCTCGACTTCGACAACATCGTGATCTCTCGCTACGACCAGATCCACGGGCGCAACTCGTTTCAGCGCGACAAAGCCGCGGGCTTCCACAAGCATCCGGGACGGCTCACACAGGCGACCGTCGACGTCGGCGCGATCATCGACTTCGCGTCCTCGTTCGGCACGCTGGTACTGACCAAGGCCTATGCCGACTGGTCTACCGACGTCAACGCCGACTACCGCGATCAGCTGGTCGGCCGCGCGGTCGATCTCGTGCAGCTGTTCCCGGCCGCCGCCTACAGCAAGAACGGTGCCGACATCCGGCTCGCGGTCGACGCCGTCGAGGACATGTTCCGGCTGCCCGACCTCACCCACGTCGTGATCGTCGCCGGCGACTCCGACTACATTCCGCTCGCGCAGCGATGCAAACGCCTCGGCCGCTATGTCGTCGGAATCGGCATCACCGGATCGATCAGCAAGTCGCTGACCGCGGCCTGTGACGAGTACGTCTCCTACGACGCGCTGCCCGGCGTTCCGGCGGTGAAGTCGGACGCGCTGAAGCGGCGCCGCACCAAGGCCGACGAAGAGCAGGAAGCCGAGACGCCCGACCCGCAGGCCGCCGCGACCGCGCTGCTGGAACGGGCGCTGCGGGTCGCCCATGGTAAGGACGACTCTGACTCCGACTGGCTGCACAACTCCGCGGTCAAGGCGCAGATGAAGCGGATGGACCCGTCGTTCTCGGAGAAGTCGCTGGGGTTCCGCTCGTTCAGCGACTTCCTGCGCTCGCGCACCGACCTGGTCGAACTCGACGAGAGCAGCACCACCCGGCTGGTACGGCTGCATAGCGAGGACTGAGCCTCGTCATCCAGGCACGGATACGCTGACGGCCATGGCTTCGGATCGGCTTTACTTCCGTCAGTTGTTGTCGGGTCGCGACTTCGCGGCCGAAGACATGATCGCCCAGCAGATGCGCAACTTCGCCTACCTGATCGGCGACCGCGAGACCGGCGACACCGTGATCGTCGACCCCGCCTACGCAGCGGGCGATCTCGTCGACGTGCTCGAGGCCGACGGCATGCGTCTGTCCGGGGTGCTCGTCACCCACCACCACCCCGACCACGTCGGCGGGTCGATGATGGGCTTCAAGCTGAAAGGGCTGGCCGAGCTACTGGAACGCACGAGCGTGCCGGTACACGTCAACAAGCTCGAGGCGGACTGGGTTTCGAACGTCACCGGCATCGCGCGCAGCGAACTCATCGAGCATCAGCACGGCGATGTGGTCAACATCGGCGACATCGACATCGAACTACTGCACACCCCCGGTCACACCCCGGGCAGCCAGTGCTTCCTGCTCGACGGGCGACTCGTCGCGGGCGACACCCTGTTCCTGGAAGGCTGCGGGCGCACCGACTTCCCCGGCGGCAACGTCGACGACATGTTTCGCAGCCTGCAGGCGCTCGCGAAACTGTCGGGTGATCCGACCGTGTTCCCCGGCCACTGGTACTCGATGGAACCGAGCGCATCGCTGTCGGAGGTGCGCCAGACCAACTACGTCTACCGGGCGAGCAACCTCGACCAGTGGCGGATGCTGATGGGCGGCTGACGTTCTTCGTCGTGTACCTGGGGTGGCCGTGTACTTCGGGTGGCGGCTGGCCTGGCAGCGAGCCGTGGACACGTTCCGCGAGCCGCCGCGCCATTCGATGGACAACGGCGGCCCGGGAGAGCAAACTATGACGCGAGCGCATATTCAACTCGGGCCGGGGGGCCAGTGTGAAAAAGCTTGTGATGTGCTTTGACCGCACTCGTCGCGATTGCGAGCCCGATACCGCCACGAATGCGTCTCGACTCTTCCATCTCCTCGACGACGGCGCCGACCAGCTCGCCTGGTACCACTCGAGCGTCGGACCCGGCGGGACGAAGATGCCGCGCCGATGCAGGACCTCCGCTGACGACGCTCGCGCGGCCATCACCGAGGCCTACCAGTTCCTGATCGACCGGTGGGAGCCCGGAGACCGGATCTACCTGTTCGGCATCGGTCGGGGCGGCTACTGCGCACAAGCCCTGACCCGGCTGCTGTCCACCGTCGGCGTACTACCCGAGTTGATGGATTACGTGCTCGGCGCTTATGCGTTGCCACGGACCCGACGCACCCGCCAAGACTGGATGCGGGTGACCCAGGTTGCATCGGGGCTCGCGCAGCAGCGCGAGGTCCCCGTCCCGGTCCGATTCCTGGGCCTGTGGGACGCACTGAAAGTTTCCGGCGTCCCTCGCTGGTCGATGCCCGATCCGATGCCCAACGTCGAGGTTGGAAGGCACGCGGTTGCGATCGACGGCCGCCCGGGTGAACGGCTGGTGACCTCGGCGTCGGGCCGCATCGAAGAGGTCTGGTTCCGCGGTGCGCACCGCGACGTCGCCGGTGGGGCCGATGCCTGCGAACCGCTGGCCGAGATCACCTTCGACTGGATGCTCGACGGCGCGCTCGGCGCCGGGCTGACGCTTCCGGCCGAACGCATGAACACCGTGCCGGGGCCCGGACTGTTCGATGCGCTCGCCGAAACGCCACCTACGATCTCGCTCCGCAAGCTTCCGGAGAATGCGGCGATCCACTCGAGCGTCGAGTTGTATCTGCGCGAGCACCCGCGGTACTGGAAGCGGCTACCGGTTCACGTCGCGTGGTCGGACCGCGACTGGGCGGCGCGCGGTGAGCGACTGGTTCGTACCCAGGGCGCGACCGCCGGTCGAGTCCCCGTCGACACGGCCTCATTCGGCTCGCTCAGCGATCCTGGCAGCAATGGAGCCGAGTCGAGTCCGGCGAACGGCCGCGACCACCCGCCCACAGGTCAGAACTGCCCGATCGGCGAAGAGCGCCGATCCAGCAAATCGACGCTGGAGCCAATTAGCAAATGATGTGCGGGTAACTTCAGCGTGATATACACCGGTGCGTGAACGCGAATGGGGACCTGCTCGGCTTGTCGGCCGGAATGTGGACGGCGCTCGCCGCCTGGCTCGCCGTCATGGTGGGGATCGCTGCCCTGATCTATGCCTGGCGGCAGTATCAACGGGGCCGGCGGCAAAGCGAAGAGCTGATGCAGCCCAACGTGGCGATGTTCATGGAGCCGGCCGCCAACGACTGGCATCTCGTCGAGCTCGTGGTCAAGAACTTCGGCCGGACACCGGCCTACAACATCCGGTTCGACTTCGCGCATCCGCCGACCGTGGCCAAGTACGAAAACGTTTACGACGACCGCTATGTCGACATCACCCCGCTGAACCTGCCGGCCGAAATCCCGTATCTGGCCCCCGGGCAGGAATGGCGCATCGTCTGGGACTCGGCGCTCGACCGCCGCGAGCTCGGTGAGGCCATCGCGTCCAGGTTCGACGGGGCGATCACCTATTGCGACCAGCAGGGGCACGCCAACACCAAGGGCGCGCGGTCCCGGTTCCGCACGACCGCGGTGCTGGACTGGTCGACGCTGCACCCGGTCGAACGGCTGGAGTTGCTGACCACCCACGACCTGGCGCGCCAGGAGAAGCAGAAGCTCGAGTTGCTGCGCCACCTACTGACGTACTACCACTACGCGGCGGCCGAGAGCCGGGAAGACGTGCTGCGCGGCGAGATCAACCGGGTGAGGAAGGCCGCGGACGAACTGCGCCTCCGGTACCGCACGGAAGTCGTTGGGCGACCGCACAACCCAAATAACGGGTCGGCTGCGGGTCAGCAGACCGACGGTGACTCGGACTTCGAGCAAGCGCACACCCAAGCCCTGGACAGCGCCGCACGCCACCGAATCGCCTGACCTTGGATGGGAGCCCGACAACCCCTCGCTGCCGGGCTGTCTGCCACGATAGGAGGCTGCAGCGGGCACGGACACGCGTAAGGCACTACCCCAGTCCCTCGGCGTCCGTAGCCGCGCTTCATAGATCGATACGAGTAGCCGCCGCATTCAGCCGCATTCAAAGGAGAAGCGATGACCAGCCTCGTTGGCTATGAGATGAAGGATTCCGTCGCGACGATCGGGCTGAACGACGGCAAGGTCAACGTGCTCGGCCCGGCGATGCAGACCGCGATCAACGAGGCACTCGACCGAGCCGAGAAGGACTCGGCCAAAGCAGTGGTGCTCGCGGGTAACGAACGCGTATTCAGCGGCGGTTTCGACCTCACGGTGTTTCAGTCCGGCGATGCGCAGGCGGCGCACGGGATGTTGGCCGGCGGGTTCGAGCTAGCGGTGCGGTGTCTGACGTTCCCGGCGCCCGTGGTCATGGCGGCGACGGGCCCGGCGATCGCGATGGGCTCGTTCCTGCTGCTGTCGGGCGACCACCGGGTGGGGCAGCCGAACACCCGATGCCAGGCCATCGAGGTGGCGATCGGCATGACGATCCCGAACGCCGCGCTGGAGATCATGCGGTTTCGGTTGACGCCCGCCGTGTTCCACCGGGGCGCGGCGCTCGCCTCGATGTTCACCGGCGACGAGGCCATCAACGGTGGGTGGCTAGACGAGATCGTCGAGGCCGATCGGGTGCTGGTGCGAGCGCAGGAGGCGGCGACCGAGTTTGCAGCCACTCTGCACGCCGGTGCGCACGTGGCGACCAAGCTGAAGGCCCGCGAGTCCGCGCTTGGAGCGATTCGCGCCGGAATCGACGGGCTGGCAACGGAATTCAACCTCGGCTAGACCGGCCCCATCTAGTGATTTCGGCGCGCTACCGATCGCTCAGCGACTGGTAGCGCACCGAAATCGCCGGGATTTGAGGCGATTGCCCCATGTCGGCCGTCCGCTCGTCGACACATGATGACGGCCATGACAAACACACCCCAGGCCTTCGCGGCCGCCACCAAGACCATGCCACTGCCCGATGGAGACGAGGAGCGCGTCGTCGGCTTCGGCGTCATGGGCCTGCCGTTCGCCGGCGGCGACTACCTCGCATACCGCGACTTCCCCGAGACGTCGTTCTCCCCCAGTTACAAGTCCGTGTGGCACCGCACGCCCGACGGTGTGTGGACCTTCTACGCCACCACGCCCGGCCCGCAGAGTTGCTCCCGGTACTTCAGTTCGGCGACGACGGTCGACCCGGTCGTCTGTGACATCGACGCGCAGTGGCTCACCCCGTGGTCACTGGCGATTTCCATTGCCGGAGTGCTGGATTGGCGCGTCGATATCGAGACCACCCCGGCGACGCGGCTGGTGAGCGCGGTGGGATCACGGATTCCCGCCGCCGCCGCACGCAACCGCCGAACGTTGCGGGTGATGTCGCGCCTCGTCGGACCGGTGCTGGGCACCGGCAAGGTGCGACTGACCGGCAAGCTGCCCAACGGTCAGGAGTTCCGCATCGCCCCCCGGCGGGTGTGGGCGGTCGCCGACTCGTCGGCCGTCGTGCGGGGCGTCGACCTCGGTGCCGTGGGCCCGCACCCGATCCAGGGCAACCTCGCCGACTTCCAGCTGCCCCAGCAGGGCATCTGCGTGATCGCGCAGGGCCGGTTCGAGGCGTTCGACGTCGCGCGGCACCGCGATGCGGACCGTCTTGACCTATCGCACTGACCCGACCGTGATGAGGGTGCACAATCGGGCTGTGACCAGCCGTCGCACCGCGCAAGAGCTTCCGACCCGGGCGGAGGTGCTCGCCGCGCTGTCGGTCGCGGTCGACCTCGGGCTGGGCCAGCCCGCCGAGCACATGCTACGCGCCGCGTTGATCGCGATGCGGCTGGCCGACCGGCTGAACTTGACTGCGCGGCAGCGCGATTGCATCTACTACGCGACGTTGATCATGTGGATCGGCTGTCACGCCGACTCACACGAGTACGCGCGGTGGTTCGGTGACGACATCGCGGTGCGACGGAGCTCCTACCTCGTCGACTGGTCCGGTCTGCCGTTCCAACGGTTCCTGCTGACCAACGTCGGCCACGGCGAGTCGCTGCTGACCCGGTTGAAGACGGCAGCGACGTTGTATGCCAATGCGCGCGGGCATATCTCGCAGCTGATCCACTCGCATTGCACCTCCGCGGGCCTGCTGGCCGAACGTATCGGCCTTGATGCCGATGTGCAGTACGCGCTGCGCTACACCTTCGAACGGTTCGACGGCGGCGGCCTGCCGAGCGGTGCATTGGGCGACGAGATACCGGTCGAGATGCGGGTGGCTCAACTCGCCGACATGGTCGAGGTGCATCAGCGCGAATACGGGATCGATGGCGCGGTGGCGATGGCCCGCAGTAGGCGCGGCGGCCAGTTCGACCCCGCGATTGTCGACGCGTTCGTCGCGGACCCGGCGGGTGTGCTGGCGGTGCCGTCGACCGGAGATGTGTGGGCGACGGCGCTGCAGCACGCGCCCGATCGCGGCACACGACTCGACGGGGCATCGCTCGATACGTTGTTAATCGCACTCGGTGACTTCGTCGACCTCAAATGCCCGTTCACGCTGGGACATTCACGGGCGGTGGCCGACTTGGCCGCATCCGCGGCCGAAGTGCTCGGACTCGACGATGCCGCGGTCGCGACGACGCGGCGGGCCGGGTATGTGCACGACCTCGGCCGCATCGGGGTGTCGAATCAGGTTTGGTCGAAGCCCGGCGCGCTGACCATGGCGGAGTTCGAGCGGATGCGACTGCACCCCTATCTGACCGAGCGGATCCTCTCGCAGGTACCGGCGCTGACCGAGATCGCGGCGGTGGCGGCCAACCATCACGAATCTCTCGACGGGTCGGGGTATCCGCGGGGTCTGGCGGCGCGGCAGCTGACGATGCCCGATCGGGTGCTGGCGTGCGCGGTGAGCTATCAGGACGCGCTGGAACCGCGGCCGTACCGGGATCCGCTGGGTCCCGCGGGCGCGGCACGGCGACTGCGCGAACGAGTGTCGAAGGGACAGTTGGATTCGGCCGCTGCCGATGCGGTGCTGCAGGCGTCGGGGCATGCGCCCGGCACGCGCCATCCGCGCCCGGACGGGCTGACGGCCCGGGAGGTCGAAGTGCTGCGACTGGTCGCGCAGGGCGCAAGCAACAAGGGCATTGCCGCCAAGTTGGTGCTCAGCGAGAAAACGGTACGCAACCACGTGGAACACGTCTACGCCAAGATCGGCGTCTCGAACCGGATCGGCGCGAGCATGTATGCCCTCGAGCACGGCTTGGCCGACCGCTACGACGGTTGATATCGCTGCGCCGGCGCCGTTTGAACGGCGGGCGCGCTCGGCGCTGACATGATGTGGGTGTGACGGTTGTGCAAGGCCGGGTGTGGCGCGGCGGCAAGCCACAGGACGATTTCGAGTTCGAGTCGATCTCCGACTACCTCGCTGAGGACGACGCGCTGGTTTGGTGCGACATCTGCGAGCCCGACCACGAGACCCTGAAGGAGCTCGCGCAGGAACTCGGGCTCAACACATGGGCCGTCGAGGATGCGATCGCCGAGTCGGAGCGCACCAAGGCTGTCGTCTACCGGACGCACACGTTCTTCACGGTGTACGCGGTGTGCGGGACGGTGACCGACGAGACCGCGCCGTTGGCGAGTTATCGCATCTCGGGTTTTGTGCTGCCGCGCGGGCTGATCACTGTGCGGCTGTCGCCGGAGTTCGACGTCGCCGACGTCTCGCAGCGCTTCGACGAGCTCGGCGGCCAGGAGCACGGCGTCGGCGCGCTGGTGCACGGCCTGCTCGACGTGGTCGTCGACGGCCACTTCGAGGCGGTGCAGAGACTCGACGACGAGATCGAGACGCTCGAGGACGCGCTGTTCGAGGACCGGCGACAGCCAAACAGCCTGCAGCGCAAAACATACCGGCTGCGCAAGGACCTCGTGCACCTACGCCGGGACGTACTACCGATGCGCGAGGTCGTCAACTCGATCCAGCATCGCAGGCTCGACGCCAAGACCGCCCCAGAGCTCGACCCGCTCTACGCCGACCTCTACGACCATGTACTGCGGGTGTCGGAATGGACGGAGTCGTTGCGCGACATGATCACGACGGTGTTCGAGACCAACCTGTCGCTGCAGGACGCTCGGCTCAACACGGTGATGAAGAAGCTCACGGGATGGGCGGCGATCATCGCAGTGCCGACGGCGATCACCGGCTTCTACGGCCAGAACGTGCTGTACCCCGGGATCCAGACCGTGACCGGGTTCGTCGTCAGCACGGCGCTGATCTCGGTGATGATGATCGTGCTGTACTTGACGTTCAAGCGTCGAGACTGGTTGTGATTCAACGCGATCGCAGTAACTCCTCGCCGCGGCGGTAGTCGTCGTCGGCGTTCAGCGTCAACACACCGATCACGTCGCCACCCGTCTCGTACCAGACCGTGAACCCGGTGTGGTGGTCGACGAACCGGCTGCGGTCATAGCCGACGCCCCAACCAAGGTACTTGAGCACGGAAGTGCCGATCGTGCAGGAGAACTCGGGCACAGTCTCCCAGGCCGCCGGAAAGCCGGCGGCGGTCAGGCCGGCGACGTAGCCCTGGTGCGCGGCGTCACGCCAGTGTTCGGCGGCTATGCGCCGGCCGGCGGTGACGTTGTGCGCCAACGCGACATCGCCCGCGGCATAGACGTTGCGTACCGAGGTGCGCATGTGCTCGTCGACGACGATGCGCCCGTCGAGGGTCCGCAGTCCGGCCGCTTCGGCCAGCCGGACGTCGGGCCGCACACCCGTCGCGCATACGACGAGGTCGGCGTCTACGGCCTCACCGCTGTCCAGCACCACGTGGGTGTCTTGAATCTCGGCGACAGTGGTCTCGCCGGCGAACCGCACCCCGTTGTCCGACAGGAGCTTTGCGACGCGCTCGCCCGCCTCGTGCCCGAACCGCCGCTGCAGCGGGACATGTTCGGCGGCCACGACCATCGTCGCGACGCCGCGCTCGGCAAGGCACGACGCCGCCTCGCAGCCGATCAACCCGGCGCCGATGACGACGGCGCACTCGGAGTACCGGGCGGCCATCTTCAGTGCGACCGCATCACCGAACGATCGCAGCGTCAGCGCGGACTCGACACCGGGGATGGCCGGTCGCACCGCGGCGGATCCGGAGGCCACCACCAGATGCCAGTAGGGGTAGCGCTGTCCGCCCGCCGTCACGACCTCCCGGCGGTCCAGGTCGATGGCGTCGACGGTGATGCCGCGAATCAGGTCGACGGCGTTGTGTTGGAACCAACGCTCGCTGTGCAGGGCGAGTTTGGTGTCGCGCCCACAGAGGAAGTCCTTGCTCAGCGGCGGCTTCGCGTACGGCAGTGCGGGATCACTGGTCAGGATGCGCACCGCAATGCCGGGGTGCTTGCTGCGGAACGTCTCCGCAGCGCTCACGCCGGCAGCACCGCTGCCGATGGCGATGAACCCTGGAGCCACCACAGGTCCTGAATACCAACTTCAGCGCGCCGGTAACCGTAGTCGTCAGGGATTCGTCATAGTTGTGGCACCATCTGCGCATGAAACCCGAGGACGACCCGGAAGCCCGGATCCGGCAGTTGGAGCAGCCGCTGGCCGACTACGGCGCAGTCGAACTGGGTACTTCGCAGTCGACCGGAAACGACTACCAGACGTCGGCCCTGCCGCCTCCGGTCTACGGCCCGCCGGCCCAGCCGACCTACTATCAGCAGTCGCCCTACGGCACCCCGCCGTTCGGGGTTTCTTTTCCGCCGAGGCCGACCAAGAGCGGCGCACCGTTCGGGCTGATCTTCGGATTGGTCGGGGTGGTCGTGGTTCTCATCGTCGCCGGAATCGCCGTGCTGGCGTGGTCGTTGTCGTCGCCGACGGAGGGCATCGGCGCCCGGCCCGGACTCCCCGACGTGAGCGGAGACGACGGTCCGCGCGAAGGAAGCGTGACGATCGGGCCGTCGCGCGAACCGCCGAAGGTCGCTCTCGCACCCGCCGGTGGGCAGTACAGCGTGTCCGGCGTCGACGAGAACGAGACGATCGAGTGCAACGGTGCCGACATCAGCGTCAGCGGTGTCAACAACACCGTGACGCTGCTCGGCCACTGCCTGAGCGTCACGGTGTCCGGCATCGAGAACCAGGTGAGCATCGACAGCGTCGATGAGATCGGCGCGTCCGGCTTCGACAACCGGGTGATCTACCACTCCGGCGATCCGGAGGTGAACGTGACGTCGAACAACAGCGTCACGCGGGGCTAGCGCGCCACGCGAGGATCCGGTCGGCCAACTCGGGGCCGCAGTCCTCCTGCACGAAATGGCTGCCGTTGATGCGGGCATGAGGCTGACCGGCCGCGCCCGGTACGTGCCCGATCAGCGGGCGGTCGGCTCGGCCCAGAATTGGGTCCTTGGCGCCGAAGACGCACAGGAACGGCTTCTCCCAGCGGCCCAGCGCTTCCCACGCGGCGCGGTTGGCCGGCAACGCCGGATCGTCGGGTGAGGTTGGCACGAGCGCCGGGAACGCCCGGGCGCCGGCCTGAAAACTCTTGTCGGGGAACGGCGCATCGTATCCGGCCCGTATCCGCGCGGGCACGTCGGTGACGGTGCCCACCGCGACGAGGCGGCCGGCCGGCAACACCGGTGTGTAACGGGCGAACGCCCGCCAGATGCGGAACGGCAGGTTAGCCGGGGTCTGCCCGGCGGGTAGAAATCCGTTCGCGACGACGACGCGCGCGATGCGCTCGCCCTGCTCGGCCGCGATCCGCAACCCGATCAACGAACCCCAGTCCTGAACGAAGATCGTGGCGTCGCGCAGGTCGAGCGCCTCGAACCAGGATGTCACCCACTCGACGTGGCGTAGGTAGGTGTAGTCGGCGATCCGGCTGGGCTTGTCGGACCGCCCGAACCCGATCAAGTCGGGTGCGAGCACGCGGCAGCCACCGCCGACCAGTGGCGGAATCATGGTGCGGTACAGGTAACTCCACGTCGGTTCACCGTGCAAAAGGACAACGGGCGGGCCGTCGCCGGGACCCTCGTCGACGTAGTGCATGCGCAGCGGTCCGGTGTCGCTTGCGGTGACGTCGACGTAGTGGGGCGCGAACGGGTACCCCGCGAGGTTCTCGAAGCGGTCGTCGGGTGTACGCAGAACGTCCATGGTGTGCTCCTATCCGTCTGCAGCCTATGCCGTCGATTCCCCCGATCGGAGGACATGCGGTTCATCCGGTTCATCCTCCGGT
Organism: Mycolicibacterium sp. ND9-15; assembly: GCF_035918395.1. NCBI lineage: Bacteria > Bacillati > Actinomycetota > Actinomycetes > Mycobacteriales > Mycobacteriaceae > Mycobacterium > Mycobacterium jinjuense. The sequence goes on from NZ_CP142362.1 coordinate 1,525,729, forward strand.
CGGCCGACATACAACAACGTTGCGGCGCAGCACTCTTGGGTCATCGCCGGAACTCACCGGCCACAAAGACGAGCCGAGGACATTCAGCATGAACACCAACACCATTGGCCGGGTTGCCCGCTTCGTCGCGCTGTCCGCCGTCTCCGGCGGAATCCTCGCAGGAGCCCTCGGGTTCGCCGGCGCCGCCAGCGCCGGGACCTATACCCCGGACGACACCCCGCGGCCCGGCATCATCGGGACACCGAACACCATTGCGCACCCTCCGCAGGTTCGCTACCGCCACGGCGTCCTTTATTTGGAACAGGTTCAGCCGAGCTACCACCGCTGACCACCCCAGGCGCTTGCCTCCACAGAGGCCCTCCCGGGCGGCGTACCCGGGGGGGCCTCCTCATGTCGAGAGGTTTTCGGGCCCGCGCGCCACCGGGCGCGACGGGTCCGAACTCCATTCGGACCAGGAGCCGGGATACAGCGCCGCATCCACCCCCGTCGCGGCCAGGCCGGCGATCGTCACCGCCGCGGTGACACCCGAACCGCAGTAGACCGCCACGGCGCCGGCCCCCACGTCCTCGAACACCCGCGCCAGATCGCCGTCGGATAGCAGGGTGCCGTCGTCGGCCAGCAGGCTGGTGCTCGGCACGTTGACCGCGCCGGGAATGTGGCCGGCGACTGGGTCGACCGGTTCGACGTCGCCGCGGAACCGTTCAGGTGCCCGCGCGTCGATGAGTCCGCCCCATCCGAGTACCGCGTCGGCGGTGACCGTGCGCCGGGCTCCGGCGTACAGATCGTGATGAGACACGGTCACGTCGCCGGGTTCGCATGCGACGGCGCCGGTTTCCAGCGCGCCGCCCGCGGCCGTCCACGCCGCCAGCCCGCCATCAAGGATGCGGACATCGTCGATTCCGGCCGCGGTCAGCACCCACCACGCGCGCGCGGAACCGGCGCGGTTCCAGTCGTCGTACACCACCACCGGCACCCCGGTTCGCACACCCCACCGGCGCGCGGTGTCCTGAAGCGCCGCCCCGGACGGAAGCGGATGCCGACCGCGGCCGTCGACGGTGTGATCACTCAGCTCGTCCTCCAGCGACACGTATACCGCGCCGGGCAGATGGCCCCGTTCGTAGGAGGCACGGCCGTCCGGTTCGGCGAGCTGCCAGCGCACGTCTAGCAGCGTCACCGGCTCGCCCGCATCGAGTCGCCGCGCCAGCTCCGCGGCGGTGATCAGCACCGTGTCACGCGCGCTCATATCTCAGACGGTAGCGGCGACCGGCGGGCCGATCTCCTCGGCCAGCGTCTCGACGACGCGGTACAGTTCGTCGACCACCCAGCTGTCGCTTCGGCGCCGGTACACCTCCAGCAGCGAGCGGTAGTACCACAGATGCTCGTGCGGATCGTCGGTGTTGAAGCGCTGCCACACCGGCGGCCCGAAGCGGCGCAGGTCGCGCAGGATGGCTCGGGCGTTGTCGAGCTTGTCGGCCAGCGACACGCGAATCGTGCTGTCGGAGGCCGTGTTCAGGTGCGCGATGTAATTCTCCTTGCGCGCGCGCCACGGCGGTTTGGGCGTGATCACGGTGTCACTGCACTCCTCGACGATGGCCGCGACGTCGGGCCCGAAACGCTCCTCGATCCGGGCCAGCGTCGCGTCGCCGCCCTGGTCTTCGGCCGCGTCGTGCAGCAGCGCCGCGATGGCCTCGGTCTCGGTACCGCCGGCCTCGATCACCAGCCCGGCCACCGACAGCAGGTGACCGATGTAGGGCACGTCGCTGGCCTTGCGGGTCTGGGTGCCGTGCAGGTCGGCGGCGTAACCGAGCGCCTCGTGGAACTTCGGGCCCAGGCGGGGCGATGCCGTTGGGGATGCCGTTTCGCTCACTCGTGCTCCCTTACTCAGGCCGACGGCGGTGGTGGATCGAGCATCACGGCCCGGTCACCGTTCCATTGATACCGCGCGCTGTGCACCGCCGCGGGCATACAGGCATTGCACTCGCCGGGAACCTTGTAGGTGAGCACAACGGTGTCGCCGGTGCTGGCCGCGGCGTCCAGCGACGTGAAGCCGTACGCCTTCGAGGTGCCCGTTCCGAGGTACTCACCGCGATGGAACAGCAGCGCCTGCACCGGCGAACTGCCGGTGCCGCCTTCGGTCGTCACCAGGATCGTCGACAGCTCGGCGCACGCGTCGTAGTTGCTGTCGACGGGTGTGCTGTCCCATTTGGCGCCGGTGAGCGGCTCGAACGGCAACTGCGCGAGGGCGAGACGTAACGCGTCGGCCTGGTCCGGCCCGCACGACGGCTGAGCTGACGCGCTCGGTGGCGCGATCATCGACATACAGACCACAGCCATGCCGGTTACCGTCGCGGCCATCCATCGAATCACTGATCTTGGCTTCCCTCCCCGGCGGGCCGACAAACGTCGCCCATGTCGGAGCCACCTCCTATGGTTGGCTGCAATGGCGCTTCACTTACATCGGGCTGAACGCACCGACCTGCTCGCTGACGGACTCGGTGCCCTGCTTTCCGACCCGCTGCCCGACCCGTTCGCCGAGGAACTGGTCATCGTCCCCGCCAAGGGTGTCGAACGTTGGCTGAGCCAGCGGCTGAGCCACGTCCTCGGCCGCGGGACCGGTGACGACGGTGTCTGCGCCGGAATCTCCTTCCGCAACCCGCGCTCGCTGATCGCCGAATTGTTGGAACTGAACACCGACACCTGGTCCCCCGACGCGATGGTGTGGCCGCTGATGGAGGTCATCGACGCCACCTGCGCCGAGGGCTGGTGCCGACCGTTGGCGGTCCACCTCGGCCATTTCGAAACCGGCGACGAGAAGGAGCTGAGGCAGGGCCGGCGCTACGCCGTCGCCCGCCGGCTCGCCGGGCTGTTCGCCTCCTACGCCCGCCAACGCCCGCAACTGCTGGTCGACTGGGAGCACGGTATCGCCGGTGACATCCCCTCCGACCTCGCCTGGCAGCCACCGCTGTGGCGTGCGCTCATCGAGCGCGTCGACGCCGACACTCCGCACGTCCGCCACACCAAAACCCTTGTCAGGCTTCAGGAATCGCCCACGGAGCTGCCAGAGCGACTTTCGCTGTTCGGCCACACCCGGCTGCAGAGCACCGAGATCGAACTGCTCGACGCGCTTTCCACCCATCATGACCTGCATCTGTGGCTGCCCCACCCCAGCGACGACCTGTGGCGGCACCTCAAAGGCACGCACGGCCAGATCCCGCGTCGCGAGGACACCACCCACCGCCGAGTCGGCCATCCCCTGCTCGCCACGCTCGGCCGCGATCTTCGCGAACTGCAGCGCGGCCTGCCCGGCGACCCGCAGACCGACGAGTACCTGGGCGGTGACGACCGGCCGGACACCCTGCTCGGCTGGCTGCAATCCGACATCACGGCCAACGCGATTCGGCGAGAAGGGCGGGTGCACACCGCCGCCGACCGCTCGGTGCAGGTGCACAGCTGTCACGGTCCCGCCCGCCAGGTCGACGTGCTCCGTGAGGTTCTACTCGGACTACTCGCCGACGACGAGACGCTCGAACCGCGCGACATCCTCGTCATGTGCCCGGACATCGAGACCTACGCCCCGCTGATCGTGGCCGGGTTCGGGCTCGGCGACATGATCAAAGGCGTCCACCCGGCGCACCAGTTGCGGGTGCGTCTGGCCGACCGCTCGCTCGTGCAGACCAACCCGCTGCTGGGTGTCGCGGCCCAACTGCTGGCGCTGGCCGGGGGCCGGGCCACCTCGAGCGAGGTGCTCAACCTCGCGCAGGCCGCGCCGGTGCGGGCCCGCTTCGGCTTCACCGACGACAACCTGGAGGACATCGCCCGCTGGGTGCGCCAGGCCAACATCCGCTGGGGTTTCGACACCGACCACCGCAAACCCTACGGCGTCGACTTCGTCCAGAACACCTGGCGCTTCGGGATCGACCGGGTACTGGCCGGGGTGGCCATGTCGGATGACTCCCACGCCTGGATCGACACCACGCTCCCACTCGACGACGTGAGCAGTAACCGGGTCGACCTGGCCGGCCAACTCGCCGAGTATGTCGACCGCCTGAGCCGCGCGGTCCAATCCCTCACCGGGGCAAGACCGCTCGAGCAGTGGCTGCGGTCGCTGACGGAGAGCATCGGCCTATTGACCCGCGTCGGCGACGACGACGTATGGCAGACCGCCCAACTCGAGCGGGAGTTCGCCGATGTGCTCACCGCCGCGGCCGCCCGCACGAACACCGTGATGCGGCTGCCCGATGTGCGCGCGCTGCTCGACCGCCACCTCGCCGGCCGCCCGACCCGGGCCAACTTCCGCACCGGCACGCTGACGGTGTGCACGATGGTGCCGATGCGCTCGGTTCCGCACCGCGTCGTGTGCCTGGTCGGTCTCGACGACGGGGTGTTCCCCCGGCTGGGGGTGGTCGACGGCGACGACGCGCTCGCCCGCGCACCGATGACCGGGGAGCGCGACATCCGTTCCGAGGACCGGCAATTGCTTCTCGACGCCATCGGTGCGGCCACCGAGACACTGGTGATCACCTACACCGGCGCCGACGAGTACTCCGGTCAGGAGCGGCCACCCGCCGTCCCCCTCGCCGAGCTCCTCGACACCCTCGACCGCACGACCGAGCACAGGGTCCGCGACACGCTCCTGGTCAAGCATCCGCTGCAGCCGTTCGACACCCGCAACGTCGTGCCCGCCGAGCTGGTCCCCGGCGTGCCGTTCAGCTTCGACTCCACGGTCGAGCGCGCGGCGCGCACCCGCGCCGGTGAGCGCGCGACGCGGCCGAAGTTCGTCTCCGGGCCGTTGCCCTCCCCCCCGGCCGACGACGTCGTGCTCGCCGACCTCGTCACGTTCTTCAAAGACCCCGTGAAGGGCTTCTTCCGCGCCCTGGACTACACGCTGCCGTGGGAGGTCGACGGGGTCGAGGACGCGATGCCCGTCGACATCAATGCGCTCGAGGAGTGGACGGTCGGCGAACGCATGCTGCAAGACATGTTGCGCGGCATGGATGCCGACCAGGCTCGCCACACCGAGTGGCGGCGAGGCACCCTGCCGCCCGGGAATCTCGGCTGGCGCAAGGCCAACGAGATCTGCGAGCAGGCCGCGCTCATCGCCGAGGCCGCCCGGCCGTACCGCAGTGCCGACCCGGCGGCGATCGACATCGACGTCGAGATCGGCGGAGGCCGACGGGTCACCGGCACCGTCACGCCGGTCTACGACGATCGGCTCGTCTCGGTCACCTACTCCAAACTCGACGGCCGTCATCTGCTGCAGCCGTGGATTCTGTTGCTGGCGTTGCTGGCTCATGACCCTGACCGCGCGTGGAAGGCGACCGGCATCGGGCGCCCCAAACGCGGCACCACTCCGCGGGTGGAGGTCATGGGCCGGCCGCAGGAATCCGCGACCGAGTTGCTCGCCGACCTGGTCGCGATGTACGACCAGGGCCGGCGCGAACCGCTGCCGCTACCGGTGAAGACCTCGTTCGCGTGGGCCGACGCGGTACACGGTCACCGCGATCCCGAGTATGCGGCGCGCTACAAATGGCATCCTGACCGCTACCCCGGCGAGGACGTCGAGAAGGCTTATGAGCGCGCGTTCGGCGAGGGCGCATGGCTGTCGCATCTCGTCGAACGCGGCCTCGACACGTACGCCTGTCGGTTGTGGCTGCCCATGCTGCGGGCGCTGGAGACGTGATGGAACCCTTCGACCTGTTGGGCGACCTGCCCGCCGAGCGCTCGACCACCGTGCTGGAGGCCAGCGCGGGCACCGGCAAGACCTTCGCGTTGGCCGGCCTTGTCACCCGCTATCTCGCCGAGGGCGTGGCCACGCTCGACCAGATGCTGCTGATCACGTTCAGCCGCGCGGCCACCCAGGAACTGCGCGACCGGGTGAGGCGCCAGATCGTCGAGGCGGTAGAGGCTTTCGACGAGCCCGCGTGGGCCGGCGACAACCAGATCATCGGGCACCTCCTCGACGGCACCACCGATCAACTCGCCGACCGGCGGCGCAACCTCCGCGACGCATTGGCGGCCTTCGACGCCGCGACGATCGCCACCACACACCAGTTCTGCCAACTGGTCCTCAAATCGCTGGGGGTGGCTGGCGACACGGACTCCGGCGTCACGCTGGTCGAAAGCCTCGAAGAACTGGTCACCGAGATCGTCGACGACCTCTACCTGCACCACTTCGGCCGGGAGCGCGACAACCCGCTGTTGAGCTATCCCGACGCGTTGCGACTGGCCAAGGAGGTCGTCGAGCACCCCGCCACCGAGCTGAGGCCTCAGCACCCCGAGCCGGGCTCGCGCGCCGATGTCTGCGTCCGGTTCGCGAAAGACGTTCTGGCCGAATTGGATAAACGGAAACGCCACCGGGGCGTTCTTGGCTACGACGACCTGCTCGGCCGGCTGGCCGACGCACTGGAGGCCGACGACTCCGCCGCGCAGCTGCGCATGCACCAGCGCTGGCCGATCGTGATGGTCGACGAGTTCCAGGACACCGACCCCGTGCAATGGCGGGTGATCGACCGCGCGTTCACCAAACGCTCGACGCTGATCCTGATCGGCGATCCCAAACAGGCCATCTACGCGTTCCGCGGCGGCGACATCGTCACCTACCTCAGCGCCGCCGAGACCGCCGACGTGCAGATGACTCTGGACACGAACTGGCGCAGCGACGAAGCACTGGTGAACCGTCTACAGGCGGTGCTGCGCGGCGCCCAACTGGGCCATCCGCGCATCGTCGTGCACGACGTCGTCGCCAAGCACCGAGGTTCGCGGCTGCGCGGCGCTCCGTGCGGCGACCCGTTCCGGCTGCGGGTGGTACGCCGGGAGACATTGGGCCGCAGCGGTAGTCGCGGCATCCCCATCGGCGAGCTGCGGAGTCATATCCCGCGCGACCTGGCCGCCGACATCGGTGCCCTGCTCGACTCCGGCGCGACTTTCGACGGTGCGCCGCTCCAAGCCGGTCACATCGCGGTGATCGTGGAGAAGCACCGCGACGCTCGGGCCTGCTACCGGGCGCTATGCGAGGCGGGCATCCCCGCGGTCTACACCGGCGACTCCGACGTCTTCGCCTCCGACGCCGCCGCGGACTGGCTGGCCCTGCTCGAGGCGTTCGAACAGCCGCACCGGCCCGGCATCGTGCGCGCGGCGGCCGCGACGATGTTCTTCGGCGAGACCGCCGAATCCCTCGTCGAGGGCGGCGACAAGTTGACCGACCGCATCGCGGAGACGTTGCGGGAGTGGGCAGCTCACGCCCGGGAACGCGGTGTCGCGGCGATCTTCGAGGCCGCGCAACTCGCCGGCATGGCCGACCGGGTGCTGTCCTGGCAGAACGGCGAGCGGCAGATGACCGACCTCGCCCACATGACCCAGCTGTTGCAGCAGGCCGCGCACCGCGAGCACTTCACATTGCCCGCGCTGCGGGACTGGTTACGCGCGCAGCGCGACGAGCGAAGCGGCACCCCGGAACGTTTCCGCCGCCTCGACAACGACGCTGCCGCCGTTGCGGTGATGACGGTGTTCGTCGCCAAGGGCCTGCAGTTCCCGGTCGTCTACCTGCCGTTCGCGTTCAACCGCAATGTCTGGGAACCCGAGCTCGTGCTGTACCACGAGGGCGACACCAGGTGTCTGCACGTCGGCGGCGTCGACAGCCCCGACTTCCATGCGGTGTCGAAGGTGGGGCGCGAGGAGGACGCCAGCGACGACAGCCGCCTGATGTATGTCGCGATGACCAGAGCGCAGTCGCAGCTGGTCGCGTGGTGGGCGCCGTCTCGTGACGAACCCAACGGCGGCCTGTCGCGGCTGCTTCGCGGTCGGCGGCCCGGCGAGGCGATGGTTCCGGATGCCGTTGTGCCCGCGAAGGTTTCCGATGACGACGCGATGACACGCCTCAAGGAATGGGAGGCCGTCGGCGGCCCGGCGATCGAGGAGTCGGTGCCGCGTGATGTTCCCGAGCGTCCGGCGCAGCCGGCGCCCACCGGGTTCGCGGCCCGGCACTTCCACCGTCCGATCGACTCGGCGTGGCGCCGGACCTCATACAGCGGGCTCATCCGCGCGGTCGAGACGGCACCGGTCAGCAGTGAACCCGAAGTCGTCGAACTGGACGACGAGGTCGCCGAAATCCCGGTGACGACGACGGCAGCCGATGCCGACGTTCCGTCGCCCATGGCGGAGTTGCCGAGCGGCGCCAAGTTCGGCACGCTGGTGCACGCGGTGCTCGAGACGGCCGATCCGTTCGCCGCCGATCTCGCCGCCGAGTTGGAGACACAGATCCGCGACCACTCGGCGTGGTGGCCGGTCGACGTATCTGCCGAGGAGTTGGCAGCGGCGATGGTGCCGATGCACGACACCCCGCTCGGACCGCTGGCCGACGGCAGGACGCTTCGGCAGATCGGGCTGTCGGACCGGATGCGGGAGATGGACTTCGAATTCCCGTTGGCCGGTGGTGATCTGCGTGCGCCGGCGCCCGACATCAGGCTGGCCCACGTCGGTGAACTCCTGCGGCAGCACCTGTCGGCCGACGACCCACTGAGCTCGTATGCGGAGCGGTTGACGGGTCCCGGCCTGGGCGCGCAGTCGCTGAAGGGATACCTGTCCGGATCGGTGGACGCGGTGCTGCGCATCGGGCAGCGGTACGTCGTGGTGGACTACAAGACCAACTGGCTCGGCGATCCCAATCGGCCGTTGACGGCGGCCGATTACTCGCAACCGCGCCTGGCCGAGGCGATGCTGCATTCGGACTATCCGCTGCAGGCCCTGCTGTACAGCGTTGTGCTGCACCGGTTCCTCCGGTGGCGGTTGCCGGGATACGCACCCGGGCAGCAACTCGGTGGCGTGCTGTATCTGTTCTTGCGCGGGATGTGCGGGCCGGACACCCCGGTGCAGGACGGCCACCCGGCCGGGGTGTTCAGTTGGGCGCCCCCGGCGGCGCTGATCACCGCGCTGTCGGACCTGCTCGATACGGGCAGCGTGGCGGCGTGACCAGCCTGGAGTGGCGGCGGGCCCTCAGCGCCACCGGCCTGTTGCGCACCTTCTCCGACGCCGAAGTTCTCGACGCATCGGACGTGCATGTCGCACAACGGCTCTGCGCACTCACCAAGGCGCCCGACGAGGAAGTATCGCTCGCGGTGGCGCTGGTGGTGCGGGCCCTTCGCAACGGGTCGGTGTGCTTGGACCTGCGGACGGTCGAGCAACAGGTCGGCGTCGACGGGCTGCCGTGGCCCGCCGTCGACCCCTGGCTCACCGCCATCGCCGCCCACCCGCTGGCCGGTGAGCCGCCGGTGCTGCGGGTCGACGGGGATCTGCTGTACCTCGACCGGTACTGGCTCGAAGAGCAGCAGGTGTGCGACGACATCCTGTCGATGATCGCCACCACCCCGTCTGCGTCCGCACCGGATCTCGGCAGGCTGTTCCCGCCGGGCTTCGAGGAGCAGCGTGCCGCGGCGGAACTGGCTTCGTCACAGGGTTTGACGGTGCTCACCGGTGGTCCGGGTACGGGTAAGACGACCACGGTGGCGCGGCTGCTCGCGCTGCTGGCGAGCGGGACCCGGCTGCGGATCGCGTTGGCGGCGCCGACCGGGAAGGCGGCAGCGCGACTGCAGGAGGCGGTGCAACTGGAGGTGGACAAGCTCGACGCGACCGACCGGGAAGCGCTGTCCGGCCTGCACGCCACGACCATGCACCGACTGCTCGGCAGCCGCCCCGACAGCTCGGCGCGGTTCCGGCATCACCGCGGTAATCGGTTGCCGCACGACGTGATCGTCGTCGACGAGACGTCGATGGTCTCGTTGACGATGATGGCGCGTCTGCTGGAGGCGGTGCGGCCGGAGGCCCGGCTCATCCTGGTCGGCGATCCCGACCAGTTGGCGTCGGTGGAAGCCGGTGCGGTGCTTGCGGATCTGGTCGACGGCCTCGGCGACGGGCGGATCGCGGAGTTGAAGACGTCGCACCGGTTCGGCGAGTCGATCGGGGCGTTGGCCGGCGCGATCCGTGCCGGCGACGCCGACACCGTGATGGAGGTGCTGCGCGCCGGCGGCGAGCACATCGAGTGGGTCGACACCGAGGAGCCGTCGGAGCATTTGCGGAAGGTGTTGGTGCCGTTCGCCGTTGAGCTCCGCAAGGCGGCGATTCTCGGTGCCGACGACGCGGCCCTGGCCATCCTGAACGAACACCGGCTGTTGTGCGCGCACCGCCGCGGCCCGTTCGGGGTGCGGTACTGGAACCGCCAGGTGGAGCGGTGGCTGGCGGAGATGACCGGCGAGCCGATCTGGTCGGCGTGGTACGCGGGACGGCCGGTGTTGGTGACCGCGAACGACTACGGGCTGGGCCTGTACAACGGCGACACCGGTGTCACGGTGCTGCGCGACGGCGCGCTTCGCGCGGCGATCGCCGGCGCCGAACGGCTCGAGTTCGCGACGAGCCGACTGGCCGATGTGGACACGATGCACGCGATGACGATTCACAAGTCGCAGGGCAGCCAGGCCGACGAGGTCACCGTGCTGCTTCCGCCCGAGGACTCTCGGCTGCTCAGCCGCGAGTTGTTCTACACCGCGGTGACCCGGGCGAAAAAGAGGATCCGGGTGGTCGGCCCCGAGGCCTCGATCCGAGCGGCCGTCGAACGCCGGGCGGTGCGCGCGTCGGGTCTGGCGCGCCGCCTGCGGGGCAGCTGATTCCCTTACCGCGAGCGCTCAATCTGGTACGGATTTCGGCACCCAAACCGTACATAGGTGAGCGCTCGCGCTGGTTTCGGTTTAGGCTCGGCTGATTTCCGGGCACTCCTTCCCGGCGGTTGTGGCGTAGCACTCAGTACCGGGTGGACGGAGCCTGCGATGAGCACGGAGAACGAGGTCACGCCGACCGAGGTCGACAAGGCACTGCTCGGGAGCGCGACCTACCGAAGCCTCGGTGAGCAGAGGCTCTCCCCGCGCGAAGAGAAGTTCGAAAAGGTCCGGCGGACCGTCGGCCTGTTCCTCGCCCCGCTGCTGGCCGTCGTCTTCCTGGTCCTGCCGATCGACATCCCACGCGATCAGCAGGTGCTGGGCGCCGTGCTGCTCGGCGTGATCACGCTGTGGATCAGCGAGGCGGTGCCGATTCCGATCGGCGGTCTGCTCGGTGTCGCGGTCACGGTCTTTCTCGGTGTGGCACCGGTCGACGATGTGCTCGCCCCGTTCGGGTCGTCGACGATATTCACGTTCATCGGCGCGTTCATCCTCGCCCAGGCGATGCTCAGACATGGCGTGGCACGACGTTTCGCGTTCCGCATCCTGGCCTTGCCGCGGGCGGGACGCTCCACCACCGGAGTGATCCTCGCGTTCGGCGCGATCACCTGCCTGCTGTCGGCGTTCGTCTCCAACACCGCCACGGTGGCGATGCTGTTGCCGACGGCGCTCGGGATCCTTTCCGTCATCGCCAAACTGCTGCAGCAGCGCGGCGATGTCGAACCGGACTTCGACCCGCAGCGGCTGCGGGTGGGCGCGGCACTCATGTTGATGCTCGCCTACGGCGCCGGCGTCGGCGGACTGCTCACCCCGGTGGGCAGCCCACCGAACCTGATCGGGCGAGGGCTGATCGAGGAGGCCACCGGTGAACGGATCAGCTTCGGCCAGTGGACGGTGATGGCGATCCCGATCTGCCTGGTGATGTTCCTGCTGCTGGCACTGATCCTGTTGCGGCTGAACAAACCAGAGATCAAGCGGATCGACGGGGTCGCCGACTATGTGGCCGGCGAGCGCGAGAAGCTGGGTTCGCTGTCGCGGGCCGAGAAGAACACGCTGACCGCGTTCGGTATCACGGTCACGCTGTGGATCCTGCCCGGTGTGGTCGCGTTGATCACCGGCACCGAGTCCGAGGTGTACGAGTTCGTCAGCGATCGCCTCGACGAGGGCGTGGTCGCGGTGTTCGGCGCGTCGCTGCTGTTTCTGCTGCCGACCGACTGGCAGAACCGCGAGTTCACGCTGCGCTGGAAGGACGCCGCCGAAATCGACTGGGGCACAATAATCCTGTTCGGCACCGGTATCATCTTCGGCTCGCTGATCTCGTCGACGGGCCTGGCCGAGACCATCGGCACCTCCGTCGACGACGCGCTGGGCCTGACGAGTGCCGTCGCGATCACCGTCTTCGCGGTGCTGCTGGCGATCATCGTGTCCGAGACGACCAGCAACACCGCATCGGCGGCGGTGGTGGTGCCGATCATCATCCCCGTCGCGGTGGCCGCCGGGGTCAACCCGTTCGTGCCCGCCCTGGCGGCGACGTTCGCGGCGTCCTTCGGGTTCATGCTGCCGGTGTCTACGCCGCAGAACGCGATCGCCTATGGATCGGGCGTCGTACCGATCACCAAGATGATCCGCTCGGGCATCTCCTTCGACATCGCGGGTGCGATTCTCATCATCGTCATGCTGCCGCTGATGGTCAGCCTGCTCGGGCTGGGCACATGACCGGGATCGCGGCCCGACACGGCGTCGCGTTGTCCTACACCGAGTTCGACTGGTCAACTCAGCGCTACGAGTGAGATGGGCACTTCGGGCACCCAACGACCTGCACACCAGCAAACCATTTCATCGCGCCCCGGCCGCATTGCCACCGTAAAAATTGGTGCATCGGGGGGTATTGCGGCGATGGTACCGTTGACCAGCAAACGCTGAAAATCCCCTGGTCCATGGCGAGTGTTGGGTGAGTCGATGAGTGAGGAACTGCAGGTCGACCCGCTGGAGGTGCGGATGGCGGCCGATCACGTCGGTGCGGCCGCCGACGCTCTGCGGTCGGCTCACGGCACGGCGCATGATCGCATTGGCGCCGCACAGGCCGGTTGGATCGGATCGAGCGCGGCGGCGCTGGCAGCAACCACCGCGAAATGGGAGGAAGAGTCCCTCTCGCACTACACCGAGCTCATCGGACATGTCGACGATCTCCGATCGGCGGCAGCGAACTACGTGGGTACCGACCACCAGGAGGCTTCCGGGATCGACTCTGCGGCATCGCGTTTGGGCTCCATGGGACTCTGACCCGTGGGGTTGACGTTGGCCGACGTTCAGCGTTGGGAACCCGAACAGATCGACGAGGTCTCCAAAGCGGCGGCCCACCGCGCCCGCACGAGCGGTGAGACGGCCGAGGCCTTGCGCAATCTCTCGGTGTTCGGGACATGGAAAGGCCAGGCAGGTGAGGCCGCGAAGCAGGCGATCGAGCAGTCGGCCACCAAGCTCGACGTCACCCAGAAGGACGCCGTGCTGGTGTCGCTGTTCGCCGGGCGCGCCGCACAGGATGCCCGCACGGTGAAGAACGACCTGGACAGCCTTGTGCAGTACGCCGCCGCCGCGCCTCCGGTGCAGATCGATATGGCGACCAACACGGTGATCCCGCCCGACACGACGGGCTGGGCAGAGGAGGACATCGCGCAGCTGGCGGCCAAGACGGCGGAGGTCGAGAACCGCATGGTGGCCGTTCTGGCCGCCGCGGAAGAGGTCGACGGCGACCTGGCGCGAGTGCTGTCCGCGGCCACCGGCGGCGATCCCGCTTCGCCTGGCGAGCAGGGCATCGCCGACGGGGAATCCCTCCAGGACGGCGAAATCAGCCCGGAAGAACTGGCCCGGCTCGAGGAGAACACCACGCTGACCCCCGAGCAGCAGGAAGCGTTGGCGCGTGGCGAGCTGGTGCTGCCAGCGAGTCAGATGGCTTACCTCAACCAGCTGTCACGATCCCTGGATGGCAAGGGTCCGGCCGAGATTCGCGCGATGATGGAACAACTCGGGCCTGACGGCGGGCGAGTCGCCGACGCGTTACAGCTGGTGTCCAACGAGAACATCACCGTGGCCGGCGCCGACCCCGCCGCGAAGCCCGGCGACGTCGGGTACGTGCCCATCCGCGGTGGCATGCAGAACCTGCCGTCAGGGATCCGGGAGACCCTTGAGGCGCCGCTGCGCGGGCCGACCGCTCCGACCCAAGGGACCGACGCGAACGGTAAGCCCAGGATCGAGTTACCGGACCCGTACAAGCCGTTCCCGCACCTCGACGAGTACCGCGACGTCGCCGCGATCGTCGCCGCCGGGGACGCCGAACTGCAGCAGGGCACGGCGCTGGACGCCGCGCTGCTGGACAAGTCGGAACAGGTCCTGCGCGACATGCACGACGCCCCCGATATCGCCTGGAAGCAGGACGTCGGGCTCGGGCAGCGGCTGGTGGACCCGGCGGTGCAGGACATGCTCAACGCGGCCGGACGCGACCCGATGGCCGTGCACGACGCGCTGGCAGGAGCCGACGGTGCAGCACCGAATGCCGGCTTCATCGAGGACCTCTTCACCCACCAGTGGGCCGACGACGGAGCGGCGGCCGGCAGCCTGCTCGAGGGCACCGGCGCCGTCCCGGCCGATCTGACCGATCCCACTCAACTGTTCCGGGCCGAGCAGGCCGGCCAAACGATGCACGCGGTCGACGAGTGGGTCGGAAACAACGCCCCCGAGTTGCTCGACGTCCGGGGCACCGACGGGCAGGCGCTCGGACAGGTGAACCCCGAACTCACCCAGGCCCTCGCCGAGGCCAACAAGCCCTACATCGACGACATGCTGGGCAATCCGCTCGACAACACCAGAGGCTTCGCGCCCCTGGACGATCTGAAGAACCCCGAGATGCCGCACACCCGGGACCTGTTCGCGGTCATCGACACCGATCCCGATGCCGCCGCCACCCTGAACAGTCAGGCGTACGTCAACGGCATGCAGTACCAGGCCAATTTCGAGCAGTCCATCATCGACGGCGGCGCGGTCAACACCGCGGACCTGCAGTCCGCGGGCAGCTTACGCGGGATCATCGACTCCGGCGCGAACATCGCCGACAACGATGCCATCGAGTACGGCAACCTTGCTGACATCCGAGCCTACGAAAGCCGTGGCGAGTGGTTCGACGCCGCAAAGAAGATCGGTGGCGAGATCCCCGGCGTCAGGACCTTCCTCGACTTCGCCGACAAGATACCCGGCGACCCGCTGCAGCAGATCTTCGTCGGAGACGCACCGGTACCCGACAACCCGACCTACGTCGTCCAGGAGAGTTCAGAGGCGTTGCAGTACGCCGTCGCCCAGCGGCTGCTCGACAGCGACATCGGCGATCCGCGGTTCTTCGCCGAGGCGAACCTGATCGACCCCACCACCGGCCGGCTCAAGCCGTTGGAGGGCGACTTCGCCGACTTCCGGACGGCACTCACCAACTACTTCAACGGAATCGACCCGTCGGTGAAGTCGGGTATCGAGGACTACGAAGACGCCTACCGGGATGCGCTGCCCAGACCGCCGGCGCACACGGGACGATGAACGCGAGGACGATCATGCGGTCGTGGATGGTTCTCCTCCTCATGGTGGGGTTGGCGGGCTGCCGAAGCGACGAACAGCCCGAGCAGGCATTCGCCAACTGGCCGGAGGCGCTGGCTGACTTCCGGTTCCGATGGGCGGCCGAACCCGGCATCGATCTCGTCACAGGGCCGGCGGTGCCCCTGCGGGCGTACGTGGAGTCGTACCGGGTCGCCCAGTTCACCGCCGACTTCGGCGCCGCCTACCCGGGTTTCGACCGCGCCGTCCCACCGGCGTCGACGCCCCCCTTCTCCTCGAGCACCCCCGCCCAATTGGTAAGCATCCGACCGGTACTCGACGCCGAGCCGTTCGGACCCGCGGGCGCGTTCTACGGCAACGAGTATTTCCATGTCCTCGAGCTCACCCAGATCGAGAATGGGTACCGCGCCTACGTGTGCGACGGCCTGTACAAGATCTTCCGCGAAGGTCAGCAGCACGAAACGTTCGAGTCCGTCGTCCGCTACGAGGGCCGCACCGGCCTCAACGACGTCGACGGCCTTAAGGTCTGGCGGGTCGAATTCACCGACACACCAGCCGATCCCAATGACCCCGCGATGGTCAGCACAGCCCAGAATGGGCCGAATCCCGCACCGGTCGACGACGTGTTCGGTCCCTGGCGCATCACCGGCGCCGGCGACTACCAGTGGGGGACGCCGATCACCCGCGAATTCACTGCCGACCAGACCGTGGACGGCGAGCGACGCCTCTCCAAGTGCGCCGACCGCATGCCCGCCAACCGGGAGAGGCGCCAAGCCTACTTCAGCAGTGCCCTCGACACCCCGCCGACGACGGACCCCGCGGAACCCGGCTGGCCCGACCGCCGCTGATCTCGAAATGGGTGACGACGTCGTCGGTTTCGCGTAGCGTGGGGCGGTGGCCGATATCGACCGCAGCCGCGTCATCGCGGCAACCCCCACACAGATCTGGGACGTGCTGGCGGATTTCGGCGCCCTCGCCTCATGGCTCGAAGTCGACCACTCCAGCATCCTGAGCCGGGGGCCGGACGGCGGCATGGTCGGCACGACACGCCGGGTGCAGGTCGGACGAAACACCTTGGTCGAACGCATCACGGAATGCGACCCGCAGTACGTCCTCGGCTATGACATCGCGGGCCTGCCGAAGGTCATCGGCAAGGTCAGCAACCGCTGGACCCTGGAACCGACGAGCGGCGGCGAGACCGTCGTGACGATCACCAGCACCGTCCGAAAAGGACGTGGCAGAACGCAGCAACTCGTCGAGCGCTTGGCCTGCAGGGCATTGGCCCGTGGGTCCGACACCATGCTCGCCGCGCTGGCGACGCGATTGGAGGAACCTCGTGACTGAACGCCCCGACATCATCATCGTGATGACCGACGAGGAGCGTGCGGTGCCGCCCTACGAGGCGCCCGAAGTCCTGGCCTGGCGGCGCGACACGCTCACCGGGCGCAGGTGGTTCGACGAGCACGGCGTCAGCTTCGAAAAGCACTACACCGGTTCGCTGGCCTGCGTGCCCAGCCGCCCGACGATCTTCACCGGCCACTACCCCGACCTGCACGGCGTCACGCAGACCGACGGCATCGGCAAGGTCTACGACGACTCCCGCATGCGATGGCTGCGCCCGAACGAGGTGCCCACACTGGGCAACTGGTTCCGCGCGGCCGGCTACGACACGCACTACGACGGCAAATGGCACATCTCGCACGCGGACCTCACCGATCCCGCCACCGGTCAGCCGTTGGCGACCAACGACGACAACGGCGTCGTCGACCCGAAAGCAGTGCAGCGCTACCTCGACGCCGATCCACTTGCGCCGTACGGGTTTTCGGGATGGGTCGGCCCGGAGCCGCACGGCGCGCCGCTGGCCAACGCGGGGGTGCGGCGCGACCCGCTCATCGCCGACCGGATCGTGGCGTGGTTGAAAAACCGCTACGCCCGGCGTCACGCGGGTGACGTCGACGCGCAGCGCCCGTTCCTGTTGGTGGCGAGCTTCGTCAACCCGCACGACATCGTGCTGTTCCCGGCGTGGCAGCGGCGCAGCCCGGTGAAGCCGACGCCGCTGGATCCGCCACCGGTACCGCCGGCGCCGACGGCCGAGGAGGACCTGTCGACCAAGCCCGCCGCGCAGATCGCGTACCGGGAGGCCTACTACTCGGGGTACGGCCCGGCGCCGGCGATCGACCGCACCTACACCCGTCAGGCCCAGCACTACCGCGACCTGTACTACCGGCTGCACGCCGAGGTCGACGCGCCGATCGACCGCGTGCGGCGTGCGGTGACCGAGGGAGGCTCGGAGAACGCGGTGCTGGTACGCACGTCCGATCACGGCGATCTGCTCGGCGCGCACGGCGGCCTGCACCAGAAGTGGTTCAACCTGTACGACGAGGCGACGCGGGTCCCGTTCGTGGTGGCCCGAATCGGTGCTCGGGCGACGTCGGCGCGGGCGGTGTCGGCGCCGACGTCGCACGTGGACATCGTGCCGACACTGCTGGGCGCGGCGGGTATCGACGTCGAGACGGTGGCGGCGTCGCTGGCCGAGACCTTCTCCGAGGTGCACGCACTGCCGGGCCGCAACCTGATGCCGGTGGTGGACGGCGCCGCGGCCGACGAGTCGCGAGCCGTGTACCTGATGACGCGCGACAACGTGCTCGAGGGCGACACCGGCGCGTCGGGTCTGGCGCGCAAACTGAAGCGGTCAACGAATCCCCCTGCGCCGCTGCGTATCCGGATACCAGCGCATGTGGCGTCGAACTTCGAGGGTCTGGTGCTGCGTGTCGATGAGCACCGCGGCGAGGGGCATCTGTGGAAACTGGTGCGCACCTTCGACGATCCGGCGACCTGGACCGAGCCCGGGGTCCGACATCTTGCGGCGAACGGCATCGGCGGTGAGGCCTACCGGACATCGCCGCTCGACGACCAGTGGGAGCTGTACGACCTGACCGACGACCCGGCCGAGGCCCGCAACCGGTGGGCCGATCCGGACCTGCACGAACTGCGCCAGCATCTGCGGGTAGAGCTCAAGCAGGCCCGTGCAGCGTCCGTCCCGGAACGAAACAACCCGTGGCCGTACTCGCCGCGTCGCACGCCCCCCGCGCATCCCGGCCTGCTCCGGCGGGTGCTCAGACGCGTCTGAACCGACGTCGGCGCGCTGACCGTGCCCGACGGCCTCTGGTGTGTACAGTCGGACTGCCTGACGAGCTCCGCCTGTCGCATCGACCGTGGCGACGGATCACCTAGTACGGCGCTGTCACGCCGGGGCTGGAGATTCCAGTGAGCCAATTCACCGACACGATGTACCGGAATGCCCGGTGGAGCACCAAGGGGATGGTCACCGGCGAACCGGTCGCCCCCGTCCGACACACGTGGGCCGAAGTGAACGAGCGGGCCGGCCGCATCTCGGGTGGGCTGGCGGCGGCGGGCATTGGACACGGCGACGCGATCGCCGTACTGGCCGGCGCCCCCGTCGAAATCGCACCGACCGCCCAGGGCATCTGGATGCGCGGCGCCAGCCTGACCATGCTGCACCAACCGACGCCGCGCACCGACCTGGTCCGCTGGGCTGAGGAAACGACCGCGGTGATCGACATGATCGCCGCCAGGGCCGTCGTTGTCAGTGAACCCTTCATGGCGGCCGCGCCCGTGCTGGACGGACTCGGCATGACGGTACTGACCATCGAGTCGCTACTGGCGGGCCAGTCCGCCGACCCGATCCAGACCACCGACGACGACGTCGCGCTGATGCAGCTGACGTCGGGGTCCACCGGTTCCCCCAAGGCCGTTCAGGTCACGCACGCCAACATCGTCGCCAACGCCGAGGCCATGACGGTCGGCTGCGATTTCGACATCGACACCGACGTGATCGTCAGCTGGCTGCCCTGCTTCCACGACATGGGGATGACGGGCTACCTGACGGTGCCGATGTACTTCGGCGCCGAACTGGTGAAGATCACCCCGATCGATTTCCTGAACGATACGTTGTTGTGGGCCAAGCTGATCGACAAGTACAAGGGCACCATGACGGCCGCCCCGAACTTCGCCTACACCCTGTTGGCCAAGCGGCTTCGACGGCTGGCCAGCCCGGGCGAGTTCGATCTATCGTCGTTGCGCTGGGCACTGTCGGGCGCCGAGCAGGTGGAGCCGCTCGACGTCGAGGACCTCTGCGAGGCCGGGGCGCCGTTCGGGCTGCGGGCCGAGGCGATCGTACCGGCCTACGGGATGGCCGAGACGACGGTGGCCGTGTCATTCTCCGAATGCGGCCGGGGGATGGCCGTCGACGAGGTCGACGCCGACCTGCTGGCCGTACTGCACCGCGCGGTGCCCGCCACCAAGGGCCATACTCGTCGGCTGGTCAAGTTGGGCCGGCCCTTACACGGTCTGGAGGTGCGGGTGATCGACGAAGACGGCGCGGAACTGCCGCCGCGCGGCGTCGGCGTCATCGAAGTACGTGGCGATCCGGTGAGCAGGGGCTACACCACCGTGGGCGGGTTCATCCCGGCGCAGGACGAGCGCGGCTGGTATGACACCGGCGACCTGGGATATCTCACCGAGGACGGCGAAGTGGTGGTGTGCGGACGCCTCAAGGACGTCATCATCATGGCCGGGCGGAACATCTACCCGACAGACATCGAGCGGGCCGCCGGGCGCGTCGGCGGGGTGCGGCCCGGCTGCGCCGTGGCGGTGCGCCTGGACGCGGGGTTGTCGCGCGAGACGTTCGCGGTAGCCGTCGAGAGTACGAACTTCGCCGACGCCGCCGACGCGCGCCGCATCGAGCGGCAGGTTGCGCACGAGGTGTTCGCCGAAGTCGACGTGCGACCTCGCAACGTGGTCGTGCTGGAGCCGGGCATGATCCCGAAGACACCGTCGGGCAAGTTGCGGCGCGCGCACGCGTTGTCGCTCGTCAGCTAGCCCCCTTCACCGCGAGCCCCCTTCACCGCGAGCCCCCTTCACCGCGAGCCCCCTTCGCCGCGAGCGTGCGGGTCTGTACACGACACGCCGCGGGTTTGCGACATTCTGCGCACGCTCGCGGGCGATGAGTGTGCTCAATCGCCCGCTGTCCCCCTGCGCCACCAACCTGTCGCCCATTTCTAGGCCAGGGTCGTGCGTACGCGAAAAGCACAACCCTTTCAGAAACCGTGGAAGTCAAAGATCCGGCGGTACAGCAGTTTTGGCGAGCGACCCGACCATCGACGGCATCCTCCGGCAGGGCCATCTGCGAGTCAGCCGGGCGTTCTCGCAGGCGACCGCTGTTTCGAGCGAGTCGAACACCTCGAAATGGATGCGCGGCCAACGCCCGGGATAGCAGGCCGGGAAGATGGATGTGAACGACACTCGCCCGTTCCCGTCGGCGACCTGCACACCGCGCAGGTAGTTCTGGTCGGCGGTGTCGGGACTGTAGAGGGAGTGGCTTCCCGCGCGATCGCAGTGCCAGATATGTACCGCAAGGCCCGCACCCGGGGGGCACGCCCTGGTCAGGTCGAAAAGCGTCAGGCCATTCGCGTCGCGATCCCCTCGGCCACACCGGTATAGGACGCGAAGCTCGGCCGGATGTCGCTGCGGAGGACGCCGGACTCGGCGAGCACATTCGGCCCGTTCGTGCCGTCACCGGGATACGGCCCAGCGGTCTCGGGCGACGCGGCGTCAAGGCACGCCGTCGGGCTGTGCGACGGCTATGAGCGGTTAAGCGTCGCGCCGGAACACTTCCGCGGGACGTCCGCGGCCTCGCGTCGTCGTCGCGCCCGTCGCGATCAGGTGCGGTTCCATCGCGCGACGGAATGTGTCGCGCTGCAGCGGGTGCCCGGCGACGGCCTCGTGGGCGAGCCGCAACTCGCGGAGAGTGAACTCGTCGCCGAGCAGCCCGTCGGGGTCCGGCTTGTCGGCATAGCGCGAACGGATGTGGTCGACGGCGAGCTTGATGATCCCGGCGTGGTCGAACGGCAGCCGCCCGTGCCTGTCGATCGGCATGAGCCGGGTCCGGCCAGGGAACCGCGACTCCAGCCGCCCGGGTTGCACCACCTCGACGTGCGCCACGGAGAGCACCCAACCGCGGTCGTCGCGCCTGGGGTCGTCGAACACGCGCAGCTGCCGCGGGTGCAACCCTCGTACGTTGGCCTTCTCCTGCAACGAGCGATCGACGGCGGCGGCCAGCACCTCACCCTGATGCAGGAAGGTGCCCGGCAGCGCCCAACCCTTGTCATGTGGCCGACGCACCTCCAGCACGACCAGGCCCGCTGCGGGGTCGAGCGTGAGCACCGCGGTGTCCACCGCTACCGACGGCCGCGGATACTCGGCGAGGGTCCGCCCACTGGCGTCCCGGTACGGATGACGGCTCATGTCGGTGCCTCAGCGTACAGTGTTGACGATTAGCGCGGATATGCGCAAAAAGGCTCCCGGGAGGAGGCGGAGGATATGGCGTCTTACAACGATCGTGTCGAGGGTGTGCTGTTGGGGACCGCGGCGGGGGACGCCCTCGGCGCACCGTACGAATTTCAGCCGCCGCGCAAGCCGGACCAGCAGGTGGCCATGACCGGCGGTGGCGTCTGGGAACGCGGCGAGTGGACCGACGACACCGCGATGGCGGTCGCGATTGCGGAGGTCGCTGCAACGGGCGTCGACCTGCGGGATTCGGCAGCACACGATGCCATCGTGGACCGATGGCTGGAGTGGTCGCACCACACCAAAGACATTGGCATCCAGACAGGTTCAGTGCTGCGTTCGGCGGCGCGCAGCGGCACCATCACCGCCGCGGCCGCCAGGGCCGCGTCGAAGGAGTACCACGGGCGCACCGGCCACGCGGCCGGCAATGGCTCGCTGATGCGGACCGCACCCGTCGCGTTGGCGTATCTCGACGATGAGGACGCCATGGTCGAAGCGGCCCGCGCGATCAGCGAGCTCACCCATTTCGACCCGGATACAGGTGATGCGTGCGTGTTGTGGTGCAGTGCGATCCGGCATGCGGTGCTCACCGGCGCGCTCGACGCGCGTATCGGACTGCGGTACCTCCCTTCCGATCGGCAGCGGCTATGGGCCAAGCGGCTCGACGATGCCGAGAACGGTGTGCCCGCGTCGTTCCCGAACAACGGTTGGGTGGTGACAGCGCTACAGGCGGCGTGGTCGGCGATCGCGACGACCCCGGTGCCAGAAGATGATCCGGCCGCCGGCGTGTTTCGCGCCGACCACCTGCCGCGGGCGTTGGACGCCGCAGTGCGGGCGGGCTACGACACCGACACCGTCGCAGCGATCGCGGGTGGTCTGCTCGGCGCAGCCCACGGCGCGTCGGCTGTCCCGGGTGAATGGCGACGGGTGCTGCACGGCTGGCCCGGCGCCACGGCGCACCGCCTGGTCTCATTGGCGTCGGCGATCGAGCGCGGCGGCAAGCCGGAGCTGTTCGACCACTCGTATTCGGGTTCGCCGATCGACACGTGTGCGCGCCATCCCTACGACGACGGCGTGGTGCTCGGCGGGATCGGGGTGTTGCGCGACCTGCCCGCCGACGTCGACGCGGTGGTGTCGCTGTGCCGGCTCGCCGACGAGGACATGCGCGACGACATGCCCCACGTCCAGGTGCGGCTGATCGACCAAACAGACCGCGACGAGAACCCTCATTTGGATTACGTCCTTTTGAACACGGTCCAGCTGGTCGAGGAGCTACGTCGCGAAGGCCGCACCGTCCTCGTGCACTGCGTCGCCGCGTACAGCCGCACACCGACCTTGGGCGCGCTGTACGGCGCACGGCTTCGCGGGGTGAGCGTCGACGAAGCGGTGCGCGAGGTGACTGCTGTGCTGCCGGATGCATACCCGAACCGGGCCTTTCGAGAGGCGTTGCGGCGCATCGGGAGTGGGGGGCCGCGGTGACGATCCGTTTGCCGACGCAACGTTGTGTTGACAGGCGGCACGATTCGGCGTTGGCTCTAGATGCCTTCGCGTCCTGGAGGGCGTGCCGAGGCTTGCACCCGGCCGCCCGGCCCCGCGCAAACCCATTCGAAGGGGCCACTCATGGCGGACGTGGACTATTGCGTAGTGGGCGCCGGGTTCGCCGGCTTGACCGCCGCGTTGCGCCTGAAGCAGGCAGGTCATTCGGTGGCGTTGCTGGAAGCCCGCGACCGCGTCGGTGGCCGGACCTTCACCGAGGTACGGGACGACGGTGCCTGGATCGACCGCGGCGGTGCCTGGATCGGCCCCGGCCAGGACGCCATCTACGCGCTCATGAAGGAATTCGGAGTGCCGAGCTACAAGCAGTACACCGACGGCGACGCGATGATGTACGTCGACGGCAGAAAGTACCGGTACACGGGAACGATCCCCCTGTCGATGAGCCCGTGGGCCGTCGCCAACATCGGCACCGTCTTTCTCGAACTGACACAGATGTGCAAATCCATTCCGGTGGAGGCCCCGTGGGCCGCGCGCAAGGCGCACAAGTGGGACCAGATCAGCTGGGCGGCGTGGCTGGACAGGAACACGTTGTCCAAGCCCGCCCGGCAACTGCTGGAAAGCTCGGTCGCCGGACTGTATACGTCGGCGGCGTCGGAAATCTCGCTGTTGTTCGTGCTCTACCAGATGGCGGCGGCCGGCGGGCCCAGCTTCGTGCTGGGGGTCAAGGATGCGGCCGAGGACGAGCGACCGGTCGGCGGCATGGGCGCCGTCCACCGGGCGGTGGCGACCGAACTAGGCGACGCCATCCACCTGTCCCAGCCCGTGCGAAGCATCGAGCAGAGCGCCGACGCGGTGGTCGTGCGATCCGATGACATGGTGGTCAACGCGCGCCGAGCCATCGTCGCCGTACCGATTTCGATAGCCAGCCAGATCCGTTATGAGCCAATGCTTCCCGTCGATCGGTTTTTCCTGCACCAGCGGATGCCCAGCGGGGCGGTCTACAAGATCGCGCTGGTGTACGACGAGCCGTTCTGGCGGGCGGACGGCTTGTCGGGCCAGTCGTTCACGCCGGGCTCACCGGCCAACCTCACGATCGATTCATGCACCGACACCGGCAGTCCCGGGATGTTGACCGTCATCACCGAGGGCCCCGAAGCACGCCGGCTCGGCGGCCTCGGCGACGACGAGCGTAGGAACGCGGTACTGAACGCTGTCGCGGAAAGATTTGGCCGCAAGGCGCTTTCGCCCACCGACTACGTCGAGCAGAACTGGTCCGTCGAACGCTACTCGGGCGGCGGGATGATCGCCCACACCCCGCCGGGCGTGCTCACCGAGTTCGGTCCGGCACTGCGTGAGCCGTGCGGGCGCATCCACTGGGCCGGCACCGAAACCTCGGCCGTGATGTACGGGTTCATCGACGGCGCCGTGCGCTCGGGCGAACGGGCCGCCGCGGAGGTCATGGAGCGTGAAGCGATGGCGGTGGCGTGACCGGAGGCTGATCGTTTGCCTCGCGCCAGGCCTGCCAGATCTCCGGGCGCAGTCGACCGCGATCGGACACCGGCAGCCCGGCGTCACGCGCCCAGGCGCGGACCGAGGCCGTGCTGGACCCCGACGTCGACGGCGAAGTGACCGCGACCGGCACCGTCGCAATGCGCTGCAGCACAGCCTCTTCGGTGACCGCCCACGTATGTGCGGCGGCGAGGAACCGGTACGTCCACTCCTCGGCGAGCCGCCGAGTCTCGCAGAACACGATCGGCACTGTAGGCCAACGAATCTGCAGTTCGGCGAGGTGGTCGGCCAGGACCGCCGGACGCACGAAGTCGACCCGGAACAGCTGTGAGTACCGGTCCTCGACGACGACCGCCGCGCGCGGAAGAGATGCCAGATGCCCCATCTGGTAGCGGAGCTTGCCACTGGTCAGGCTGGAAGCCAGATCCGACAACGACTTTCGCTCCACGCTGGCCACCAGCGTGCCGTCCACGGCGATCCCGTAGTCACCGCACGGCAGTGCCCGCCGCTCGAGCCTGACCTGCTGGGTGCCGAACGTGTACGCATACCGTTCGTGCGCGTCCACCAGTATCGGCAACTGCTCGATGCCCTGAGCACGCGCTGTCGGGGTGCGGACATTGGGTCGCGCCTGTTTCCGCGTGCGCGGCGACTGCCAGAACACCGTCTCGCGCCCCCGCGCGGTGGTAAACACGATCTGCGATCGGTTCTCCCGGCCGCGTTTCAGGATCACGTCGATCGCGGCACCTCGCCGTTGGCACGATTGCAGCGGTAGCCGTTCGACGATCTCGGCGTCAGCGGGCCATTCGTCGACGCTCATCGGGTGGCAGTACAGCGCCTTGACGCGCGGCCAGGTGCCCGACGTCCGAAACAGCAGGTCCCCGCCCGGCTGCGGCACACGCAGCAGGTAGGGCAGCCGGGAATCCCGCTGCGGATTCACCGCGATCAGCAACTCCGCCACGAGTCCCAGTGTGCCGTGCCGTCGGCCTGACCTCAGCCCGGCGTGCTATAGCGGGTGCGGCCACCCCTCGTCGCAGGTCGGCAACTGGACATACCTGCTCTTCGCACGCTCGTACCGAGGCATGGCCCGCAACACGGCGCCGGAGCGATGTTCAGCCGCACCATGGCCGCAGTTGCGCGGCGATCTCGTGTACTTCGTCGATTGCACCAGAAGCAATGGCGATCATGAAGTCGAAGCGGTCGTCCTCGCTGGCCGTCACCCACTGGCCGTTGAGACCCAGGAGAACCTGGCATGCAGTCCATGCCAGGCGTTTGTTGCCGTCGACGAGAGCGTGGTTGCGACAGAGGGAATGCAACAAGGCGGCGGCTTTGGTGTGGATGTCAGGATAGGCCTCGGAGCCGAAAACCGTGGCCTGGGGGCGGGCCACTGCGGATTCCAACAATCCGTAGTCCCGGGCGGCAGCTTCCCCCTCGATCGCGTGCGCGGCGACGAGACGCAAGTCATCGAGGTCCAGGTAGACGCTCACGTGTCGGCTAGGGCGTGTCTGACAAAGGTTTTGGGTGCTGTGCCTGAAGCTTGAGGGATGTCGCGATTCGAGTTGTTGTCCGATGCCCAGTGGGCGTTGATCGAGGATCTGTTGCCAGTGCGGACGGGCAAGCGGGGCAGGCCTTTCCAGAATGCCCGCTCGATGGTGGAGGGGATCATCTATCGGTATCGGTGTGGAATCGCCTGGCGTGATGTTCCCGAGGCGTTTGGGCCGTGGCAGTCGATCTGGACCTGGCATCGACGGATGAGTGCCGATGGCACCTGGGACAGCGTGTTGGCGCGGTTGCTAGCCGCCGCCGAGGAGGCCGGGATCATCGATTGGGCGGTGGCCGTGGATTCCACGATTGCGCGCGCCCATCAGCACGCCACGAACGTCACCCGCCACACAGGGGGCTGGGTCGAATTACACGAATCCGGGCGTCGAGCCGCCTGACCACGGTATCGGTCGCTCACGCGGCGGGCTGACCAGCAAGATCCATCACCTCGTCGACGGCCGAGGACGACCCATGGTGGTGCTTGTGGGCCCTGGCCAAGCCCACGACGGGCCGGTGTTCGAGCATTTGCTCGCGCACTTGAAAGTGGACCGCCGCCGCGGTGGCCGAGCGCGTACTCGTCCTGATCGCGTCCGCGGGGATCGGGCCTATTCCAGCCGCGTGACCCGCACTCGACTCCGCCGGCGCGGCATCGGCGCAGTGATTCCCGAACCGTCCGATCAGATCGCCCACCGCAAGCGGCGAGGATCGCGCGGCGGACGACCACCGGCTTTCGACGCCGAGGATTACAAGGGCCGCAACGTCGTTGAACGCAACTTCAACGTCGTTAAGCAATGGCGCGGATTGGCCACCCGCTACGACAAACTCGCCATCGTCTACCGCGGCGCAGCAGTCCTACGCGCCATCACCCTCTGGCTACCCCATTTATCAGACACGCCCTAGTCGCCGTAGCACACCCTGCTCGCGTTCAATGACCTTGTCCAACACCGCTTTCACGTCGGTTTGATGAGCACGACGCTCGATGTACTCATCGATCGCCGATAGGGCCACGGCCTGCATGGACCGTCCCTCGGCAGCAGCCTGCCTGCGCAACGCCTCGGTCTGCTTCTCGTTCGTGCGCAGAGTCATACCCATGACTCGGCATGATACCACTCTGATACCAAAGGATGGTTCGCGTTATTTGTCGCACCGCGGAAGTAGCGTTGGTTCATGGCGAAGGTCAAGGTCGAAACGCGAGTGGCGCGAGTCGCCGAGGAGGTGCTGACCGAACGAGGAGCGGTCCGCCTCGTCGACATCCTGGTCGGCCTCGGCTGGCTCGCGGCGCCCAATGTAGCGCGGTGGGAGCGGGGCCGTGTACCCAAGCTTGATATGACGGTCCAGGTCGACGGCGCAAAGGTCATCGAAGCAGCGGAAGCGTTGCAGGACTGGGCTCAAGGGCGTGATCTGGAGCGACGGGACGGAAACTACGGCGACCTGGTCTTCACCACCGATCCCAATCCCGACGTCGAACGCGCGTACCGCACACACTGGGCGACACCGGGTCATGTCGACCCGGTGACCGAGCGGCCGGCCCGTCCCCGCGAGATCGTCGTGTTGTTGCCACACAACGCGTGGGAGTGCTCATCCTGCGGCGACACCGGCGACTTCCTCCTCAAGGGCAAGATCGGCACGCTATGTCTGCACTGCGCCGACCTCGGCCACCTCGAGTTCCTGCCGTCGGGCGACGCAGCACTGACTCGTCGCGCCAGGAAAGCCAGCCGACTGTCTGCCGTCGTGGTCCGCTGGAGCAGACGACGCCATCGCTACGAGCGACAAGGCATCCTGGCGGAGCCCGCAGCGCTCGAGCAAGCGGCACAAGAATGCCTGTCGGACGCCGATCTACGTGGGCGCCGCAGGGATCGGGACAAGCTTCGTCGGGAAGATGAGGATGTGCGCTTCCAAGGCGAGTTCGCCGCCGCGATCCGCGAGCAGTTCCCCGGATGTCCACCCGAGCGCGCCGGGGCGATCGCACTGCATGCCGCGGTCCGCGGCAGTGGTCGCGTGGGGCGCAGCGCGGCTGCGCGGAGGTTGGATCCCGACGCGGTCCGCCTGGCGGTCGCCGCGTCCGTCCGCCACCTCGACACCGACTACGACGACCTGCTCATGTCGGGCGTCGATCGTGATACCGCGCGAGCGCAGGTATACAACCGCGTCGAGGACGTCCTCAACGCATGGCGCGACGGTGTCGCGATGCTCGACAAATAGCGAGACTCCCTACTGATTGCGTGCGGAACCAGTATCCGTATGTCCGAAGTCGTACGCGAGCAGTTCGTCCATACTTCAGCTGTCTGCCTCCTGTGGATAACCGGCGAGCAAACCCCGACGCGCGCGTAGGGTGGTCGACGTGACGGCGACGCCTGACCTCATTGCGGTCCTCGCGGAGATTCTCACAGACCAAGGCCCCCTGCATCAGGATGAGTTCGGCCAGCACCTGCGCGACCACGGCGTCGACGATCCGGCATCCGCCTTACAGTGGAACCTGCTCGAGATGGATTGCCCGGCAAGGCAGCTGGTCGACGGTCGCTGGGTATGGCTGCCAGCCCTGCTGACCGGGCGGGTGTTCACCCACCGGGTCAGCACAGATGAAGCGGCCCACGACGTACTCACCCTGGGGCCGGACCTGAGCCCGATCGCCGAGCTGTGCGAGCATGAGGAATATCAGCACCTCGGCGACGGGTCAACCGCTTCTATCGTGGTGGCCGACTACGACGACGAACTGCTCGACGAGCGGGCCATTCCGGCCGGGGTGGTCGATTCGGACGGGGCGCTACTCCTCCTCGAACCCGGGGCGTTGGCGCGACTCGGCCTCGCTGAAGGCGACATGGTCGGCCTGCGGCTGACCACCGACGGACTCGTCCTCGAGGGGGTCGACGTCACCACCCAGCACACCGCCGGCGAACGGCTGGCCGCGGCTCTTGACGCGGACGAACCGACCTTCGCCGACGCGGCAGTATGGACAGCGTGCGTCGCGGACTCCGCACTGTTCACCGACCCGCTGCCGCCACTGAGCGAGATTTTCGACAAGCACGGCCTGGCGTACCGTGGCGACTGGCTTGCCCCCAGCGGGTTCGACTGGGACCGTTGGCAATTCGAAGGTCGATGCGAACTACTGGCCCAGCGGCACGACCTCGACCTCCAAGACGCGTCAGCCCTTGCCGCCCTAATCGAGATCCACGACCACTTGTGGCGGATTCTGGCCCAGTCGGATGGCGCAGATGTAGCAGAAATTCCGGCCCCCGAAGCCGCCGGTTCTGGCGTTCTCGGCGAAATGGGGGCACACCTTGCCGACCCGCTGCTGGCTGAGCTGCTGATGGCCGAAACCGTCGGCGCCGACCCAGGCCGTGCTCCCGCGCTGGAGCTCTTCGCCGAGATGCTGGAGCCCAAGGTGCCGCGCGCCGCGCGGGTGGCGTGTCGGTGGCTGCGCGCGGTGGCGCTGGAGCGGGTCGGCGACGTCGCCGAGGCGGAGCGGG
This sequence comes from Mycolicibacterium sp. ND9-15, assembly GCF_035918395.1. Lineage (NCBI taxonomy): Bacteria > Bacillati > Actinomycetota > Actinomycetes > Mycobacteriales > Mycobacteriaceae > Mycobacterium > Mycobacterium jinjuense. Next base: position 1,555,406 of record NZ_CP142362.1, read on the forward strand.
AACTGCTCGCGGCCGAGTCGATGGATCCTGATTGGCCGCCGCCCTTGATCGATCTGGCCCGCATCGCCTCTGATCGTGGCGATGCCGAGCGCGGGTTGAGGTTGTTGCGTCGTGCAGGCGCCGACGCAGACCACCCGCTGGTGGAACTGTTGCAGACATATCGAGCCGAGCCGCGCAGTGATCTCGGCCGCAACGATCCGTGCTGGTGCGGGTCGGGACGTAAGTACAAGAAGTGCCACCTGGGGCATGAGCAGTTGGCACTGGCCGATCGCGTGCAATGGTTGTACACGAAGGCGATTCAGCACGTGCTAGACGCGGAATGGCGGGAACTGCTTGCCGAATTGGCCTACGAGCGATATCGGCACACGCACGATCTCCCGGAGGCGATCGAAGCCGGGATGGCGGATCCGCTGGTGATGGACATCGCGCTGGTCGAGGGCGGCGCGTTCGCGGACTTTCTCGAGGCGCGGGGTTCGCTGTTACCTGACGACGAGCGCTGGTTGGCCGAGCAGTGGCTGCTGGTCGACCGTTCGGTGTTCGAGGTGGAGAGCGTGAATCCCGGTGTGAGCGTTGCCGTGCGCGACGTGCGCACCGGTGACACCCACGAGGTGCGCGAGCGGACGGCCAGCCGGCAGCTCAAGCCCGGTCAGTTGATTTGCACGCGCGTGCTTCCCGACGGCGAGGGCATGCAGTTCTTCGGCGGAGTCGAGCCGGTCGCACTCCACGAACGCGATCCGTTGATCGACCTTCTCGACGTGGGCCCCGATCCGGTGGAGCTGATGGCCGCCCTCAGCCGACGGTTCGCGCCGGCGACGCTGACCAACACCGAGGGTGACCCATTGGCGATCTGTGAGGCCACGTTGCGGGTCGGTGATCCCGAGCGGCTCGAGGCTGTGTTGGACGAGGCCTACGACCGGTTGGACGACGAGGACCCGCCACGCTGGCATGAACACGTCAAAACTCATGGAATGTCGCGTATCCGGGCAATGCTGGTGCGTGAGGGAGAAACGCTTCGGGTCGAAACCAACAGCGCCGAGCGGATGGATCGCGTGCTGGCCACGTTGCTGCGGCGCGACCCCACGACACGAATCATCGACGAATCGCGCCGCCCGATTCGCGACACCCGCGACGCCGCCGAGTTGGCCAACGAGGTGCCACGTTCCGAAACGGCGCTCGACCCCGCTGATCCCGAGGTGGCCGCGATGCTCGATGAGTTCGTTCGCGAGTACGAAGCCAACTGGCTCGTCGCGCCCATCCCCGCTCTCGACGGTCACACACCGCGCGACGCGGCCGCCGATCCCACTCGGCGCGGTGATTTGATCAGACTCCTGGCCAGCTTCCCCGCCGATGACGGCACTCCCGGACACATGAGCGCCGACCGGTTGCGCAAGGCCCTGGGCCTCGAGTAGGCGTCAGTCGCCATCACGGCGGCTGGCGAGTATCTCGCGAAGCGTGGGCAGTACACGTTGGTCCTTCGGGCGATTTGCGGCCTGCTTCGAGCGAATCACGTCAGCCAGTGACGCGATTTGCACTGTCACTTCATAGATGTCGGCGCACACCGCGTCGCGGCGCAGGTCGGAGTATCCGCGGGTCCCCGACGGCCGAAACGATATGTCGAGATCGCCGGCGTCGGTGACGAGGTTCCACGTCTCGGCTGCTGCCAGACCTTGCGCGTCGCATGCGAAGTGCACACCCGCGGAAAGGGCTTCGGTACGGGTCCTGGCATTGAGGGCCCGTAGTGCGAGCGCGAGGCGGTCGAGGTTGGCGTCGTCCAGATCTGGGGTGATGTCGGCATCTTCGGTCGGGAACGGTGAACCGTGGTAGACGGCGGCGAGTCCGCCGATGAGCACGTAGATTACGTTGTACCGATCGAGCGTCGCGAGGAGGCGCGGCAGGTCGAGCTCCATGTCAGCCTCGGCTGCCGGCCGTCCGCAGTCCCTCGAGCTGACGTGCCAATCGGGCGTGACGGTCAAGCCGCTGCTGACCACTCAGTGGAGCGAGCCGGGCGGCTTGGGCGAGGTCGCTGTCATCGCGTTCGACGATCTGCAATTCAATGCCGAACCCGCAGAGGCGGACAAGCCGAATGACGTCGTCGAGGCTCACCGCGGTGCGACCCGATTCCCAGCGTGCTATGGCGGGCTGGGCAGTGCCGGCACGGTCGGCGAGTTCGGCCTGGGTGAGGCCGGCACGTCGACGTGCCTCTCGGATCAGATCACCACCGTAAGATGCCACAGGCACACTATAACAGATCTGTTATGCACGTTCGATGAGTGGGCCGAGAGCGCCCAGAGGGCAAGCACAGTTGGCCTTTTCACCGGCTGAGGTGTGGTGTCGCGGCCGGCGTCTACCGAACACGACCCCCGACAATTGCCTCGGCTCGTTGAAGTTCCGGGCAGAAGGCGTCGGCAGTCAACCGGCCTACGGCCTCCACAAGTGGGGCGCGCGCGGGCTCGCTACGACGGTCGAAATCATCTAGGGCACAGCGTAATTCGAATAGCGTTGCCCCCTGGCGGCGGGCCAGTTCCAGAGCGGCGCGTAGGTCTGCTTGCCCGGCGTCGGGGTCGGTGCGGGTGGCAGCACGCAACCGCAGCAGTTCGGCGTCATAGAAATGCATTCCGGACTCGTCGGCGCGCGCGAGGGCGATGTCGAATCGAGCGCGGGCCTGGTCGGGTTGGCCCGCTACGGTCAGCAGTCGGCCCAGGACACCGTCGAAGAACGTGAGGTAGGCGTTGAGCCCGGCCCTACCCAGGACGTCGACCAGTACGGTCATGGTGGCGATGTGATCGGACAACTCGGCTGAGTCGTCGCCCATCGCCGTGACGGCTCGCACGGCCGCCAGTTGGGCATGGCCCCACAGGCTCCACGCGTCGAAGCCGTGCTGCTCGGCCTGGTCGACGAGGTTGGCGGCCAGCACCCCGGCCCGGTCGAGTTGGCCGGTTTCGATCCGCATCCATATCTCGACGAAGTCCGCGAAGGCCGCGCTGAATCGGCCCTGAGGGAATCCGAGTTCGCCGAGCCGGCGTGCCTCCTGCGCCAGTTCATCCTCCGCGCCTTTGGCGTCGCAGTGCACGAATTTCGCCAATGCCAGGTGAAGTCGCGCCGTGGTGATCGGGTCGTTCGGCTGGTACCACATCACCTCGAGCTGCTTTGTCTCCAGCAGCTCGGGCATGGCGTGCTCAAGGTGGGCAGCGGAGGTGTCGAACTCGCCTCGAAACCACTCCAGCACACCGAAAGACGCCTCGATGACCGGACTCAACCACCGCCGTCCTTGCTCCAAGCCTGTGCGCAGCGATTCCAGCACTCGAACCACGCGGTTCAGGTCGGCACGGGTGAAGTAGTAGACCATGAGGGCCACCATCGTCGCGACGAGTTCATCGTCGCGCAGATCCGTCCCGCCAAGCTGCAGGCATCGTTCGAAATCGTCTACGGCGATGGGGTTTTGGTTGCCTTCGATGGCTGCCGCGAGGAAGCCCCGCTCCAGCCGCAGCCCGACTTCCCGCCGGTCGCGGTCGGGTCCGGGCGCAGTGCGCTCGAGTTGGGCAAGGGCAAGGTTCAAATACGTGCGCGCCTCGGCCAATGCGCCGCGGCGACGCGCAGCGGCTGACGCCTGCCGATAGGCTGACGTCGCGTCGTCGAAATGCTCGGCCTGCTCGTAGTGGCCGGCGACCAGCCGCCAGTCCGGGTCACCGCCTACCGCGCCGCGCACCAGCGCGTCGGCGGCCTTGGCATGCAGCGTTTTTCGCACGCTGGCCGGGGCCAGTTCGCAGGCCACCTCGTGCATGAGGTTGCCGCGAAACCGCCAGCTGTCGGTTCCGGTCGGTTCGATCACGAGCGCGTCCTCGAGTTCATCGAGGGCATCGTCGATTTCGTCTTCGCTCTGCGTGCAGATCGAGCACAGAAGGTCGCGATCGAATCGGCGACCGATGACCGCCGCCGACTCCACGACCGGTACCACGTTGGCACTCGCATGCAGCCGGGCTAGCAGCGGCTCGTACAGCGCATCGGGGACCTGGGTCTGACCGCGCTGATCGCTCACCGCACCGATGATCTGCTCGATGTAGAAGGGGATGCCGTCGCCGCGGTCACGCACGGCCGCACGGTCTTCGGCGGACAAGCGTGGGTTCAGCGCGGTGATCAGCATGTCGGCCTGCTTCTCGGTCAACGGTTCGAGATCGAACACCTTGACCGGCCAACACGGCGGTAGCCAGGCTCCCTCCTGTCCGGTGATGGCCACCATGAGCTTGCCCTGACCCGCCTCGAGCAGCCGCGCCAACACCTCCACCGTGGATTGGTCGAACCAATGAACGTCCTCGGCAACCAGAAGTCCGGCGCCGCCGCCCAAACAGGCCAGCAGATACTCCTCCACCGCCGCAGCGATCAACTCGTAAAGCCTGCGCCCCTCGGCCCTCGCCGTGGCATACCCGGCTTCGGAGGGAATGCCCAAAACGGGTCCCAGCAACGGGACCGTCCGCGCCGGATCGAGACCTTGCGCCGCCACCTCCGCCCGAAGCAGCCGCAGTCGCTCCGCCGGACCGGTGGTCCGGCCGATCCCACACCGCCGTTCCAGCAGCGTGCGCACCGGATACAGCCCCGCGTCGGTGTGCAGGGGCGATCCGATCAGCTCGAGCACCACCGCGCCCGAGGCCTCGACCATCTCCACGGCGGCGGCGGCGAGTCGGGACTTGCCGATGCCGGGTGCACCGCGAAAGACCAACCCTGGCAGGCGCAGTGTGCCTTCTTGTGCACGGCGCCACGACTTTTGGAGTCGTGCGAGTTCGCGTTCTCGCCCGAGCAGCGGGCCCCGGCCCACGCCCACCCGCGCGGCATCGGCTCGCTCACCGATGACCTTAAGTCCTTCGCGCGCACGCAAATGGTCGCTGCGCGGCACGACTACTCAGGACTCGACAGCATCCTCTCGCTCGACATCGTCCTCTGGGTGCAGGTGCCTCCACATCCGGGCGCCGCCGGAGATCGCCACCAGCACCCCGATGCCGCCGATCAAGATGCCGGTGAACAACGACAGGAACATCGGATCGATCGAGGTGCCTATCGTCCCGGCTCCGAAGGCGCCGCCGATGAGGAATCCGAACAGCGGTGCCAGCACCGCCACTGCCACTCCCAACAGCGTCCGCCACAAACCTGGCGGGGTGGCCTCGAGGACGACGGGACGCCCGGGCTCCGGAAGGTCGCCCGCCTCGTCGACGGTTGCTCGGTCAGGTGTCGTGCTACTCATCGGATTTCACCCTCCTGATATGGGGGACGGAGTCACCGGGGCCGCTCGCGCCGCCTCCCGGATTCCGCTGCTCGCCCTCGAGGAACGGGCGCACGATATCCATCGGAATCGGGAAGACGACCGTGGAGTTCTGGTCGGCACCGAGCTCGAGCAGTGTCTGCAGGTAGCGCAGCTGCAGCGACGCCGGGCTCTCGCTGAGCGTGATCGCGGCGTCGCGCAGTTCCGTCGACGCCTGCAACTCGCCGCGTGCGCTGATCACCTTCGCGCGCCGCTCCCGCTCCGCCTCGGCTTCGCGGGCCATCGCGCGCTGCATCATCTCCGGAATCTCGACGTCCTTGATCTCGACGACCTCGACGACGATTCCCCACGGTTCGGTCTGTTTCGCGATCGAGGCGGCCAGATCCTCGTTGAGGTCTGCGCGATGGGCGAGCAGCGTGTCGAGGTCTGCACGTCCGACGACCGAACGCAGCGTGGTCTGTGAGATCTGCGACGTGGCGATCGCGAAGTTCTCCACGGCCATCACCGATTTCGTTGGATCGGTCACGCGGAACAGCACGACGGCGTTGACGCGCGCGGTCACGTTGTCGCGGGTGATGACCTCCTGCGGCGGAATGGTCAGGGTCACCGTCCGCAGGTCGACTCGCACGAGCTTGTCGATGCCCGGCAACACGACGACGATGCCGGGGCCGAGCGGTCCGCGCAGCCGACCGAGGCGGAACGCCACACCGCGCTCGTACTCCTTGACGACGCGGACCGAAGCGATCGCCAGCGCCACCAGCACGACGAGGAGGAAAACGACGACCACCGTCCATGTGCCCATCAGCTCACCTCCCGACGATCCGATGCATACGAGCTGCGGCGACGAAACTCGGCTTCGGCCAGACGCTTTCGTTCCTCGAGGTTGTCGTCGAGGGACTGGAACACCACCCCGTTCGGCACAGCAGGGGTGCGGCGCAGGTGCGACCAGAGCGGCAACGTCAACACAGCGACAGCGGCGGCAGACCCCAGCAGCAGCAGCGCCTCCGGTGCCGTCTTGGCCGCGAGGGCCGTCGCCAGCGGCAGGATGACCGCGATGACGCCGACGGCGCAGGCGATTCCGCGGTGAAAACGCGCCGCCTCCGAGGCCGGCCAACTGTCGATCGCCCGGCTCACCTCGCGGCCGTCGTGCGAAGACGTACACGTGTGCTTGACCGGGCAGGCGTTGCAGATCGACGGCGTGCCCCGATAGCGCATGACCCGGTTGTCGGGGTCAAACGACGTGGGCCACAACCACTGATCCTCCGGACACTGCCAGGCGTCGTGGTCCTCGTGGTAGACGAACGCACCCGTGCGGTGCCCCTCCACCTTGGCCGCCGCGCGCCGGGCAAAGGTGTCGATCCCATACGCGACAGCGACCAGCACCACGGCGTAGCCGATCGTCAGCCACGCGTCGATCCCGATGCCGGCGATCACGGGCCGTCTCCGCTCTCGTCGGGTGCCACCCGGCGGTCAGAGGCGTAGCGGCTGCGCCCCGGCACCGCAAGCCCCGTACGGTCCTCCTCCGCTTCGGGGTGCTCCTCGACGAACAGGGTTTCGGCCGGGAGCGTGTGCGTGGTGGCCTTGATCCCGTAGCGAACACCCAGCCAGGCGATCCAGAGGAACGGCAGCACGCCGCCGAGAATGAACAAGAAGTCACCGGGCATGCGCAGCCACTCCAGCACGGTATTGCCCGATTGCGTGATATAGCCCAGTGTTCGGGCGTCGTAGTAGCCGTCGTTGACCGAGTGCCACAGTTGCAGGACGCCGAGCGGCAGCAGCGTGGCGAACACCATCCACGCCAGACCGATGTTGAGCGACCAGAACGACAGCTTGGCCAGCTTGTCCGGCCATCGCTTCGCCGGAATGATGTAGCGCAGCGCGAACAACGCCAGCCCGACGGCGAGCATCCCGTAGACGCCCATCATCGCGCCGTGCGCATGGTTCGCTGTCAGCGCAGTCCCGATCTGGTAGTACGACACGATCGGCAGGTTGATCAAGAACCCGAAAATGCCTGCGCCGACGAAGTTCCAGAACCCGACCGCGACGAGGAACATCACCGCCCACCGGTGCGGGAACGGGGCACTGCTGCGCGACTGCTGTCGCGAGCCCAGTTGCAGGAACGTCCACGCCTCGACGGTGAGGAACGTCAGCGGAATTACCTCCATCGCGGAGAAGAACGCGCCCAATGCCATGTGCTCCACCGGGGTTCCGGAGAAGTACAGGTGGTGCATCGTGCCGATCACGCCGCCCATCGAGTACAGAATGATGTCGAGGAAGATCAGCTGGATCGCGATCCGGCGTCGCACCACGCCAAGCATGACGAAGATGTAGGCGACCATGACCGTGGTGAACAGCTCGAGGAAGTCCTCGACCCACAGGTGCACGACCCAGAACCGCCAGAACTCTGCGACGGTCAGATGGGTTTCGGTGCCGGCGAGCATGCCGACCGCGTAAAACGCGGGGATGGCCAGCCCGGCATAGAAGAACAGCCACGGCATGTTCAGCTTGCTCTCTGTCTTCAACCGGGATCGGATCGCGCGGAAGATGATCGCCATCCACAGGAACAGCCCGATCACGAGCAGTGCCTGCCAGAACCGCGGCAGGTCAAGGTATTCCCACTGCTGGTCGAAGAAGATCGAGCCCTTCGCCCAGTCGACGCCGAAGGTGCTCAGCCCGGTGCCGATGAGCGTGCCGGCGACGACGACGAACAGCGCGCCGAGCAGCCCGTAGGTCAGCCATGACTGTCGCCGTGGTTCGCGGCCGGAGATGATCGGCGCCAGGAAGATTCCGGCGGCGAGGAAGGCAGCCGCGGTCCACAGCAGCGACAGCTGCACGTGCCAGGTCCGCGCCAGGTTGAACGGCAGGAGCTGGGCCAGGTCCAATCCGAAGAAGTTGCTCAGCTCTGCGCGGTAGTGCTCGATCGCGCCGCCCAGTACCGCTTGGCCGAGGAAGAGTACGGCGACGACGAGGAAGAACCAGGACGTCGCCTTCTGCGAGGGCGTGATCGCCACCTCGCCCGGCTGGCGGAACGCGAGCGACGGCGTTTCCGTTGCGTGCCAACCGATCCTGCGGCTCCAGCGGCCGTAGAGGGCGAAGAGCGCGCCGAGGCCGGCCAGCAGGGCGATGAGCGACATCGCCGACCAGACCAGTATGTCGGCCGTCGGGGTGTTGTTGACCCGCTGTTCGGGTGGCCAGTTGTTGGTATAGGAGTAGGAGTGGCCCTCGCGTTCGGCCGCACTGGCCCAGGCCGTCCAGCTGAAAAACGCTGTCAGGTCCTGGATTTCCTGCGGGTCGGTGATGACCGACGGGATCAGGCCGTGCTCGGTGGTGTCGGTGCCGAAGAAGTCGGCGTAGTAGGCACGGATCTCGTTGAACGCGCTCACTTGCTCAGCGGTGAACTGCAGCGTCCCGGTGGCCTCGTCGTAGCGGTTGGTCCGCATCATCTCGACGACGGCGGCGGTCGGGTCCTGCGCCCCGGAGTCGCGCAGTTCCTGGCCGACGTGGTCGGCGGACAGCCGCAGGTACTCCGCGGTGTAGTCCGGGCCGAGGTAGCCGCCGTGGCCCATCACCGAGCCGTACTGCTGCAGTCCGCGGCGCAGGAAGATCTGCTGTCCCGCGGTGATCTGCTGCTCGGTGTAGAGGGTCTGACCGTCCGGACCGACCACGCGCTGCGGCAGCGGCATCGAGTCCGAGTAGGTTCTGGCGGCCAGTATTCCCATGACCAGGAAGCCGAACACCATGACCAAGGCGACGCCCTGGACCCAACCTTTCGAGATGGCAAGCTCGGCCTTGGTCGGCGCGGGCTCCAAAAACTGATCTGTCATGGCCATACCCCCGGAGAGTTGGATTCACAACGCAGCGTCCTTGGTCAACCTAACGAACGCGTTGCGAAAGTGGTGGATGTTCCGAAACTTCGCGTCGCGGTGCCAACCAAGTGGAGGCTGTCCAAAGTCGCGTGTTCGCTTACCCCAGCCCATCAGCCGCTACGACGCCGGGGCGCCGGGTCAGGCTTCGGCAGCGGTCCAGTCGTAGGGCAAAAACTTCCCGTCGAAGGTCACCACCACGCGATCACCGGCTGGATGCGGCTTCTTCTCGACGTCGACGCTGAAGTTGATCGCGCTCATGATGCCGTCGCCGAACTGTTCGTGAACGAGTTCCTTGATGGCGCCGCCGTAGACCTGAAGAGCCTCGTAAAACCGGTAGATGGTCGGATCGGCGGGCACCGCGGTGGGCAGCCCGCCGCGCATCGGCACGGCACCAAGGACCGGCACGACCGACTCGTCGAGTCCCAGCAGCTCGACGAGCGTGCGGGCCGACTCGGGCGGGATGGGGTGCTGGCCGAGCAGAGCGGCGGTGGTCCACACGACCGGCTTGTCGATGGCGTCGGCGAGGTGCTGCCATGTCAGGCCTCTGGTCAGGCGGGCGGTGACGATCTGCTGGGTGATCTGGTCTCGGGTCATGCCTTCATCATGGCCAGCTCCGGGGTGCGCCGGACCATGGGGGCGCGTTCTCATTTCGGAGCGAAGTCGTCGCGCGGTGGACGTCGGACCCGTGTCAGCGCGTCACCACAGCACGGCGATCGCGGCGGCGAGGAAGGACAGCACGCCGACGGAGATGAACAGGAGGCGCGGGACGGGCTCGCCGGTGCGCCGTTGCCTGGCGCTGCCCACACCGAGCAGACCGCCCAGGATCACCAGGATCGCGAGCTTGGTGCCGATCTTGGGGTAATTCAGCTCGATGCCGGCGGGCCACGGCGCCGACAGGGCCAAGCCGGTGAGCAGCGACAGCACCAGCCCGTAGTCCATGGTGCGGGTGGTGCGGAACCGCCTCGCCGCGGCTTCGGCGACCCAGGCGCCGAAGGTGACCGCGAAGCCGACGATGTGCAGCAACACAACTACGTTGCGTAGTAGCTCCATGGGCCCGAGCTTACGTGAGTTGGCGACAAGGGTCCGCGGCGTACTGTTCGAGCGTGTACGTCGATGCGATGACGACGCCGCAGCCGTTGGACCAGATCGGCGGGCTGGCCCGGCGCACACAGGCGGCCGGCTTCTCCGGTCTGCTGTTCACCGAGACGGGCCGGACGGCGTATCTCAACGCGGCGGTGGCGTCGCAGGCGGCGCGGGGGCTGGAACTGTCGACCGGGGTGGCCGTGGCGTTTCCCCGCAGCCCGTTCGTGACGGCGGCGACGGCGTGGGAGTTGCAGGAGGCGACGGGCGGTCGGTTTCGGCTTGGCTTGGGCACGCAGGTCCGCACGCATGTGGTGCGGCGCTACGGAATGGAATTCGAGCGTCCCGGTCCCCGACTGCGAGATTACGTGCTGGCGGTGAAAGCCTGCTTCAGGGCGTTTCGGACCGGCAAGCTCGATCACCGCGGCGATTTCTACAGCCTTGACTTCATCACGCCGCAGTGGAGCGCGGGGCCTATCGACGCGCCGGACCCCAAAGTTGATGTGGCGGCGGTGAATCCGTGGATGCTGCGGATGGCGGGTGAGGTGGCCGACGGTGTCCATGTTCATCCGCTCGGCGAGCCCGGATACATCGGGCGGCATGTGGTACCGAATGTTACTGAGGGCGCGATGAAGTCGGGGCGCTCAGCATCGGAAATCGCGGTGATCGTGCCGGTGATGACGATCGTCGGCGACAACGACGAGGAGCGGCATCGGGAGCGCGAGTTGGTGCGCGCGAGCATGAGCTTTTACGGCAGCACGCCGAACTACGCGTTCATTTGGGATGAGGCTGGGTTCGAGGGCACGACGGCGCGGATACGGGAGAAGCAGAAGGCCGGCGACTTCAAGGGCATGGCGGCGCAGATCACCGACGAGCACATCGCGACGTTCGCGATGGAGTCGACGTGGGATCGGCTGACGGATGCGTTGATCGAGAAGTACGGCGGGGTGGCGACGCGCATCGTGCTGTACAACGCGTTGTCAGATCCCGAACGTTTCGAGCGCTACGGTGAGGTAGCGCAACGGATATCGAGCCGCTGAGCATTGTGCGAATGAGTCGCGGGTGACCGATACGCCGTCGCAAGTACATTTTCGGCGCGATGCCGCCGGGAGCCCCTGGCGGTGGCACACCACCGCAGGGCGGGCGAGTTCACGTCAGACCGAGGTCCGCCGCCTGGATAAGGCGCTGCGCGAGTTCTTCAGACAGCATGGCTATGCCGACTGGGTGCCTGACGAGGGCATGTTCGGAATGCCTCCGGGATATGCGCTGCACAAGGTCAGTGGTGAGCACTACGTCGTTTCATCGGACAAAGCGCAGTAACTGATTTTCCGTCGGTTACCACCGGACGGCGATGGCGGCGGCAGCGAAGGAGCCGGGCGATGCGGCCTGTCCGGCCGCAATAAGCCGACGATGCAGCGTGTCGGATTCGGACCGAGGCCGTCAGGTCATCACGTGGAGATCAGCTGCTGGGCGCGTTGAAACGACACCCCGAGCACTCGCCGACATCACGCACCGCAATGCCGGCTGCAGCGAGATCCCGTGCGAGTTCCTTCGCTTCGGCTCATGATGAGCCACTTCCGCTCCTCCCCCGGGACGTGGTGACGTGGCGGAGGTGGTGGCTCCGCGATCCATCAAACTTCAGCGCCCATCGCTCTCAACCGCCACACGCAGACGCTCCGCATTGTGGTGCCGGAGCTTGACGTTCAAGTCTCGACCTTTGATGTGTACGCATCCATCGTCCTGGACCGCAACGACTTTCACCTCGATGAACGGCTGTCCTGGCGCTCTTACCCTCACCGGTTGGTGCGGGTCGCGTCGTCATCCGAGCCACCCACGAGCGTGGGGTCGGCGTGCCGTCCAGTCGGAGCTTGGCGACGACATCTCATGACGCACTGCCATGCTAACCCGGCGCTCCGACATGCGGAGCGGAAATCAGCGGCCCTGGTCCGCGGGCACGTTGAGCCGTCGAGCCAAATCCGGTCCGCCCACCTCGCGAATGAAGCCGGGATCGCCGCACACGACGAGTTGGTCGCGCGCGCGGGACAACCCGACGTAGAGACGTTCGCGGGAACGCTCGAACACATCGGTCTCATTGACCACGAGAACCACAGCGCGCCGTTCGAGTCCCTTGAAGCCGAGTACGTGACCGTAGAACACCTGGTCGGCATCCCAGAACGTGTCCCAGTACGCCTTGTGGCCGTCCTTCTGCCGCTCGGCCTGTTCGGGATGGCGACTGCCGGTGGTCAGCAGTGCGACATCCTCTGGGCGCCAACCTTCTTCGAGCAGCGCCTCGATTTGGTCGTCACCGACGTCGAGTGCGTCCTCGCTACGGCAGGCGACGAACTCGACGGCGGGGCCCTCTCCGCCGAGGAATCTCATCGGGTGGTCGACGAGCGGTTGGAAGGCGTTGGCGATCTGGCGGGTGTTGCGCAGGTTGTGGTCGAGTATCAGCGGTACCAGCGGCACCGGGGGCGAGCCGTACCGGTTGAAGACCCGTTGCCCCTCGTCGGTGAACACGTACAGGCCACCCTCGTCGGGATCCTTCAGCGCGATCAGCAGCGGTTCCCACCACGAGTCGGCGAAGTCCTGCGCTTCGTCGACCACGATGGAGTCGAACCGCCGCCCGGATTCGAGTTGCGTTGCCAGCTCGGCCATTTGGAGCGGGAGATCGTGTTCCCAGAACTGGACGGTCTCCTCGGTGCGCAGTGCTTCATCGGGCCCCTCGGGTGCGCCCCACTGCACACCGAGCGCGTGGAACTCCCCGACGTAGCCGGGTTGCTGCCGTCGCGGCCAACTGGCGGTGATGCGCTCGAGGTAGGACGCCAGTCCGTGGGAGTAGCAGACCAGGGCGACACGCTGCCCCCGTTGAGCCAGGCGGCGGGCCTGCTCCATCGCGAGGAACGTCTTGCCGCTGCCGGCGCCGCCGCGGACCTCGATGCGGTTGAGCAGCCGGGTGGCGTCGAGGATGACGGCCTGGTGTTCGGTGAGCGCGTCGGCGGCGTCCTCGTTGGCCAAAGCTCGGGCGACGACGTCGCGTTGCGGCAGCCCCCGCCCGCTGAGCGCGGTGATGATCTGGTCGATGCCGTCCTTCGTGAGCAACGGACGGTCGAGTTCCTGGCTGATTAGCACGTGGCGCAGCCTGCCGTCGATGTCTTTGAGATCGTTGCGGTCGATGACCTTCCAGCGCGGGCAGTCCGAGAGTGCGAAGTCGTCGGGCAGTTCGACGTTGGGCAGCACGACGACGTGGTCCCAGCGCAGCCGCCCCTGCGTCCAGCGGGGGTCGTTCTCGATGTAGTCGCGCAGGGCATAGCAGGCCTCGCGGGCCTGGCGGACGGGTTCGATGATGTGCTCGCGCCCGCCGCGCTTCTGGCGCCAGTTCTCGCCGTCGTGCCAGACCTCGCCGCCCTTGACCTCCAGGCACGCGATGCCGGCGCCTTCGATGGCGACGACGAAGTCAACCTCGTGGTCCTTGAGGTGGTCGGTGACGCGTTGGCCGGCGATGACGAGGTCGTTGGGCTGGAGCTGCTCGACGAGGTCTTGGTAGACGCGGCGCTCGGCGCGGTTGGCCAGTCGTGGGGTGTCGGTGGGTGTGACGGTCATCGGCGCGCCCGCATGTTGCTTCGACGCAACCACCGCATGTCGAACTCCTCCCCCTATGAGCGTTCTGTCGATGTTACGACGATCATTGATCGAGGCCGCCTGCGCGCAGCAGCGGTTCCGTCGATGCCATTGGCGGGCTGCCGTTACGTGTCCTGGGTCATTGATTCGTGGCCACTCTGCGCAGCCAATGTGGGCCGCTGGCTCCTAGAGCCGAGATTGCACACAGGGCTGTGGTCGCCGCGTCAACTGCAACAGCCCTGGCTGCAATCTCGTCACTAGGGATCAAGTCTGACTACCGACAACCAGACACCGCATGCTTGTGGAGCCGTCGGCATCACTGTCGTGGAATCAGAGCCCCTTCGCGTCCAGCGCCTTCATCAGCGAGGGTCGCCTGCCGAACTCTTGGCGGATCTGCGCGATGAACGACGCGAAATCCCCGCTGCGACCGCCCCGCTCGTAGAGTTCGGCCATTGTCGCCAGCGTCGCGGCGATACCGGGATAAAGCTTGGTGTTGGGCTGCCGTAATTCGTTCTCGAGCTGTGGCCGATACAGGTCAGCAGCCTCGACAGGCCGAGCTTCGGCACCGCGGACAGCCAATTCGCGCCACGCCCAGCCTGGGCCGTACCGGTCGGCGGCTTGCCACGCGGCGTCGATATCACCGTCGTTCATATGGAGTTGCGCCAGGACCGCGCCGGCGGCGAAGCGGTCAGAGACCGCCAGCTGTCGCGCGTGGTCGAAGGCCCAGGTGCGCTCGCTACCGACACGGTGACGACCGCCGCGAAATCGCTTGGCACACAGTAGTTCTGGACCGACGGCTGCCGGACAAAGTTCGCACGCAGGACGGTGATCGCATCATCGATACGGCCCACTCCCCTATACATGTCGCGGCTACGTCGTCGGGGCTCAACCAATATGGGTTGCCACCACCGTGACTGGTAACCCGCCCGTCGGCCACCGCGCGATCTATGGTCACCGGCCACCTTGAGCAGGGTCGTTTCGGAGAGCGGTACAGCACTATGCTGCCCGACTCGGGGGCGAGACTCAGCGCATTCAGGCCGCGACAACCTCCACGAGGCCCTCCAGGCCGACGAAGTCTGCGACGTTGCGAGTGTAGAGCCGCGCCGAATGAGCATGTGCGGTGGCCGCAATCAATAGGTCCATGGATCGCGCTCGGCGTCGGCGGCCGGCCTCGACGACTGCCGCGGCCAAACGTCCGTAGCTGGCGGCCACGGCGCCGTCGACCGGTACGGCATCGAACATCCGTTGAAGCAGCAGCAGGCGGCGCAGTCGTTCAGCGCGGATATTTTGTGCTTTCGCGACGAGGACGCCGAAATGTAGTTCAGCCAACGTGATAGCGCTGACGGCCAGGTCCCCCTCCAGCGGAGGAACGTCGGCGGCGATGACGACGCTGGTGTCCAGAAGCGCTCTCACGCGTTCGCCCACGGGTCCCGGATATCGGCGGCCAGTTCCTCACGGTCGGCGCGCCACGCCGGGTCGCCGGGCCCGGCGAAGAGCTCGGCTACGTCATCCCATCGGCGCCAGGTCCGGGGAGCGGCGGGCACCAGCCGGGCGCCAGGCCTGCCGGCGACGGTGATGACAATCTCCTCGCCCTCTTCTACACGACGGACGAGTTCAGATGCGTTCTGGCGCAGCTCGCGCAGACCGACGGCTTCCACGTTCCAACTGTAGCACATGTGCTATCAGCCACACCTGGGCACTCGGATGTGATTGCCGTTGCGGGTAGTCTGCGGTTATTCGAGTTCGATGCGACCGAAGACCGGCGTTGTCGAGCCCGGCGGGCGCCGACGACTTCAGCGATGATCGGCTGTTCAAGCGAATCGAGAAGCAACTGCGAGCAGCGGCGAAGAATTAGCGTCCGGGCGGGAGTTCCCGCGGACCGCGATGCCCGCTCAGCTCACGCGATCCACGCTTGGTGAGTTCGGCGCGGCCCTCGCCCCGTGTCATTGACTGCGATGCGTGTTCGGCCCCGGCGTCGAGCCGGCCGTGGCCGTACTCGCGATCGTCGGTCCTGACGGCCGACGCCTTCCGCGGGCCCGACCCACCGGTCGCATCCACAACCGGTTCTCCCGCAACGCCTTCCACGTCAGTACTCACCTTGCGGGTGCGGCGCATCGAGAAGTGAATCTCCTCGGTCTCCTCGACGACTTGCCGCGCACCGCGCAGCGGCCTGGTGGTGGTGTCGATCGCGTTGACGATGATCGGCGGCACCAGAGGGCGCAGCCAGCGCGCGGCGGCCCGGGTGACATCGGGAATGGCCGTGATCAACGGACGTCCGGCCTCACCGGCCTGCTCCACCGAACGGTCGTCAGCCCGCGCGGGCAGGTTCTCTGATGCGGTCACGTGGACATCCTCCTCACCGACGGATGCGTCGGTCGTTTCGGCCACCGGCAACTCGGCCGTCGAGAAGCTCGCCGCTTCGGCCTCGGCGGCGATCGGCAGGTACACGTGGTCCACGCCGGGTTCGGATATGCGCTCCGCGCGTGTGTGCACCGCCGGCTCGATCGCCTCGATCACGCGACGGCGCTGCTTCTCGCGATCGATCTGGAGTTGCGCCTCGACGGCCATGCGAGCACTGGCCAGCTGCTGCTCGGCCCACATGTTGTCGATGGCTGCGCGCACCTCGGCCCGCTTCACCGCGATCGCCGTGTCGGCCCGCAAGTCCGCTCGATCCCGCTCGACGTCGGCGGCGATCCCGCGGTCCTGGGACGTCTCGCCCCGCCACAGCCGAAGGATCAGCGGCAGCAAGCTCAGCAGGACGAAGAACCCGTCGACGAGCAGCCGCAGGACCAGCGCACCCGGATTGGCCAGCGTGTGGTCGTTCATGGCGACCCACCGAGCGCCCAGCCCGCGGTCCGGGTCGGCCGTCGCCGCCTGCCGGGCCTGAGCCAGCGCCTGCTCGCGGTCGGCGATCTGAGCACCAAGCTCGGGCGCGCGGCCGTCCCGTTCTGCCAACGCGGCGTCGAGCGCGCCCTGGGCATCGGCAAGGAACTCGTTCGCCGTCCGGTTTTCCGGCCCGGCGCCGGGCACACCGGTGATCAAGGTCTGCGGGCAGTCCGGGCTGGGGTTGAACTCGCAGCGGGCCACCACCAGGGCTTCCTGGCGGCGTTGCACGGCCTGCTCCACCGCCTCGTCGAGCCCCCGGCGCGCCGTGCGGCTGCGGTCGAGGTCGGCGGTGGCCTGCGCTACCGCCGGGGTCGCCTCGGCGGTGCGTGCCGCCCGCTCGTCGAGCAGCGGGTCGATCGATCCGGAGAACACGACGACGGCGGCCAGTTCGCCGATCATGAGCCCGACGGCGAGCGCGACGGCCGCACGTCCCGCGATGGCGAGGCCGCCACGAATCGCGCCGGAGGCGATCGCACGGCTCAGCGCGCCGACCAGCAGCCCGACGCCGGAGGTCACCGCGACGACGGCCGCCAACGGCCAGGACGTCGACCCGGCCAGGGCCGGTGCCAGTGCCAGGGCCGCCACCAGCCACGCCAGCGCCGCCGCGACCAGCACCACCACTCCGGCGCTGACCAGGGTGGACCGCTCATGGCGGGCACCACGGTCACGCCGCTCGCCACCACCGAGCCAGATGAGCGCGGCCGCAACCGGCGAGGCGGCAGGATCGTGCTCAGAAACTTTGTGGGCGGACATGGAGACTCCAAACATCTTCCGGCTGTTCCAGGCGTGACAGGCGCCGACCGACGACCCTGTCGGTGGTGTGGGCCAGGCGGAACCCCCGCGGATCGCACCATCACGCCGATGCGAATGCCTTGAATCTTCTCACAGGCTACCGGCGCCTACGCTTTCCAGGCGACTCCTAGCCCGCCGGCTTGGCCGGTCCCGAGTACACCTCGAAGAAGCGCGCCGTCATCTCGGTGGGAATGGCCAAGTTGGCGTCATGGTCGCTGCGCACGCAGACCAGGCTTGGGCCGGGGTGTTCGCGGGCGCGGCTCAGGGCACCGTCCATGTCCTCGATGCGCTCGACGTACTCACCGTGGCAGCCAAGGCCCTGCGCGACGATATCCCACCGGACATCGCCCTGTGCGGTCCCGAAAGTCGTTCCGTACAAGGCAAGCTCGTTGAGTTCCTCCATCGTCCACGAGCCCTCGGCGAACACGATGACGGTGATGTCGAGGCCTTCACGGGCCGCGGTCTGCAATTCCATCACGTTGAAGCCCGCCGCCCCGTCACCGGTGACGCAGACGACGTCGCGGCCGGGTGCGCCGAGCTTCGCACCGATCGCCGAGGGGATCCCGGTGCCGAGCATCCCGAGCTCGAGGATCGAGTGGTAGGAGTGCGGGCGGGTGGGCGGAAGCAAGCTGTAGCCCCACAGCGCCGTGTTGCCGCCGTCCACGGTGTACACCGCATCCGAGCCGAACACCGCGCCGATGGCGCCGAGCGCGTGCGCCGGGTGGATGCCCGGACCCTGCCACTGAAGGATGGGCGCCGCGATCTGCGTCTGCACCTGCTCGTCGAGCTTGCGGTAGCGCGCCAGGTCTGCGCCGTCGCGGGCGCCGAGGTCGGCGGCACGCAACCGCGCGGCGATACCCTCGAGCGCGGGCTTCGCGTCGGCGAGAATGCCCAGGTGCAGCGGGCGGGTGACGCCGAAATGGCGTTGGTCGATGTCGATTTGGATGAGCCGCTTGCCTTTTGGGTCGCCCCAATAGGTGTCGTAGGGAACGTCGAGGTTGCCGATGCGTGAGCCGGCGACGAGCAGCACGTCGGCCTCGCTGCGCGCCAGATCGCCGGCCGGGCCGAACCCGAAGACGTGGTTGGGGTGATCGGATGGCACGCTCGCCCGCCCGGCCATCGAGCCGATCGCCGGGCAGGCCAGCAGCTCGGCGATCTGCAGCGCGGCATCACGCGCGCCGGCGCGGTCGACCCCGGTGCCCGCGATCACCACCGGGCGTTGTGCGGCGGCCAGCAGCGCCGCGGCCTCGTCGAGCTGGCGGTCAGACGGCTGCGGCGTGCCGGCGCGGGACGCTTCGGGCGGCCACACCGGCGCCGTCAGCGGGTCGCCCGTCTCGTAGAGGACGGGGGCCGGCAGCTCCACATGGACCGGCCCGGGACGGCCGTTGTGCATCTCGCGGAACGCCAGCCGCAGCACCTCGGGGATACGGGCCCACTCGAAGATCGGGCCGCCCCACTTGACGATCGGCCGGAACAGGTCGAGCTGGTCCTGGCCCTGGAACGTCGAGGGCGGCGACGGGTAGACGATGCCCAGTCGGTGCTGGGAGGTGATCACCAGCACCGGAACGCCCTCGTGCAGTGCCGTCACCACCCCGGGCACCAGGTTGGCCGAACCGGGGCCGGGATTGCCCAATACCGCGGCGACCTTGCCCGTGGTCTTGTAGAGGCCCTCGGCCATGTGCACACCGGCCGCCTCGTGACGCACCGGCACCAGTCGGATGCCGTGTGCGCCCAGTTGCGCCAGCAGCGGATCGCTCTCCGGGGACGGCAGTCCGAACAGGAACTCGATGCCCTCGGCTTGCAGGGCGCGGGCGAACAACTCGCCGCCGGTGATCTCGGACACGCCAACCTCCACGCTCTGGGTGATTCTCGTTGGTTCAACGATGGACCTCACCGCTGCGGAAGTCTCGATAACCGGGTATGAAAGCTGGCGAGTTCGGGATGCGCCGTCGTCGCGCTCAACAAGACAATTCGCTGCCGGGGCTCTGCGCTGGAAGGCTCGCGGCCACAGCAGCGCTGAGCAGACGCTGGTCGTAGCATACGAACGCAGTGAGTCTAGGACCGAAAACGGCAGTGGCAGTGGCTAAATGAACTGCGTCGAGAGTTCGCAGATCGGGATCGGGGAACGCTGCGGTGGCCGCACGGACCACATCGTCGATGTCGTAGCGTGCGATGCGAGCGACCACCGCAGGCACATTGGCCAGCAATGCGCTGTCGGTGCGGCGAAGTGCGCGCGGGAGTTCGATCTCCAAGAGCGTCGAGGATACCCACGGTGTCGCCTGTCGTTCGTCGAGCCAGTCGGCAAGGGAGTCGGTTTCGGGTTCGCGCCGAATCAGCTTCACCACAGCCGACGTGTCCAGATAGAGCATCTAGTACCGTTCGGCGTCGCGGAGCTCCTGAAGGAGTCGTCCCCCTTCGTGATCGGTGTGAACGGGACCGCCCGGACGTGGCACCGAACCCCTGAGCGTGGCCGGATGGAGCTTGCCTGAGCCGATCAAATCCGACAGCGGATGACCGCGTGCAGGCAACAACCGCGCGACCACGGCGCCCCGTTCGGTGATGTCGATTTCTTCACCCCGTTTGACCCGCGCCAGCACACCGGCGGTGTTCTGATTCAGTTCTCGGACCCCGACCTCAGCCATAGTCAGAGGGTACTACTTATATGTACTACCGTCGCGACGATGCGACCGGCCGTCCGGCCCCTCGTTGATCGCGTCTTCCGGCCGACACCCGTCGGCGAAACCGTCACTACGGCGGTGTTGGTTGAGATCCAATAGCGCTGAGGAGGTGCAGCATGGGTGAACGGGTCGAACCGTCCGCCCTTGTCGGCGACACCGGCCACGTCGTGCAGCGCAGGCTCGAGCGGTGTGTCGCCGCGTTGCGACGCATGGTGGACGACGGCTGGTTCGACGGGCATGAGGACACCATCGGGATGGAGGTGGAGTTCGATCTCGTCGACCCGTTGGGCCGGCCGCGGCTGATCAACGACGCCGTCCTGACGCGCCTGGGGCGGGCGGACATGCAGCACGAGCTCGGCCAGTTCAACGTGGAGCTGAACCTGGCTCCTCGCCGGTTAGAGGGCCAGGTACTGCGCGAGTGCGAAGCCGACCTCGCCGACGTGTTCGACCGGAGCAGGGCCGCGATCGAAGGGCTTGGAGTTCGGCTGGTCGCCGTCGGGATGCTGCCCACCGTGAGCGCCGAGCAGCTGACCGTCGAGCGCATCTCGCACAACCCGCGCTACGAGCTGCTGGCGCGGCGCATGCGCGCAGCGCGCCACCGCCCGTTCGCGGTACGCATCGCCGACGGGTGCGAGCCGGTGGAGTTCAGCACCGACTCCGTGGCCCCCGATGCCGCCACCACCAGCCTGCAGCTGCACCTGCGGGTGCCACCAGACCGGTTCGCCGCCTACTACAACGCCGCGCAGATGATCGCGGGCGCTCAGGTGGCAGTCGCCGCGAACGCGCCCTATCTGCTCGGCTACCAGGCCTGGCAGGAGACCCGAATCCCGTTGTTGGAGCAGCTTCTTGACAGCCGCCGTCTCAAGGACGTCCGCGCGGGCGCTCCGCCGCGGGTTCGCCTCGGTGACCGCTGGGTCGACGATCCGGTGGAGCTGTTCGACGACATCGTTCGAGACTTTCCTCCGCTGCTTCCAACGATGGAGGCCCAGGATCCCGATGCAGCCTTGGACGAGGGGCGTGCTCCTAACCTGCGTGAGCTGAGGCTGCACAACGGCACGGTGTGGCGCTGGAACCGTCCGGTGTACGACGTGCAGGCCGGGCGGCCGCAGCTGCGCATCGAAAACCGGGTACTGCCCAGCGGACCGACCGCGGTCGACATGCTCGCCAACGCCGCGTACTACTACGGGCTGCTGCGCGCGGTCAGCGATAGCGACCCCGCCCCGTGGGACCAGGTGCCGTTCGCGGTGGCCGAGCGGAATCTGCACCGCGCAGCGCGCGACGGACTGGCCGCGCAATTGTCTTGGCGGGGCGTCGATTACCCGGTAGATAGACTCACGCGTGAGGTCCTGCTACCAGCCGCCGCAGCCGGTCTCGACGCCTGGGGTGTAGATCCCGACGACCGTGACCGCTATCTCGGTGTCATCGAAGCGCGGGTTCGAGGTGGCCGTACCGGTGCGGCCTGGCAGGTCGACGTGGTGCGCCGTCTGCAGGAGCGCGGGCTCGAGCGCATCGCGGCGCTGCACGAGATGACCCGGCGGTATGTCGAGCACGCGCACACCGGCGCGCCGGTGCACGACTGGCCGGTGGCATGACCGCACGGGCGTCGGCTCAGATGGTTCGGCTACCGTCGGGCGAACGCCACAATTCATGCATCGAACCGGATTCGCCCCGGCGGTAGGCTCCCGATCATGGAGCCTGAAGGTCTCGAGGTCCGCGTGGAGGCACTAGAAGCACAGGTGCGCGGGCTTTCGAAGCGAGTACAGGCAAGTGAACAGGACGCCGCAGCTGCTCGGGTGCTCGCTGGGGCGGCCGACCGCGACGTCACTGAGTTCCGAGGCGAGCTCCGCGACTTTCGTCGCGCCACCGTCGCCGGCTTCAACGCCTTGCGCGAAGACATGACCGATCTAGGCAGCGAGATGAGCGCCCGTTTCACACGCGTCGACGAGCGCTTTCGCGGTGTCGATGAGCGCTTTCGCGGTGTCGACGTGCGCTTCGACCAGGTGGATAACGGGTTCATCGAAATCCGCGGGAAACTCGATGCCGCGGCCGCGGGCCAACAGCACATCGTCGACCTCTTGGAAAGGCTCATCGCCGATCAGGGCTAAGACCCACGACCCAGACCAGATATACGCCTTGGCCTGCGTGTGACCGGCAGCCTGGGTGTCAACAGTTTGTCACTTGCCTTACATCGGCGCCCCGGCGCACGAGTTGCCCGCACCATGAAGTCGAGCATCGCCTCGTATGGTGGCCGAATGCGCAAGGATCGAGCCATCCACATCGCCCGGCAGGTCGGAGCGATAATCGTCACCGCGGTGACCGCCGCCTCCACCCTCAACGGCTACCGGCCGCTGGCGCGTAAGGGCTACCCGTCGATTTTCTCGTTCGGGTTCGGTCTCGTGGTCAGCGAGTTCCCGCTGCAGACGCTCGCGAGCCAGCTCGGCGGGCTGGCGCTGACGGCTCGTCGGCTGACGCGCCCGGTGCGCGTCCTCTCATGGGTGGTCGCCGCGATCTCGGCGGTCGGTCTGCTGAACTTCAACCGCGCGGGCCACAAGGCCGCCATTCCATTGCGCGAGGCGTTGGACAGCGGGCTG
This sequence comes from Mycolicibacterium sp. ND9-15, assembly GCF_035918395.1. Taxonomy (NCBI): domain Bacteria; kingdom Bacillati; phylum Actinomycetota; class Actinomycetes; order Mycobacteriales; family Mycobacteriaceae; genus Mycobacterium; species Mycobacterium jinjuense. The sequence goes on from NZ_CP142362.1 coordinate 1,578,168, forward strand.
GGTCCTGATCGCCGCACCGACTCGACGGGGCTGTGGCGCCGGCCCGCCGGTGCCGGCACCGCCAAGAGCCCGGGTGCTTTGCGAATGCTGCGGATCTACCGCGACTACACGCACGACGGGAACATCAGCTACGGCGAATACAGCAGCGCCAACCAGCTCGACATCTGGCGGCGCCCCGATCTCGACCCGAGCGGGAAGGCGCCGGTGCTCTTCCAGATCCCCGGTGGGGCCTGGGTCACCGGAAACAAACGCGGACAGGCACATCCGTTGATGAGCCACCTCGCCGAGCTGGGCTGGATCTGCGTGGCGGCCAACTACCGGCACAGCCCGCGCAACACGTGGCCCGACCACATCGTCGACGTCAAGCGTGCACTGGCATGGGTCAAGACGCACATCGCCGACTACGGCGGTGACCCCGACTTCATCGCGATCACCGGCGGCTCGGCCGGCGGGCATCTGTCGTCGCTGGCGGCGCTGACACCGAACGACCCGCGGTACCAGCCGGGTTTCGAAGACGTCGACACCCGGGTTCAAGCCGCCGTACCGTTCTACGGCGTCTACGACTTCACCCGGTTCGAGGACGCCATGCATCCGTCGATGCCGGAGCTGCTCGAGCAGATGGTGATCAAGCAACGGCATTCGACGAGCTTCGAGACGTATGCTGACGCGTCGCCGGTGAATCACGTGACCGCGGATGATCCGCCGTTCTTCGTCCTGCACGGAACCAACGACTCGCTGGTTCCCGTCGAGCAGGCGCGGGCATTCGTCGCCAAGCTGCGGGACGTCAGCACCCAGCCGGTGGTGTACGCCGAATTGCCGTTCGCCCAACACGCTTTCGACATGCTGGGCTCGGCGCGCGCCGCGCACGCGGCGGTCGCCGTCGAGCAGTTCCTGGCCGAGATCTACGCGAACCGGCAGGAGGCGACGCAAGCGGAGAGAGCGGCCTCGACGTCGTGAGCTCCGAAAGACGTTGCGGTTCAGCCCGCGACGACGCGCTCGTCAGTGCGTGGACTATTGCGCGGCGCGGATGATGAATGCGTCGATGTTCTCGTCGTAGTGGACCGTATCGTTCACGAATAGCTCGCCGACCGTGCGGCCGTCCTCGCCGACCGCGAGGAAGCGGGATTCCTCCTGGTCGTAGTTCACCTTCCCTCGCACGAACATCGCCGCGACCTCGCGCCCATCCGCTCCGAAGACGACGAGCTTTATCCCGCCGGCATCCTTGAGGTACTGCGCGGCTTCGGCGCGTGTCGTGATCATCGCTGGGGTTCCTCTCCGCCGACGGCATTACCGGACTCAACGTAGTGCCGAAACCAACACCCATGGGGTAGGACAGTCGTCATTCCCGCTTGTCGGTGGCGTCCGCCAGAGTCCGATGTGATCGCCGTTGCGCGTAATCTGCACTTATTCGAGTTCGATGCGAGAGGAGGTGCGCGGTGCCTGACCTTGCACACTTGCCACCCGGTTTGCTCACCCTCGAGCAGTGGGATGCCCTTGAACTCGACCCGACGCGACGGTGGGAACTCAGTGAGGGGAACCTCATCATGTCGCCGCGCCCGCAGCTGTGGCACCAACGCATCTCCAGAAGGCTCACCCGCCTCCTCGAGGATCACCTGCCCGATGGACTCGAGGCGGTTCCTGAGATCGAGGTGATAACGAGAACCTCGTTTCCGCCGAGTGTGCGTGACCCCGACATCGTCGTGGTCCCGGATCGCGTGTTCGAGCAGCGCCCTGCGCGCGTCGCGGCGACAGATGTCGTGCTCGTCGTCGAGATCGTATCGCCGGGCTCGCGTGGAACAGATCACGTCATGAAGGTGCACGAGTATGCAAACGCGGGGATCACCAACTATTGGATCGTCGATCCCGACGCACTGACCGAGGACCGATTTCTTGCCTACCGCCTCGACGGCGAAATTTATCGACGAGTTTCAGCGCTCGATGGAGACAGGATCCGGGTGAACGAGCCGGCAATCATGGAATTCGTGCTCGACCAGTTGACTGGCCGCTAAGGTCCGCTGACGGGGGGCCGCGCGGTTATGGACGGGGTTGGCGATGCCGGATGATCCGCTACTGCTCGGCCAGCGGGTCGTCGCGATCCTCGAGCAGGGTCAGCGGGACGCCACTTACAAATTGGCCACACTGATGTCGTTGATCGAGCACTCCATCGAGAACCTGCCACCGCATCCGGACGACCCGCTGACCGTCCCGATCCCCGAACTCGCCCACCGCGTTCTGTCGCTCTACTGGCATCAGGTCCGCCCATTCCAGGGCCACGACCTTGCCCAACGCCGAACCGGAAGCAAGACACGGATCATCGACGCGGCCAAGGCCTTGCGGGAGGCGTCAAAGGCGAACAACAGTCGGATGTCACTCGAGACGGCGATGCTACGCGCACCGGCTGCCTATGAAGTAGCCGTCGACCGAATCGCTCTCGCGCTGATCAAGCAACCACTTCCGCGACTGCAGAAGCTGCCTGGCGCGCCGATGAGCGACCCATTGCTCTACGACGATTCATTTCTCGGCGAGAACGTGTCGCGGTCCAGCGTGCGTGCTCACGGGGACGCCATCGAGCTCAAAGCCGGTGTGGCCAACGGACTGGCACGCCTTGCCGGCTTACTGAAACCGGCGCTGGAGATCATGTGGGTTGAGGATGTGCGTCGGATGAACAAGTTCCTCGACGAGGACGTGCCGGACGTTGCGGGGCACCTTTTCGGCCGGGAACGTACCGCATTGGCAGCGATCAGAGCGCCGTACAAAGAGGTGTTCGGTCCGCACTGCTTCTACTGCGGGACGCACCTGCCGGCGAACAATCCGATAGACCACGTGCTGCCATGGTCGCTCGTCGGCATCGACGGCCTGTCAAACCTAGTACTTGCCTGCGCCCGGTGTAACGGCGACAAGAGCGGTGCGCTGCCAGCAGTGCAGATCGTTGATCGGGTGCTGCGGCGTGAACGCAACAAGCTTGAACAGCTCGCGGCGGAGCTGCAGTGGCCTACCCAACACGACCGTGTGGTGGCGGCTGCGCGAGGCATCTATCGCGGTCAGCCCGAAGGTGTCCCAACATGGGCTGGCTACAAACAGAGCGAGCGGCTCGATATCAGCTTCCCGCCATGGTGGATAGCGACGGATTGACGTCCTTATTGGGTTACTTGTATCAGCAGTTCGCCGCCGCGGTCGCTTGACAGGAACCATGATAGAGACCTCGGGCGCAACGAAGGCATGGCTCGCAGAGCGGCCGATTACCGGTTTGCACCGTGGGCCAATACCATCGCTGACGCTATGACCGACATTGCATTGACGGCTTCGCCGAGCGCCGACCCGTCGCCACCTGGCCGTATCTCCGCAGAGGCGGGCCGCCGCAGGACCTTTGCCGTCATCAGCCATCCCGACGCCGGTAAATCGACGTTGACCGAGGCGCTGGCGTTGCACGCCCGGGCCATCACCGAGGCCGGCGCGGTTCACGGCAAAGCGGGCCGGCGGGCGACGGTGTCGGACTGGATGGAGATGGAGAAGGCGAGAGGCATCTCGATCACCTCGACGGTGCTGCAGTTCCCGTACCGCACGTGCGTCATCAACCTGCTCGACACCCCCGGTCACGCCGACTTCTCCGAAGACACCTACCGGGTGCTGACGGCCGTCGATTCCGCGGTAATGCTCATCGACGCCGCCAAAGGCCTTGAGCCCCAGACGCTGAAACTTTTTCAGGTGTGCAAGCACCGTCGGATCCCGATCATCACGGTGGTCAACAAGTGGGACCGCCCGGGCCGCCACGCGCTGGAACTGATGGACGAGATCAAGGCGCGAATCGGCTTGCGCCCCACGCCGTTGACGTGGCCCGTCGGCATCGCCGGCGATTTCAAGGGGGTGCTCGACCGGCGGACGGGGAACTTCATCCGGTTCACCCGCACCGCTGGCGGCGCCACCGCAGCCCCCGAGGAGTACATCGCGGCGTCCGACGCGCACGACGCTGCCGGCGCCGACTGGGATACCGCCGTCGAAGAATCTGAGTTGCTGTCCGCGGACGGCGCTGATTACGACCGCGAGCAGTTCCTCAGCGGCGACGCCTCGCCGGTGCTGTTCACCTCGGCGGCATTGAACTTCGGCGTGAACCAGCTCCTCGATGTGCTCGTCGACCTCGCGCCGGCGCCAAGCGGAGCCCTCGACGTCGACGGGACTCGCCGTGCCGTCGAATCACCCTTCAGCGCTATGGTTTTCAAGGTGCAGGCCGGGATGGACTCCGCGCATCGTGATCGGATCGCCTACGCGCGGGTGGTCTCGGGCACGTTCGAGCGCGGCGAGGTTCTCACCCACGCCTCGACCGGCAAGCCGTTCGTCACCAAGTACGCGCAGTCGGTGTTCGGCCAGCAGCGCGCCACGTTGGATACCGCTTGGCCGGGTGATGTCATCGGGCTGGCCAACGCCGCGGCGCTGCGCCCGGGTGACACGTTGTATCGCGTTTTGCCTGTGCAGTTTCCGCCGATACCGAGCTTCTCTCCCGAGCATTTCGCGGTGGCGCGCGGCACTGATCCCAGCAAGCACAAGCAGTTTCGGCGCGGGATCGAGCAGCTCGAACAGGAAGGCGTGGTGCAGGTGCTGCGTTCAGACCGGCGCGGCGACCAGGCGCCGGTTCTCGCCGCGGTCGGGCCGATGCAGTTCGAGGTGGCGGTGCACCGGATGGCCGCCGAGTTCAGCACGCCGATTGCGTTGGAGTCGCTGCCATATCAGGTGGCGCGCGTCGTCGACCCGGCCGACGCGGAGTTCATGGACAAGCAGGTGTCAGCGGAGGTGTTGACGCGCAGCGACGGAGTCATGCTCGTGCTGTTCTCCACCCCGTGGCGGCTGGAGGGCTTCCAACGGGACAATCCCGACGTCAAGCTCGGCTCGCTGGTGGCGGCGTAGGGGTAGGTCGGGAAGGCCTCGACACCGCCCGTTCTGGATAGCTTTCAGCGGGCCCCGGAAGCGTCGAGATCGTCGCGAGCGCGCTGCGCGACGGAAGTTGTGCGCTCGGCGAGTAGCCGTCGCCAAGAGGCTCACACGCAGGCGGCCTGGTTGGCGGTTCGGTTGATATCGTCGATATCAGGAGGTCAGAATGCCCGATGTGCTGATTCGAGGGTTATCAGAGGCCGCGGTCACCCGCATCGACGAGGAGGCTGCATCGCTTGGGTTGTCGCGCAACGAGTACTTGCGGCGCAGGTTCGAATCCGAACGATCGAGGACCGAGGGGAAGCTTACTGTCGCGGATTTGCGTAGGGCGGCTGACGTGGCGCAGGACCTTGACGATGCACAGGTCATGGCGTCCGCGTGGCGGTGACGTCATGGCTGATCGACAGGTCGGCATACACCCGACTCGGGGCCACCGTCGACGCGGCACAGTGGGTGATCGAATCGAACGCGGCCTGGTTTGGATCAGCACCATCACCCGATTAGAAATCGGCTTTTCGTTTCGGAGCGCCGAGGATGCACGCGAAGAGTCCGCGTCTCCACCAATCTCCCTGATGCCGTTGGAATACCTAACCCCCGCGGCCGAGGATCGCGCGGTTGAGGTCCAACTTCTTCTCGCTGACCGCGGCAAGCACCGCGCGCCGTCCATTCCCGACCTGTTGGTGGCAGAAATCGCCAACCTCACAGTGTTGGCCCCAGACAAGGACTTCGAGCTGATCGCCGAGATCACAGGGCAGCCTATCGAACGACCGCGTCTCTGATATCGGGTGTGACGCACTTCGCGGCGCTGCGGTCAGCTTGGTGAGACTGCCTGTCGGGCAATGACGTCGGCGCAGTGGTGTCGTTCCTGGGTCGAGCTCGAAGCCGAAATCGGGTCTCGCGACAGGTACTCTACCCACGACCTAGTTCGGTTTATGACGTGGGAAGAGCCGTCTGCCACTCGAATACCGATCGGCGATGCGCAACGGCACGATCGGGATGCGACGTGGGATGGGCGGGGTTACCACCGGATCCGGGCTGGGTGTCCAACGTGCGGTTGGCTTCAATCGGTCCTCCCCGCCGCGAAATTGCCCATTGGACTCCTCATGACGACGTGCGATATCGACCGCATATTGGAATACGTGGTCCAGGTTGTAATAGGTTCCGGCGTATAGCCAATGGCACCCAAGGCACGCCGAGAGTGCATCGTTCAGAACAACACCGGGATGTCGGCACGGCCAGGTGGCCGGATCGCTGCCGTGGATCGCCTCGTATTCACGGCGACGTAATTGACGGCATTCCCATCGCATCTCGGCACTCTTCATCCACTTCGGCACCACCTTCCAGGCGGTCATGATGTGGACTGTGCCAGGCGGATGCAAAGTATCGTAGTACGGGCCCCAGGTGGTCGCCGCAGAAGACGGCGGGCGCGCCAACGGGACCGAACCGTGACCTCTTTCGTTCATGAGTCATCCCGTGACGTAGCTGGTTCCGACACCGGTATCCATCGACGCCTCTTTAGGCCCGCACTCGAGAATGTTGCGATTGGACTCGACGCCTCAAAGACAACCCACGGTATCCTTTGGCTTTTCCGATGCGCGGCGACACATCTTCTGGCGCTCGAGGCCCTGGAGGGTCATGGGCGTTCATAAGGTCGAAGCCCGCGCTGTCGGCCCGCAACTTGTCAAGATGCTCGTCATCGGTTGTCGCAGGCCGACACCCAGGCTCGGCGCCCGCAGCCCGCAACTTCTCCATGTCCAACCTCATGGCTTGCCATCTCCTGTCTGCCGCTCATCGCCACTTCCGGTAAGGCCCTTCCGTCGTCTCCCGTCCGCATATCGATCGGCGATTCGCAACGGCGGGATGTGGCTGTAGTCGATATTGCGTAGCTCTGCGTTGCGGATCTCCTGCTCGGCCCAAACCTTCTGGTTGGCGGCCTCATAGCCCAATTTGACTCCACGTGCAGCGACGTCATCGGGATGACTTGACCCCCAGACGCGGCACTCCAGCCACTTGTCCGGCGTCGCCAAACTGAAAACGCTGCGGGCACCGCCGAAGAAGGCTTCCTCGGGGACCATCAAGAGGGACCACCGTGGTTTCCACGCTGCCCTGCCGCCGAACCCGCGCAGCGCCTCCCGCAACACGGCTGGGCGATGATGCCGCCGGACCAGGCTCAGGTCGTCACCCTCGATGTGGACCAACCCATCATCGTCGACCTCTGCGGTGACGGGGATGACGGCGCACGGATTCCGCATGGAGACGTTGAACTGAACCCAATGGATGAGATGGCCAGGCGCATAGGCGCCGCACGCGTCATCGATAGGGGAAAGATCCCAGGCATACCCGGACATGGAGACTCCCGAACGTCGGGCCTCCGGATGGGAGGCGCTCTTGCCGGCACCGGTCGGTGTCAGCCGCTTCGTCATCCGAGCCACCCACGAGCGTGGGGTTGGCGTGTCGTCCAGTCGGAGCTTGGCGACGACATCTCGTGAAGCTGTGTCCAATATACCGCGGCCTACCGACACATCCCAGCATCGGTTCGGCCGAAAATGTGCCGGCCCTTTTGGCGACTGTCAGCGATCAGGCAGCACTCCCGGCAACGGCGTCACACAAGCTTTCGACTTCCGCGGTCGCCGCCGTATCAGGTCGCCCGGATCGTCGACCCGCCGACGTCGAGTTCATGGACAAGCAGGTGTCGGCCGAGGTGCTGCCCCGCAGCGACGGAGTCATACTGGTGCTGTTCTACACCCCGTGGCCGCTGGGGGGCTTCCAACGCGACAATCCGACATCGAGCTCGGGTCGTTCGTGGCCGCCTAAGCCGGTATCGCATTCCTTCTTCACTCCTCGCGCTGCTTTGGCGAAGCGCCGCCGACCAAGTATCCCGTCGTCGGCGTCGGGCTGAATGGGTCTATCCAACTCCGAAGACTCGCTAACTCGCGCGCAGACACGATCGCAGCAATCGAGCCACTTCTTGTTCCGGCGAAGGCACGGTCACCGGCCTCTCGCGCTGCCACCTCGATGGCGTCACCCTCGACATCGATGTCAGCCGACCTCCTCGCGTGTAGGACCGCTTCCCTGACGGGGTCGCCACCATCACCGCTCATGAACCCGCCTTTAGCCAAGACTGCCACGGCGCTGGCGGGGCCGCTGCCACTGAGACGCAGTTCGCTCGGGTCGTCGAGTTTCGCATAGTCGCGAAGCATGCGCAGCGTATGCGCGGCAACCTCATTCGGTTCCTTCCGCGGGACTTCGACGGCGGCGCCTTCCTCGTCACTCCACGAATGCGCACCGATACTGAGCCATAGCCGACCTGCCGCATCGCACCGAAACTCGACGAGCGGAGGGGCCACGGCAGATTTCCGCGAGATAGTGAAGACGTCGCGAGGATGCAGCATCCCCGCGACATACGCGGCGACGAAGGTCTTGAAAGACCGCCACTGGGCGTCTGATTCGAACTCAGTCACGGGACTCTCCGATGAATCGGGCCCCTGCTTACAGAGGCGCTCTTGCCAGCACCGTTCGGCACTCGGCCGCGTCGTCATCCGAGCCACCCACGAGCATGGGGTTGGCGTGCCGTCAAGTCGGAGCTTGGCGACGGCATCTCATGACGCTTTTCGCACGCTAACACGTACTACCGACACTCGGCGGTGATTACGGGTAAGGGGCATACGCCCTCGGTCGCGCGTGAGTTACCGTGGCCACGTGTTCGGTGCAGGCCCGCGACCCGACTTGCGTCGGCGACCGCGAGCCGAGTTGGCGATCTTCTGCGTCCGGGTCGACCTCGATGATGCCCGGCCGTCCATCTGGCGTCGGCTCGACCTGCGTTCCGAAGTGACGTTGGACGTCCTGCATCAAGTTCTGCAGGCGGCCTTCAGCTGGGACGACTACCACCTTCACCGATTCTCGTTGGGCGGCAGACCGTTCGATCGCGACAGCCAAGTGTTCCTGTGTCCATACGACGCAGACAATCCCGAATTCGAAGACGGCGACGGTCCGGAGGCCTCGCAGGTGCGCCTGGACCAGACATTGCACGACCTCGGGGACAAACTGCACTACCTCTACGACTACGGCGACAACTGGGAGCTGACACTACATCTCGAGCAGGTGATGACGGCACTCGACGGCTACCCCACGGCGGTCCTGGTGGATGGCCGCCGTGCGGATCAGCCCGGCGGCATGCGCGCTGGCGCGGGCCGCGTTGCGACGCCACACCTGAGCGGGCCGTGGCCTCAGACATGGACTATCGCGAGACCCGCAACACCTTCCAGGACATCGAAGTCCCCATCCTGCGTCACTACCGGCAGCTGCTTGGCGGCTGCGATTGCAGCGATCCACAGGTCGTTGATGCGCACCCGCCGCCCCGCCTCGGCCAAGTGGACGCGTAGCAACGCCGAGAGTTGAGCCGCATCTTCGTCGACCGGTAACGCGGTCATATCTGCGACTGCATCCAACGTACGAAGGCGACGCGCCCGGACCTCGGAGTTCCGCGCCGCGAGCACACCTGCATTCAGTTCGGCGAGGGTCACCACCGTCGTGGCTAGCTCCTCCGGAATCAGCGACATCTCCAGTTGGCGCCCGTTCTCGTTGGCGATGAAGACCGAGGTGTCGAGGATGCCGGCCGCGGGCCGATCGGTGGTCACAACTCGTCGAGGTCGTCGGTGGTTTCACCGACGAGCTCCGCGAGGTCATCACGCAGACCGGGGTCCGCCTGGCTGGTCTGGAGCCGCTTGACCAATTCCGCGCTCGACACCCACCGCCGACGTTTCGGCTCGACAGCGGAGATCACCGCGACGGCTCGTCCATTTACCGTGATCGTCACCTCTTCGCCTGCTTGGACCCGACGGAGTACGCCGGCCGTGTCGTTTCGCAGTTCGCGGGACGCCACCCTAGACATGCTACGAGCGTAGCATTTATGTAGCACATCAAGATCCAGACTGTGGCGGAGGCGCCGACAGGTAATCCATAGTGGTCATGCGGCTGTTTCCCAGTCGTAACGGCCGTCGAGCAGCGCCGTCACGCTTCTCGACTGCCACGCCCGGCCGTCAGAAGTGCGTTGACCCGACGAATTCAGCACACGCGCGGTCGCTGCGCGAGTCACGCCGCACCCATCGACCAGCCAAGACACATAGCCGATGACGGCCTTGCGGCGCTCGGCCCACGGCAGCCCCGCCTGGGGAAGCGTTGGTGGCCAATCATTTTCATGCGGGGCCACCGGCACAGTAGTTGCGGCCTGCTCGACCACCCGCTCGAGACTTTCCACCCCGGCAGAGGCCAGCGCCGCGCGATCGAGAGCATCGACGACCTGCACCTCGCGCCGCAACGCGTGGTCGATTTCGCTTATGCCGCCCGTGTCTGGGACGGCCCAGAAATCCCGACCCACCAGCAGGTGGAGTCCGTGCCGTTGCAGTACCAGGCTCAGCCGACGGTAGTGCTGCTCGCGTCCGAGATCCGCCAGGGGATCGGGCATCCATATTGGCAAGCGGGTCGAGACCGCCCGCGCCACCGCTGCGACGACCGCTTCAACCTCGGCTAAGTCATCGTGCGAGGCGGGCTCGCCGGCCGGGAACGCGAACATCGCGGCGATGGTGGCCGAACGCGGTTCGCCGTGGGCGGTCGATCGTTCACAGCGGCGGACGGTTTCGTCGTCGCCGAGCACGAGAACCGCTGTGGCGGTCGTGTTGTCGGGTCGAATCATGGTCAGCTCCTCTCGGCAGGCGAGACGCCGGGCCTCGCTGATACGCCGGCATGTTTGCAGTTGATTCGACGGTATCGGGAGCTGCCGACAATTCTGCTCGTCGGCTGCGCAGTCGCGGCGACGTCATCGGGATGACTAGACCCCCAGATGCGGCACTCCAGCCACTTGTCCGGCGTCGCAGATGAGATGACCAGGTGCGTACGCCGCGCACTCGTCGTCGATCGGGGAAAGATCCCAGGCATAGCCGGACATGGAGACTCCCGAACGTCGGGCCTCCGGACGGGAGGCGCTCTTGCCGACACCGGTTGGTGTCAGCCGCTTCGTCATCCGAGCCACCCACGACCGTGGGGTTGGCGTGTCGTCCAGTCGAAGTTTGGCGACGACATCTCGTGAAGCTGTGTTGAATACCGCGGCCTACCGACACATCCCAGCATCGGTTCGGCCGAGGATGTGCCGGCCCTTTTGGCGACTGTCAGCGATCAGGCAGCGGCGCGGCGGACGACGGCTCGCTCGGTCACGTGAGCATTTCGTCGTGTCCTCCTTCGGCCGCACCGTCGCCCGCAGACCGGTCATGACCGACGGCATGTCGGTCACTACCGGGATGCTTCGACCCGAGCGCAGCCGCGAGCAGGCGTAGCCTGCTGCAAGAGGTACTGGAGGTGCACGATGGCGGGATTGGCCGAACTTCCGCGTGACCTGGTGACGCTCGAAGAGTGGGATGCGCTTGAGCTCGACGAGGCGCGTCGCTGGGAACTCGTCGAGGGGGGCATCGTCATGACACCGCGGCCGCGTCCGCTTCACCAGGTCGTGTCAAGGAACCTTGCGCAGCTGATCCGAGAGAACTTGCCCGCCTCACTCGTCGTGCTACAGGAGGTGGAGGTCACCGTCGAGGCGCGCTTCCCGCCCACGGTGCGCGACCCCGACCTGATTGTGGTGAACCGCAGTGTGGTGGATCGCAATCCAGTGCGAGTGGACCCGTCGGATGTCGTACTCGTCATCGAGATCGTGTCACCTGGTTCACGTCGAACCGACCGGGTGATGAAGGCATACGAGTACGCGAAGGCCGGCATCGGCCACTACTGGATCGTCGATCTCGACGCCGACGCGGACGAGCGATTCCTCGCGCAGGCGCTCCGCGAGGAGACGTATGAACGCGTCGGGGCGCTCATCGGTGACCAGGTGCAAACCAAAGAACCGCTGTTCCTGAACTTCGCGCTCGGCGAGCTGACCAAGCCCTGAGCGCACTGCTCGCCAGCGCAGCTCGCCTGGACGCACCCAATCCGTCGAAGGGCGCGTGCCGTTCCTGGACCACCGTGTCGCCGAAGTCGCGGCTCGCGCGCCGGTGATCGGATTCAAGAATCTCAGCCGCGGTGACCACTTCACATCTGAACACGAGTGGCAGCTCCTAGCCGCTGCTCGGCCCAGCACCAATCTATCCGTTCCTGTTCGAGACGAACGCGATGTCCCAGGCGGTCCTCCACCAAGTCGGTGTAGAGATTCTGCTCGTCGAGCATCAGTCGGGTGAGAACCGATGTCGCCGGGCGTTCTTCGGTCACCCAACGGTCGCGATGGGAAAGCAGGGTGTCACGGTCCATCAGCACCGAGCGCGCCCCGGGTAACCATGCCCGCAAGCGATCGAGAATGGCGAATCCGTGGGTGTCGATGTCTCCCCAGTAGACGATGTCTGCGCCGGATAGCCAACCCAGCCGACCCACGCTGTCCACCTCAAATCCCCTACCCCAGAACACCACACCCTCTTCGGGCACGTCGGCGCTCAGATAGCTGATCTCGTTCTCGATGATCACCGCAACGCGTGGTTGCACGGAAAGCTCCGCTAGTTCTTCTGCACGCACCGCAAGCTCCGTGAGTGGGGCGGGCAGACCCAGCGACCGTGCGGGCCGCAGCCGAACCAGAGCAGGCTTTGACCGCAAGCCCAGATCGGCCAGAAATCCCGAGGCTGACGCCGAAACTCCCAGCATGCCTGCAAGATCCGATCGGTGTCGCTCGGCGAACTTGGTGTCGACCCCGAGCGCGCTGATCTGACGCAGGTACCGCTGCGACTGCCGATGGCCGTCGAGCCACTCGTAGGCCGCGATCAGCTGCGGCATCTGCGGCGACAACGCCAGCGCGCGATGCGGGTGTGCGACGATCCACTCCCGAAGGCGTGGATGCCGCTGCGTCAGAGCCAACAGTTCATCGAAACGACGGACGATCGCCGCCACTCCCAGCAGCGCCCACGCCTGTTCGTACGAGGAAACCATGGCGCGGACTGGCAGTCGATTGCGTCCAATCTGCCTGCCGCCGACGAACTTCCATTCCAACCCATATCGGGCGTCGTCACGACGACCGGCGTCGAGGGCCGCCACCCAGTCACGGACCGTAGCGACGTCGTCGCCGATCTGCACCGGTCTTGGGCCGCGCAGCGGCACTTCAATGGAATTGAGGGATTCACCGTCGGCGTAGCCCCGCAGCAAGGATCCGTCATCCCACCGGCGTCTGACCTTCGCGGCGATGTCCTGCGGCGTGGTCCACCCGTGGCTGACGACGCTCACGTTCGGGTCCCGTCACGTCGGTTCCGGTATTCCTCGATGGTCATGGTCTGCAGCCGTGAGTATGTGCCGGTCGGATTGTCCACGATGCCAATCGCCTTCACGTACGGCTCGATGACGTGAACCTTCTGCAGCGGCGTGACGATCAGCAGCTGCAGTCCGAGTGCCGCGAAGAGATCCAGCGCGTACCGCGTCGAGATATCCGAGCCGCGCCCGAATGCCTCGTCGATGACGGCGACGCGAAAGTCGCGTGACCGCTCGGCACCCCATTCGAGCCCGAACTGGTAGGCCAGCGACGCGGCCAAGATCGTGTAGGCCAGCTTCTCCTTCTGGCCGCCGGACTTTCCGTCTGAATCGCTGTAGTGCTCCCACTCGACGTCCGTGTCGAAGTCGCGTTCGGAAGCCGAAAACACGAACCAGTTGCGCACATCGGTGACCCGCCGGGTCCAGCTCTTGTCCGATTCGGCGTAGCCGTCGCGACCGCGGAAGCGCTCGATGATCCGCTTCACGTCGAGGAACCGCTGCTCGGAGTACTGGTCGCCGTCGACGGCCAGGGTGTCATTGGTCAAATTGCGCAAGTCCGAACGAAACTGCGCGACATCCTGATTGGTGGTGGGTTCCTTCTCCAACCGAATGAACCGGCCGGGGTTGTAGGGCACCGCGCCAAGCGCGTCGTTGATCCGGTCCACGCGCTCGTCGATCGCCGACGCCTGCCGGTTCAGCCAGTTGTTGAACCCCGCCAACTCCTGGATGGCGTTCGTATTGAGCTGGTCCTTGAACTCGCTTTCGAACCGCGGCAGATCATCGGTGGCGACCCGGTCGCGGAACGCCAGGAAGTCGCCACGAGCCTCGACATTGGCATCCATGTCTGCGCGCAGCTCAGGCCACCGGTTCAACACCGCGGCCATGTGCTGGCCCAGGTTCAGCCCATGGCCGTTGAGTTCGCGGGTGAGGCGCTCGATGCGCCGGTGCAGCTCGGCCGAAAGCGCCGTCTCGACCTCCGCGCAGTCCGAAGCGCGCTGGGGCCGGCTCGCCCCGAGGCGTTCGTCGAGGGCAGGGTACGACGCGCGGGCCGCTTCCATTTGCTCCTGCGTATGCGCGACGACGAACTCGTCGTCCCGGGTGCGGTCCTGCTGCGCGCGCAGCACCGCGGCCTGGGTGGTGGCCAGCGCGCCGGTGAGCTTTTTGATCAGTGCCGCTACGGCGGTCGCTTCCTCGGCGTTGCGCTCCAGCGCCCGGGTGATCTCCTCCAGGCGGGACGAACCGGCCTGCAGCCGGATCCGTTCGGCGTCATGGCTTTCGGCGCGCGACACGGCCTCGTCGACGTCAAGGTCGGCCCACGAGCGGAATCCCTCGACCCGAAGAAACGCATCCAGCCGATGCTGCAGCACTTCCCGCTGCTTGCCAAGCCTGGCCGCCGCGGCGTCCGCCTCCGCACGTTCTTGCTCGAGCTCGGCGAGTTCGGTGCGCAGCGCGGCGATCTTTCGTTCGTTGACCCAGCCCAGGACCCAGCGCCGCGGGTCGTCGACCCGGTGCCGGTCGTCCTTTTCGTGCCGGTCGCCGGAGCGCACCTGACCCTCGCGGGTGACCGCGCGGCGCTGGCTGCGGAACTCGTCGAGGGTTGCCGCGCAACGGAAGTCGGCCCGCTTCATCAGCTCGTTGCGGAGGTACTCGTCGAACGGACCCTCCCGCACGTCGATGCAGTCGGCCAGCAGCAGCCCGTCCTGCGCTGTCGGCTGCAGCCGAACCCGGTGCTGCGGAACCCGTTCGTACACCAGCTTGGCGCCGCGGCCGGCCACGGTGAGTCGTCGTGCGTTGACCCACGCGGTGACGGCGTCGTAGTGCCGCTGGGGCACCAGCAGCGAGAGCGCGAAGCCACGCAGCACGCGTTCCGCCGCGCCCCGCCAATCGGCGTGTTCGTCGTGCACGTCGAGAAGCTCACCGGCGTAGGGCAGATCGTCGGCCGTGAGCCCCAGCGCCGCACACATCTCGGCGCGTACCGCGACCTGCTCGTGCGGCAGGTTGTCGGTGCGTTGCTCCAGGCTGGCGATCTCCTCGGTGATGACGCTGCACTTGCGTTGGCATTCCCGGGCGCTTCCGATCGCGTCGACGGTCGCGGTATCGAGGTCGCGTTTCTCGGCGGTCAACACGGGACGCTCGGTCGACACCAGCGTGGCCACGGCGGCGAATGCCTCGTAGTCGACGACGGGCTCTAGTCCGGCGTCGCCCACGGCAGCGTCGAACAACGTCCTTGCTGCACGCCGTGTTTCGGCCTGGGTTCGAGCCTCGTCGGCGAGCCGCTCCAATTCGCCGATGCGATCCCCGCCGGCCTTGGCGCGCTCCTCGATCAGGGATTCACGTTCGTGGTTGAGCTTGCGCTGTTCGGACTCGGCGGTGTCCTGCTGCTGCCACAGGGCCGCACCGTCGGCTTCGAGCCGGGCGATCTCGTCCGTGAGCATCTCGGAACGAAGTTCGGCGATGAACAGCCGGACCGCCGAACGCTCGCGCTCCAAGCCGTCGCGTTCGGCGAGTGCGGCGTCGTACTTGGCGGCGGTGTCCGCGATGGGTTGAAGCGCTTCGAGTTGCTCGCGGGCTCGTTTGACAGCGTCGTGCGCCTTGGTCAAGTCATCGAAGTGGCCGATAATGTGACTGATGCGGACACCGGCGTCGCTCGGCTCGAGCATGTGATCGCGCACGAAATCGTTCAGGTTCCCAACGGATTTCATCGAGACGGTCTGGTGGAACAGCTCGAGCGCCTGCTCCGAACGGATGCCGAGCAGGCGCCGCAGCGAGGTGGCGTACGTGGGGAACTCATCGAAGATCTCCGCCCCAGCAGCGCGCAGCCTCTTGCGCAGTTCGCGCAAGTCGGTGCCGAAGTCGGCGAAGTCCGACGCGATCATGAGTTCCTTGGTGGCGGTGAGGAAGAACCGGTAGGGCTGTCCGGTGCTCTCGCGCTGCTGAAACACCTGCGCCAGCGTGACCGTCTCGTCGTAGCCGTGGTTGCGGAAGACGCCGAGGATCACCGAGTAGGTGCGCTTGTTCTCGCGAAGACCTTTGGGGCGCGACTTGCCGGTGGCTTCGCTGCGCTCGGACTTGTAGTGGCCTTCGACGTAGGAACGCAGGGTGCGTTCCTTGGCGTCAGCACCGGCGGCCTTGTTGTAGGCGGCCCGGTGCGACGGCACCAGCAAGGTTGTGAGCGCGTCGACGATCGTGGACTTGCCCGACCCGATGTCGCCGGTCAACAGCGCGGTATCGGTGCCGGGCGTGAATCGCCAGATCTGGCCGTCGAACGTGCCCCAGTTGTAGACCTCGGCGTATTGCAGCCGGTACCCGGCCCGGTGGTCGTCGCCGAATTTTGCTGTGCTGAAGAGGGTTTCGCTCATCGTCGGTCACTCATCCCCGGCGGGCACGCCCGCATATTCGCGCAGCTTCGCGGCGAAGTCGGACAGGGTCTGGGCATCGACGTAGGCCTTGAGGACGCGCCGCACCTCCCAATGGTCGCGCTGACCGCGCAGCTGGCGCAGGAAGCCGAGCTCGGCGGCCTTCTTGATAGTCGTTTCCGCCTGGTCGACGACGCGCGCGTCGTTGGTGGACTCAACCTGAAATAGACGCAGCATCTCGACGATCTGGTCGGTGCTCAGCACGAGGCGGCCTTCACCGCCGCTGGTCTCGAACTCGACGAGTCGCTTGCGCAGCAGCACGAGCAGCAGGCTGACGTTGTAGGTGAGCGCACGTCGGCGCACCAGTCGTGGCAGCGCCTCCTCGCCGTCCTCTTCCGGCCGGGAGCGCAGGTAGGCGTACCCCTCGGCGTCATCGACCACCACATCGACGCCGATCGTGGCGAAGTGGTCTCGCACGCCGGCGCCCAGGCGTTCCAGCGTCAGCCAGGTGTCCTCGTCGGAGGTGCGGTACACGACGCCCTGCATCAATCGAATGATGGCTGCCGCAACGGCTCGCTCATTGCTCATCGCGGCACTCTCCTCTTCGCGCGAGCGCTCATAGGCGTCGCACCGTCACTTTCGGCAGCCGCGCCCGCTTGGTTATGTCCGGGTCTTCCGGATCGGGGTAGTGCAGGACGGTCTCGTCGGTTTCGTCCATGTCGATGCTTACGTCCTCGTCGTTGAGCGCCAGATAGCCGACGATCTCGGCCGCACCTTGCTCGATGGGGTGCAACGCGACGACGTCGGACAGCAGCGCCGAGGAGTTCTCCGGCAGCACGGCCCGGATGGTCTCGGCCAGCCGCGCCTGGTCGATGTAGGTCTGGGTGAACAGTAATCCGGTGTCGACCTCTTCGGTGCCTTCCGAGATGTGGCTCTCGACCGCGACCGCCACCGGCGCCTGGTACAGCGGGCGCTCGAACGGCAACGCGATCTCGATGCCCGGTTCGTCGACCTCGAGCCCGAATGACGGCGGCCTGTCGCGGACGTCGAGTGCGGCGGCCTCCACCGCCCGGACCAAGTCCAGGACACGCCGGTTCTCCAACCAGACCTGGTCGTCGAGGAAACGGCGCAGCTGCTCGGAGATCTGCCGGACGGTGCGCTGCGTCCGGTCGGCGGCCTCGGACCAGTCATGGTGGATGCCACGGACGCTTTGACTCCGCGGATCGCCTTCGATGGTGTCGAGGGCGCAGACCTTGGCGAGCAGATCGGCGAGCTCGGTCTGGCGCTGCTCGGAGAGCAGGAAATCGTAGAACGCCTGGAAGCTGCGGCCCTGGTCGGAACCGGCGATCTCGGAGCGGCTGCCGACCAGTTCGGCGAGCAGTTCGCCCTTGGAGCCCTCCCAGGAGGCGATCTTCTCGCGCGCTGCCCGGTCCAGCAGCCGGAAATTTTCTTCGACCTCGCGGAAGTCCGACAGCAGTTCCCGCGCGGTGGTGGACAGCTGTTGATAGCGGTCGCGCACCCCGGTGGCGTCCAGCATGGGAACGTTGCCGGCCTCTACGGCGGCGATCTCGGCGTCGAGTTCGTCACGGCGGCGGTGCAATTCGGCCAGCCGGACTTCGGGCTGGACCTCGGTTCCGTGCACGATCTGGCGCAGCAGCTCGACCACGGTGTGCAGCCGGGACTCGGTTCCAACGAAGGCCCTGCCCTGCAGGCTGAGGACCCAGGCGTAGGCCTTCTCGAACGCCGGGGTCGCCTCATAGTGGACCTCGTCGTCGCCGGGCGGGTAGAACCGCCGTAGATACCCGGCGTCGGTGGCCGCCCAATCCTCCAGATAGGCACGCGGCTCCTTCGGGTACCGGTCCTCGTCGGTGTCGAGCGCGTACAGATGGTCGTCCAACGCGTCCGCGACCGTGCTTGCGGGGCAGGCCCCACGGTTGCCCTCGACGAAGAACTCCCCCAGAAACGACAGGATCAGGCTGGAGTTGCCGGCGCGCAGCAGTCGCCATGCCGGGTGCCGTTCCCGCACGGCGGTGATCGCCTGGTAGTCCACGACCGAAGCGTAGGCAATGGCCCCGACAAATCGGGCCGTGGCAGGTGACCGGCTGAAAGGTGTCGGCGAACCCGTACATAGCTGTAAAGTCGCGAATGTACCTGGTAGCACGGGTGCTACGCTGGGGCGTGACCAAACGGATTACCCAGCGGGAGCTGCGCAATAACAGCGGCGAGATCATGCGCCAGCTTGACCTAGGCGAGTCGTTCGTCGTGACCAGGAACGGAGTTCCGGTCGGCGAGCTTTCCCCGGTGCGCCGGCATCGCTTTGTCAGCGCCGAGGCGGCCGTCGCCGCGTTCAGGGGTGCTCCGCGGGTGGACTTCGACCAATTCCGAGCAGATCTCGACCGAGTCGCCGGCCAGGACATCGCCCCTCGTGGCTGAGGCCCGGCGGCCACTGCACGGCCTCATCGACACCTCGGTCGTCATCGATCTGGATCAAATCGACGCCGAGCGACTCCCCGTCGAACTCGCCATCAGCGCAGTGACCATGGCAGAGCTCGCCGCCGGCCCGCACGCGACGGTCGATGCCGGCGAGCGAGCACGGCGCCAAGATCGCCTACAACGAGCCGAAGCCAACTTTGATCCCCTGCCGTTCGATGGCGAATCGGCGAGGGCCTATGGGCGCGTATATGCCGCGGTCGCCGCGACGGGCCGCAAGGCACGTGGCCCCCGAGCCGTCGACCTGTTGATCGCCGCCACTGCCCTCGCCGCCAACCTCCCGCTCTACACGCGCAACGTCGACGACTTTCGAGGGCTTGAAGAGATCCTGCCGATTTTCGGTGTCTGAACCGCGGCGCGTCGCAGCGCTCGAGCACTCTGGCGCGCTTGCTCAGGAGACCGACGTGCCCAACTCGGCGTACACCGCAGCTTCGAAGCCGAGGATCGTCTTGACCATCTTGTCGTCGAAGAACGGCAGCAGCTGCGTCGCGATCACGGCGCCGATCCCCGCCTTGCGGTCGATCCAGAAGAAGCTGTTGAACAGCCCCGACCAGTCGGCCGAGCCGGCGTTGCGCATGCCGGGCAGGTCGGTCAGGTACAGATGGAACCCGAGGCCCCATCCTTGCGGCACGTCGAGGGACTCGACCGGGTTAGACAGCTCGGGGACAGTCGGTTCCATCGTCTTCGGTAGCGGTGCTCCGTCGAGGTGGTCGCGCAGTGCGAGTTCCATCGTCTCCTCGTTGAGGATGCGCGCGCCGTCGAGCTCGCCGCCGTTGAGCCAGGCGCGTACGAAGCGCCCGTAGTCGGCGATCGTCCCGTAGGACCCGTGGCCGGCGGCGTCCCACTCCGACTCGGCCGGCAGGTCGAGTTCAGTCGTCACGAGGCCGCCGTCCGGCGCTCGGAAGCGGATGGGTAGCAAGCGAGCGCGCTGCTCGTCGCTCGGCGCGAACGTCGAGTCCGTCATTCCGAGTGGGCCGTAGACGTGCTCGGCAAGGTAGTCGGCAAGCGTCTGGCCGCTCACTGCCTCGACGACCATGCCGAGCCAGTCGGTGCTGACGCCGTACTCCCAGACCGTGCCGGGGTCGTTGACCAGCGGCGCGCTGATGCCCTGTTTCTTTCCCTCGAGCGGGGTGGGAAAGCCTTGCTCGTTGCAGTAGGTGAAGAGCTTCTCGTTGAGGAAGTGGTAGCCGCAGCCGGCCGTGTGGGTCATCAGGTGCCGGACGGTCGGCTGTGTCTTGGGCGGGCGCAGGACCGGCTCGCCGCCATCGAAGCTCTCTAGGACCTGGAGCTCGCCGAACTCGGGCACGATCGACGCGACCGACGCGTCGAGCTCAACGCGCCCCTGCTCGACGAGCTGCAGCGCCGCGGTGCTCGCGAGCGCCTTCGTCATCGATGCATTGCGGAACATGCTGTCTCGCTTGGCATCTCCTGCTGCACCCTGGTAGAGGACGCCGTCGCGGCCGACCACTGTGGCGGCGACGCCGTGCAGCGACCCGTCGGCGGTCACGCCGCTCAGCAGGTCGTCGATTCTCTCGAACCCCATGTCCAGCTCCTCTGTTCTCGGGGATCATCGCACGTGCGGTGGGATACGCCGACCCAAATGCTGCGGTCACGTATGTTCGCCGCCTATCTTCTCGTTCACGACGGCAGGAGCAGCACATGCAGAAACGCCATCTCGTGGTTGCGGTCGCGGTGATCCTCACCGCGGCGGCGTGTGACAGCTCCACCGAGTCGGCGGAATCGTCGGAGGCCATCACGACGCCGCCGACAACATCGACGTCAACTCCGACCACCACGGCCGCCGCATTCTCCGCGTGTACCGAACTCGAAGGGACGGTCGGCGACGCCAACCTCTGCACGGTCCACACGGAGACGCCCAACTACACGATCGACATGAGCTTCCCGATCGATTACCCCGATCAACGCGCGGTGGCTGACGCCCTGACCAACGAGCGCGACGGGTTCATCGCGCTGGTCGAGGAGCCACCGGTCCGCGAGGTGCCAAAGGCGCTCGATATCAAGTCGCAGACATTCCGGTCGGGAACTCCGACCTCAGGTACCGAAAGCCTGGTTTTCGAGTTATATAGCAACTTCGGTGGCGCACATCCGGTTACGAACTACCGTGCCCTGACTTTCGATCTCGGCAAGAAGGCGCCGATCACGTTCGACACGTTGTTCAAACCGGGGGCCGACGCGGTCGCCGTGCTCGATCCCCTCGTCGCGGCCGAGTTGACGAAGCAGTTACCGGGCGCACCCATCGGCGACAATCCCGTGGGCGCGGAGATGTACAAGGACTTCGCCCTCACCGATGACGCGGTGCTCTTCTTCATCAGCCAGGGCCAGTGGACCATCTCGGCCGCCGGAGCCCAGACGGTCTCGATCCCCCGCACCGAACTCGCACCGATCCTGGCCTGACGCATCGCTCGACTACTGGTTTGGACTCCGGGGCGAATCGCTGATGCGACGCCTCAACGCGGCGGCTCGAAGGTAACGACCTTGCCCCGGTTGATCGACACCCAGTCCCTGGCCTCCAGGTACGGGCGGAAGGTCTCGGTGATCGCCTCCTGATCGGCGGCCGTCTTGGGCCGCTGCAACTCGTAGAGATGCGGGAACTCCGTCCACGCGACGACGGCCTCCCACAACCGCACCGCCGCCTCGCCCACCGGTGGATCGATTAGGACCGGCCCGAACAAGCACTGACCGACGGGGAAGAACAAAGTTGGCACACCGTAGCCGCCCGCGTCGACGACACGCTGGTGGTCGGCCATCACCTCGTCGCTGGTGGTCGGGTCGGCGATGGCTTGGTCGACGAGGCCGGGATCGAAGCCGAGTTCTTCCAAAAGGGCTCGGGCGACGTTCTTTTCGTGCGGCTTGAAACCCTCGACGTGTAGAGCGCGTGCCGCGCGTTCGTACCACGCGTCGACGTCGGCCATCGACTGGCGGCGCAAGAGCGCGCCGATACGCATCATCGACCACCCGTAGGACCACTCCCGCTCCCACGGGTGCTTCTTGCCGTCTTGGCGGTTGATCTCCTCGAGGCTGAAGAAGCGCCAGTTCACCTCGAGGCCGGTCAGATCGCGCACCTCGCGGATCCATCGCGACGTCTGATACGCGAACGGGCACATGACGTCGAAGTGAAAGTCAACGGCGGCAGATTGATTGGTCACATCGGGACCTCCGTTGAGCGGCGAACGTTGGTCGTCATCCTGCCAGCTGCTCGTGCCGGAGTCGATGGCCATCGACCACCTCGATGGATCCCTACCTGCAGGTCCAGTGCGCGACGGTGGAAGCGGCACCTGGCCTGAGCGCACGAGTTCGCGGGCTGGCCCGGCCGGTTTGTAGGCTTCGGGTATGCCGTTGAACGACGGTGAGGTTTTCGCCGGCTACGTTATCCAACGGTTGCTCGGCTCTGGAGGCATGGGCGAGGTCTACCTCGCCCAGCATCCTCGGCTGCCTCGCCTCGATGCGTTGAAGATCTTGACCGCCTCCGCGACGGTCGACGAGGAGTTTCGCGCGAGGTTCAACCGTGAGGCCGACCTGGCAGCCACGCTTTGGCACCCGCATGTCGTGGGCGTTCACGATCGCGGCGAGTTCAACGGCCGGCTGTGGATCTCCATGGACTACGTGGACGGCACGGATGCCGGACAGTTGCTGCGGGATCGCTACCCGGCCGGGATGCCGCAAGACGACGTCGCCGACATCGTGACGGCGGTTGCCGACGCGCTCGATTTCGCCCATGAGCGCCGCATGCTGCATCGCGACGTCAAGCCGGAGAACATCCTTGTGACAATGTCCGACAGTCACCGGCGCCGGGTGCTGTTAACCGACTTCGGGATCGCCCGCAGAATCGATGACGCCAGCAACCTGACCGAAGCCAACGTCGCGATGGGAACCATCAATTACGCGGCGCCTGAGCAGCTCTTGGGCAAGGCGCTTGACGGTCGGGCCGATCAATATGCGTTGGCGGCCACGACCTTTCACCTGCTGACCGGAGCGCCACCCTTTGACGACGAGAACCGCGCCGTCGTCATCAGCCATCACCTGAGTTCGCCGCCGCCGCGGTTGTCTGAGCGCCGCCCAGATCTCGCGCATCTTGACGCGGTGCTGGCAACGGCGCTGGCGAAGGACCCGGTCGACCGGTACCCGCGGTGCATCGACTTCGCCCGGGCTCTTGCGCAGCCGCCAAGTCCGCGCCGCGAGGCCGCCTCAGGCGAACGTCCGGGCACCGAGCGTCTCGAGCGCATGGTGGTTCACGGCACGGCGCGAGGGGTGAGTCAACACTCGGTCGGGGGCCAACATCCCGTCGCGATCCTGTCGTTCTGGGTGCAGCCGTACGACTCAGTAGGCAACCAGCTTCCTCCCGTACGGGTCGAAATGCCGACGCAGGCGGCCGCCGGGCAACTCACAGACGGCGACGAGGTCGAGGTCAGCGGCGTCTGGGATGGCAATGCCCTTGACGCCGACACCATCGGCAACTTTTCCGCCAAGCCTCCTCCGAAGCGACGACGGACGCGGCGCCCCGCCAAGGTGCGAAGTGACAAGGGCCGGAAAAGCGGCAAGGCCCGGGTGGTGGCGATCGTAACCGGCGTCTGTGTCATCGCCTTGATCGGGGCGATCGTCTACCTCACCGGCGGGTTCGGGTTGGGGGATCGCACCGGCCCCGTGGTGGAACCGATTCGCGCAACGGTGTTTTCACCCGGCGGCTCCCCCGACAATCCACAATCGGCCGAGTTGGCGATCGACGACGATCCGTCCACAGCGTGGTCGACGGTCACCTATACCGACGCGGTCCCCTTCCCGAATTTCATTGAAGGCATGGGGCTGATGCTGCAGCTGGCCGAACCGACGGCGCTCAGCGCGGTCGCGATCGACGTGTCCAGCACGGGAACCCAGGTGCAGATCCGTGCGTCGCCGACCGCCACACCAGCCACATTGTCCGACACCACCGAACTGACGCCTCCCACATCGCTGCAGCCTGGACACAACCGCATACGGGTGAATGACGAGACCAAGACGTCCAATGTGCTGGTGTGGATCAGCACCTTGGGCACCACCGACGGCAAGAGCCGGATGGAAATCTCCGACATCACTCTCTACGCCGCTGGGTAATTTGCGTCGAGGCCTTGCCATGCGCAGGTGGACAACCGGGTAGCACCACCCGGCTTCGATCGTCTGTTTCCACGGCCGTCGTCATACGATGAGTGCATGCCCACGATCCCACAATGGGACATCCAGTCGGCATAGGCTGTGCTGCGATCGAGAGGGCGCCGCGAAAGTCGCCGGCCGATCGGCATTAGCGAAGCGCCTACCGTGTCGAACCCACGTCAACTTCGGAGTGAGGCGCGCGAACTCGAGCGTACCGTCGAGACGGTGCTGGCCGGCATGCCGATGCCAGTCGCTTCGGTGTGCCGGCGTTGAACAGCTTTAGTGTGGGACGGCGTTCCTTCTTCGCGTCGAGCCAGCCGGTGAGGTCTGCACCCGGATGGCCGTGTACCGCCAGCGCCAACCGCGAGGAGGTCTTCTTCGCCGACGCCCACGCCTGTTCGGACTCTGTCCGGGCGCGCCCCGCCAGGCATTGCTTGGTGTAGAACGCCTGTCGGGCAGCGGATCCACTGCGATGCGGAACAGGCCGGGCAGGACTCGCGCCCTGATGTCGTCGGGAAGGCGCTCGTCCTTGACGAGGGCGAAGACGTCGTCGACGGCCCGCAGGGCGGGGTTGACGTTGTCGTGGATGGACACCTTGGAGTCGGTTCCGCGAACGACCTCGACGAGCCGGGCGTCGACTCCGGTGTCGCGGATCACCGACGCCAACCGGTCGTCGTGGGAGAACACGATGACCTGATGCGTTTGGACGACTTCGGAGAGAACCTGGACGAACCCGTCGATCTTCGCGGGATCCATCGCCTGGATGGGGTCGTCGAGCACGATGAACCGGAAGGGGCTGTCGGCGGCCATGGCTCGCGGTGCACGACCTGACGATGTACACGGAGATTCCGCTGCGGAGGTATCGAATGTTCATCGACGACTTTGTCGAGCGGGTGGGGCGAGACTCCGGAGCTGCTTGGCGACGCGGGCGGCACAGTCGAGGTGGACCGAGTGCTGCTCGAGATGGAGAGCGACTCCATTTCTCGATCGGATCTTCAAGCGGCTGAGAGTGATCCGTGGCGATTGATCACTCAGCGCGACGGAACAGCTCCGCAGGTCTACCGCGCCCGCTGATGCTGGTGGCACCGGTTGCAACGAGCTGGCTTTCCATGGCGCGTCGGAAGGTGTCGCGTTGTAGTGGCTCTGCAGCGATCACCTCGTGTGCGATGCGCAACTCGCGGAGCGTGAACTCGTCGCCGAGAAGGCCGTCCGGATCGGGCTTGTCTCGATAGCGCGACCGAACATCGTCAACCGCAAGCTTGATGATGTCTGCGTGATCGAAGGGCAGCCGTCCGGGCGCGTCGGTGGATACGAGTCGTGTTGTCTCGGCGAAGCGATCGGCCAACTGCTCCGGCCGAACCACTTGCAGGTGGGCGACGGATAACACCCAACCGCGGTCATCGCGCGTCGGGTTGTCGAAGACGTGGAGCTGTCGCGGGTGTAGGCCGCGCACGTTGGCCTTGTCGCGAAGAGGCCGGTCGACGGCGTCGGTGAGCGTCTCCCCCTCGTGGAGGAAGGTGCCGGGCAGCGCCCAGTCCGCACCCTGCGGCCGGCGTACTTCGAGCACGGCAAGCCCGAGACGGGGGTCAACCGTGAGGACGGCCGTATCGACGGGCACCGACGGCCACGGGTGATCCGTAAGGGATTTTCCGCTGGCGTCTCGGGACGTTTGGTCGCTCATGACGGAGCAGCCTTCTCCACTTGACAATTAGCGCATTTTTGCGCATAATCGCCTAGGGGTACATTACCGCGCCACTGACGAACACATCCATGTCGGCGCCGGGCAGTTGAATTGGGGGCAGCATGCAGAGAGTTCACGTAGGTGACGGTGTGAGCCGCGTTGCGCTGACGGTATTTCCTGTATGGGGGGAGATTGGTATCGAGCGCGACTACAGCACCGCAATCGCGGATGCATACGTCAGCGAAAAGGCCACTCCCGATGTCTCGACGCTGATGGTTGCGAACACCGGGAGCCGTCCGCTGCTGCTATTAGAGGGCCAAGTGCTCGACGGCGGCTGGCAGAATCGGATGGTCGCCCGGTCGGTAGTCGTCGCGCCGAACGACGAAGTCGCGGTCGATGTCGTATGTGTAGAGGCCGGCCGCTGGGGCGGTCAACGACGCCACGCGGGCTTGCGCCGACGTGCTTCCACGCGACTGCAAGCCGGCCTGCGCGCCGGTGACAATCGGCAGAACGAAGTCTGGAAACGAGTATCCGAGTATGAGTCTCGCTATGGAGCCAATGCCACGTCATCATTCAGTGAGCACGCCAATCGGGCGGCCGGCGACATCAGCCGTCTGACGGATGGACTGCGGCCGTTCCCCGGACAGATCGGGATAGTGATCGCAATCAGCGGCTACCCGCTGTCCGCGGAACTCTTCGACTCCCCGACGACCTTGGCCGAACAATATCAGCCGATAGTCGCGGCGGCTGCAATGGATGCAGTCGGCCGACCTGGTGAGGTCACGCCGTCGCGACGGGTTCGGCGCTTCATCAATCATGCGAACGAGATCCCGCTGCGCCGCACTGTGGCGGCCGGTGCAGGGGTCACCTTCGTCGGCGATACGGAAGATTCCTCTGTCTCCCTGCTGCGATGGCAGCGTCGTGACGTGCACACAAGCGTGCTCAACCTGCGGCACGAACTGGTCGGATGCTCGACATGAGTCGAAACGGCGCTGGCGTTGCGACCTCGGCTTCGCGACATCCCACCGTAGATAAAACACCTCCTTGACGCGTTATCACTCTTGAATCGCCCTGGAAATCCCGGAGGCTCCTGACCTTGAAAACGAGGATGCAGGTATGCCGAAGGAGCAGTCGCCGGGGAAGCCGACCACGCGCCGCTATAGCCCGGAGGAGAAGGCCGCCGCGGTGCGGATGGTGCGGACCCTGCGCGCCGAGTTGGGTACCGAGCAAGGCACGGTGTCGCGGGTAGCCCGGCAGCTCGGCTACGGGGTGGAGTCGGTGCGGTCCTGGGTGCGCCAGGCCGACGTCGACGACGGGCACGCGCCGGGGGTGTCGACCGCGGAGTCTCAGCACATCAAGGATCTCGAGCAAGAGAACCGAGAACTCAGGCGCGCCAACGAGATTCTGAAACGAGCAGCGATTTTCTTCGGGGCGGAGCTCGACCGCCAACACCGCAAATAGTCGCCTTCATCGACGCCAATCGCGATGAATTCGGGGTCGGGCCCATCTGCACCGTCCTGCGATCTGCAGGGGTGTCGATGGCCCCGAGCACCTACTACGACGCCATGAGCCGGCCACCGTCGCGGCGGGCCCCACGCGATGCGGTCCTGGGCCCGGTGTTGGTGGCGCTCTGGGGTCCGCAAGCTGTGGAAAGCGGCACGTCGGGCCGGCCACGACGTGGGCCGTGACCAGGTGGCCCGCCTGATGCGCACGGCCGGCATCGAAGGTGCGCGCCGCGGTAAACGGGTCAAGACCACCCGATCCGATCCGGCCGCTGATCGGCATCCCGATCTGGTCGGGCGTGACTTCACCGCGTCGGCGCCCAACCAGCTCTGGGTGACCGACCTGACATTCGTACCGACCTGGGCCGGAGTGGCCTACGCGTGCTTCCTCATCGACGCGTACAGCAGGATGATCGTGGGGCTGGCGCGTCGCCGCGCACATGCGCACCACCATGGTCCTCGACGCGATTGAGATGGCGCGCTGGTCCCGCGGAATTCTGTTGCCCGGCTTGAACATGTCACTCGGATGTCGGATCTCAGTTCACCTCGATCCGATACGACGAACGACTCGCCGAGATCGGCGCGGTGCCCTCCATCGGATCGGTTGGCGACAGCCTGTTGACCGGCAATCAGTAGCCGTTGAGCCACGTAAATGACACGCCGACAAGGGAATTGCTTGACCGTTGTGGGCGGCGGGGTTGCACTTGTCTCATGACGGATCAGCATGAGCTGCATCTGGAAACCCGAAGTCGCCTGGGTGTTATCCGGGTCGGGTGCCGGAAAGTACGCGTTGGTCAACGAGTATCTCGGCTATCTCGCCGACCGGAACTATTCACCCCGGACCTTGCGTGCCTATGGCTATGACTTGCTTGCGTTCTGCCGTTGGCTGGGCAGCGTGGACCTCGAGTTGGGTTTGTGACCACTGAGACCGTGCTCGACTTCATGCGGTATTGGCGCCAGACACCGATCGCGGGACGGCCGGCCAATGTGGTGTCGATGACCGGCAAGCGGCTCGACCGCTATTCCTCGACCACCATCAATCACCGCCTGGCCGCGCTGACGGGGCTGTTCACCTTCCGTACGCTGCGCGAACCCGACCTTGGTAACCCGATCCCCAGCGGCCGCGAAGCGCGGCGGGGCAGCGCCGAAGAACGCAACGGACTCCTCGGACACTTGGTTCGGCCGAAACGGCGATCAGCGCTACGTTTACGCGAGCCGCGACGGCTGCCGAGGTCGCTGGATCGCCGCGAGACTGCGGATCTGTCGTCGAGCCTGCGGACGTGGCGCGACCGGTCCCTGGCTGGTCTGATGTTGTTGTCCGGGTTGAGATCCGGGGAATTGCTTACTCTCGATGTCACCGACGTCGATATGGGTGCTCGTTGGGTTCGGGTGATGGGCAAGGGCGCCAAGGAGCGCCGGGTGCCCCTCGATATCGAGGTCGCGGGTCTGATCCAAACCTATCTGCTCACCGAAAGACCCGAATCGACGAGCACCCGGCTGTTCCTGGTCGCCAAAGGCCCGCACCGGGGCCAGCCGTTGACCGCGGCCGGGCTTCGTACCATCTTCCGTTACCACCGGCGCAAATCAGGTGTGCTCGTCGGTCACGCGCACGCATTGCGTCACACGTTCGGCACCGCGATGGCCGAAGCCGGTGTGGACCTTGCGGTGATGCAGGCGCTGCTCGGGCATGCCCACGTGGACACCACGGCCCGCTACATCCATTTGGCACCCCCACATGTGAAGGCGGAATTCGATGCTGCCCGCACACGATTACGCGCCCGCACCTGAGACGCCGGCGGCGATCTATGCCGCCTACCTGGTGCATCTGAAGCGACGGGACCGCGGCAATACCGCCTACTCCCAGGCCGCCCGGTCGTTCCTGCGACGCTGGCCACAGGTCCAGGCGTGGGTCGATGTCCCACTCGATGAGCAGTTGGCGGCGAACTGCTCGACCCGGCCGTTCATCACTTTCTTGATGGTCAGCAGACGACTGCAATCGGGCTACGACTATCTCGTATACCGCAAACTGTCGAGCCTGTGGCACGAACTGACCGACAGTTGTCTGCAACCTGATCTCGATCAGTCCTCTCCGCTGCAATGGAATTGGGATTCACCCAGCGGGTCGCCTCGGCGATCGGGTCACAAATCATCGCCCGACTGTTGATTCAGACCGGCCGGCCCTTGACCGATCTGCGTGAGAATGATCTGCAGGAGCTGTTGCATGCCTGCGATGTGCGTCAGGCGCGGACCGGGCGAACGGCGCGGCACTATCGCAGCACCACTCACAGTGCCCGCCAGATTCTGTTTCACCTGGGCGTACTCGACAAACAGACACCACCAGCTGTCGCCGCCGCTGTGTCCCTCGAGGAGCGCATGGCCGATGTTCCTGCAGCGCTGCGCCCCGCGTTCGTGGCCTATCTGAAACGTAAACACGCCACCTGCGTGCCCAAGACGGTCAGCAGCCTGGCCACACGACTGGCGCATTTCGGCAGATACCTCGCTGCCGCGGATCCCACCCTGACGTCCTTGTCGCACCTGGACCGACGTCGCCACATCGAACCGTTCATCACTTCGCTGGCCACTGCGGTCAACAGCGTCACAGGTGAGCCGATCACCGTCGCCGACCGGATCCGACGCATTCATGCAGTCGGGAATTTCCTCGCCGAGATCACCGAATGGGGATGGGACGACGCACCACCGCGGCGACTGATCTTTCGCACCGATCTCCCTCGCCCGCAACGCTTGCTGCCCCGATACCTGCCCGTAGACGCGGACCGCAAACTCACTGCAGCACTAGCAGAGTCGCCCTATCGACTCGCCGCCGATGCGCTGTTGGTGCAGCGGGCATGCGGGCTGCGCATCGGCGAACTCCTCGACCTCGAACTGGACTGCGTTCATGAGATTCCCGGGCAAGGATCCTGGCTTAAGGTCCCACTGGGCAAGCTCAACTCCGAACGCATGGTGCCTCTCGATGAGGAAGTCCTCACCCTCGTCGACCGCATCACCGCGACCCGCTCACCTGGCCGCCCCATGGTCCATCCCCGCACCGGCGCGCCGGCCGATTTCCTGTTCACCTATCACGGAAAACGACCCAGAACGCGGTACGCCAGGAGTTGAACCGGGCAGCGCAGACCGCCGGGCTAGGGCACATCACACCGCACCAACTCCGGCACACTTATGCCACCGCCCTGATCAACGCCGGAGTGTCCCTACAGGCGTTGATGGCCCTGCTCGGACACCCAGATGAGCCTGCGCTACGCCCACCTCTTCGACCGCACCGTGCGCACCGAATACGAACGCGCCCTGGACCTGGCGAAAAGCCACATCGGACCGTTGCCCACCACCGGGCCCCAGCTGCCGATCACCGATGTCACCGGCACCCGATGGAAGGACGCGCCGGCGATCAAATCACGGCTCGCCGGTGGCTACTGCCTGCGCGCACCCGCGCAAGGTTCATGCCCGTATGCCAACATCTGCGAGCACTGCCCAAGTTATCACACTGACTCCACCGATCTGGGAGTCCTTGCAGCCCAACGCATCGACGCACAGGATTTGGCCGCAGACGCAGAACGACGCGGCTGGATCGACGAAGCAGACCGGCATCGCAAACTCGTCTCCCGACTCGATGCACTCATCGCCCAAACGGACACCGCATGAACGAAGGCACCCTGGCCAGGGTCGAACGGGTCTGTGCCGAGTTCGTCACCAAGGGGCATTCGATCACCTTCACCGCCATCGCCGAACAGGCACAGATCGGCCGCGCAACGCTCTACCGCGATCCACAACTACGCGCCATCGTCGACGAACACCGGACCCGACAAACAGACGCCCGGACCTTGAGCGGCCTGGCCACCGAACTCGCTCACCTTCGCACCGCTGTCGAAGCCCTCGCCGACGTCGTCAAACGCCACGAAGAACAACTCCGCAAGATCACCAAATCACCACACCGACGATGAACCATTCCACCCGGCAGCGGCGATTCATCGGACCCGATTAGCCGGTCAAAGCTACGACAACGCCCTCGCAGAGACCGTCAACGGCTACTACAAGGCCGAGCTGATCTACGGACCCGCCCGCAGCGGTCCATGGAAGACAGTCGAGGACGTCGAACTGGCCACCCTGGGCTGGGTGCACTGGCACAACACCAACCGCCTGCACGGCTACCTCGATGACCTACCGCCGGTCGAGTTCGAAGCCGCGTTCTACGATGCCCAACGGAGCGACCAACACCTGGTCGAAATCCAATAGCCAGAGCCTCCGGGAGAACCAGGGCGATTCACTGCGAACTTCCGAGCACTCTAGAACAAGTTGCCGACAGCTACGGCCCTGAGGTGCGCGCCTTGGCCTATGTGAAGCCCAGGGGTCGAGGCGAAATGCACCATAGAACACGTTGCCGACAGGCTGTACCGAACTAGGGCGTGTCTGATAAATGGGGTAGCCAGAGGGTGATGGCGCGTAGGACTGCTGCGCCGCGGTAGACGATGGCGAGTTTGTCGTAGCGGGTGGCCAATCCGCGCCATTGCTTAACGACGTTGAAGTTGCGTTCAACGACGTTGCGGCCCTTGTAATCCTCGGCGTCGAAAGCCGGTGGTCGTCCGCCGCGCGATCCTCGCCGCTTGCGGTGGGCGATCTGATCGGACGGTTCGGGAATCACTGCGCCGATCCCGCGCCGGCGGAGTCGAGTGCGGGTCACGCGGCTGGAATAGGCCCGATCCCCGCGGACGCGATCAGACGAGTACGCGCTCGGCCACCGCGGCGGCGGTCCACTTTCAAGTGCGCGAGCAAATGCTCGAACACCGGCCCGTCGTGGGCTTGGCCAGGGCCCACAAGCACCACCATGGGTCGTCCTCGGCCGTCGACGAGGTGATGGATCTTGCTGGTCAGCCCGCCGCGTGAGCGACCGATACCGTGGTCAGGCGGCTCGACGCCCGGATTCGTGTAATTCGACCCAGCCCCCTGTGTGGCGGGTGACGTTCGTGGCGTGCTGATGGGCGCGCGCAATCGTGGAATCCACGGCCACCGCCCAATCGATGATCCCGGCCTCCTCGGCGGCGGCTAGCAACCGCGCCAACACGCTGTCCCAGGTGCCATCGGCACTCATCCGTCGATGCCAGGTCCAGATCGACTGCCACGGCCCAAACGCCTCGGGAACATCACGCCAGGCGATTCCACACCGATACCGATAGATGATCCCCTCCACCATCGAGCGGGCATTCTGGAAAGGCCTGCCCCGCTTGCCCGTCCGCACTGGCAACAGATCCTCGATCAACGCCCACTGGGCATCGGACAACAACTCGAATCGCGACATCCCTCAAGCTTCAGGCACAGCACCCAAAACCTTTGTCAGACACGCCCTAGCCAACTTCCGCCGAAGGCATCCCAGCAGGGCGAGCCCTACAAGTAGCTTCGTCCGGACAATGTCCGGACGAAGCTACACTTAGCTGATGAGCGATCGTGCAATCAGGCCCCGGCGCCATCGGCTGGAGGTTCGGGTGACCCCCGAGCAAGACGAGCTCATCCGTCAGGCGGCGGACCTAGAGGACACTACGGTGACCGCATTTGTGCTCGAGACCGTCACATCGCGGGCGAAGCGCGTGGTGAAGCAGCATCAGGATTTGGTTCTCTCGAACCAGGCGTTCGACCGATTCATCACCGAACTCGATAAGCCCGCTAAGCGGGTACCGCAGCTGGTTGACCTGTTCAAGAACAACCCGAAGCTTCGGGAGGCGTGAGCCCTGCCCCGCGCCTCGTGCTCGAACGGCTGAGCGCGCATCATGACCTCAGGAACTTCGACTCGGGAAACGCGGCACTCGCCACGTGGCTTCGCCGCCATGCGCTCGCATCGCAGGACATGGACTCCGCGCGGACGTTCGTTGCCACACGAAGTGGCCGTATCGTCGGCTACTTCAGCCTGACGATGGGATCTGTGTACCGAGCCGAGCCGCCCTCGAAGCTCGTTCGCGGCATGCCGGGGTATCCGGTCGGCATGGTGCTGCTGGCTCGGCTGGCCGTCGACCAGTCGCAGCAGGGACGAGGCATTGGCGCGTTACTTCTGGCCGAGGCGTTGCGGAAGGCGGTCGCTGCCGGTGAAGTAGCTGCCGCACGTCTCATCGTGGTGGATGCTGTCGACGAAGATGCGGCTGCCTTCTACCAGCGGCACGGTTTCATACCAGCACCCGAGAATTCGCTCCGTCTCTACCGCAGGATGAAAGACGTTCGCGCGAGCCTCGATTCGTCTGCCGGCGAGTGAACCCTCACGCCACCGCAGCCCGAGCTCCCAAGTACACCTCTGTCGGCATCTGCTTGTGCAGCCGCCAGGTGATCGCCATCGGCCGATCACCCTCATGGGAGACGTAGTCGGCGGCACCCAGGAAGATGTACGGCGCGGCACCAAGCGAGTTCGTCTTGGCCTCCCGGACGAACAACAGGATGTGTGACCCACGCTCGCGATGGTGGATGTACCGCTGCCCGGTCGGTGACGCCGACGACGTGGTCGACTGCGACTCCCAGTGGAATAGCTCCGGACTCAGTGCAAAGTCGCGGTACATGGTCGTTGGCGAGTAGTCCGTGTCGGACTTCTTGAGCGTGATCAGGAAGGCGTCTGCATTGGCGGCCTCGCACCAAGCCACCCCTTCCCTCATCGTGGCCGGCGTCCGCTTGTCTGACAC
Source organism: Mycolicibacterium sp. ND9-15 (assembly GCF_035918395.1). Lineage (NCBI taxonomy): Bacteria > Bacillati > Actinomycetota > Actinomycetes > Mycobacteriales > Mycobacteriaceae > Mycobacterium > Mycobacterium jinjuense. The sequence goes on from NZ_CP142362.1 coordinate 1,612,198, forward strand.
CCACCCAAGCGCGGCAAGGATCTCCTCACGCGAGTAGGTGGCATGGAGCGCCATCGGCACATCGGCGAGCTCCGGAACGGAGCCACCCAAGGCGTACGTGTTGCGGTCCGCCGCATCGAAAGAAATATCGATGACCTGCCGCATCTCCTCCCCGACCGCCTCGCCCTTCAGAACATCGAGCGCTGCTGCGGCACTGTCGAATCCACCGCCGTTGGGAAACAACGAATAGTGCAACATCGCCGCCAGCCGCTGCTCCGCGACGCTCGCATTCACACCGCCGCCGGCCAACAACGCCCGATAGGCATCCGACCGTAGCCGGTCATCCACGTGCGCGAGAGCCTTGATCCGCTTCACCAGCTCGGTCTCCCGCGGCCCACGCTCGGAACTGAGCTTGCCGGCCTCGCGGCACAGCGTGGTCCAGGACCGGTCGCTGCGCAGAATGTCTTCCAACACGCGGCCAAATTCCTCCAGATAGGAGGCAAGACGATCGTTGTTCTGTTCGGGGACATCGCTGACAGTTGTATGTCTCGGGACATCGCTGACACTTGAGTAGGGCCTGGGCCAGGATGGCTCATGGCTCAGAAGGTGACGGCGATGGACATTCGGATGGCTTCGGCGTTGGCCGGCCAGGTCGACAACGTGGCGCAGTTCTGCCGGGACAGCGCGATCAGTCGACAGACGTATTACAAGTTCCGCAAGCGTTTCCGTGACGGTGGGATCGAGGGTCTGCAGGATCGGTCGCGGCGTCCGCTGACTTCGCCGGGGCAGACCCCGGTCGAGGTGGAAGACCTGATCGTGTTGCGGCGTAAGCAGTTGATCGAGGATGGCCGCGATCACGGTGCACAGTCGATCGTGTGGTCGTTGCAGCGCGAGGGTATCGCGGTGCCGTCAGTGTCGACGGTGTGGCAGATCTTGACCCGTCGCGGGGCGATCGTCCCGCAGCCACAGAAGCGGCCGAAGTCGGCGACCAAACGGTTTTGCTTCGATCGGCCCAACGAGTGTTGGCAGTCCGATTGGACCGGATGGACGCTGGCCGACGGCAGCGCGGTGGGCATCGCGGGCAGTCTCGACGACCACTCCCGGTATGTGGTGGGTTTGCGCGCGGGTGCCGGTGACGCGGACGCCGAGCTTGTCTGGGAGGTGATGCTGGCAGGCATCGACGAGTGCGGGATACCATCGATGTCGTTGTCGGACAACGGAATCGTCTACACTGGCCGCTTCCACGCGCATGAATCAGCTTTCGAGGTCAATCTGCGCGCTCTCGGGGTGCGGACCATCAACTCGACGCCGTTTCACCCGCAGACCTGCGGCAAGATCGAGCGGTTCTGGCAGACGCTGAAGAAGTGGCTGTCTGCCCGCGATCCGGCGGCTACTGTCGAGGAACTCAACGCCCTGCTCGAGCAGTTCCGCACCTATTACAACCACCAACGGCCCGCACCGCGCGCTACGTGGCGCCACCCCGGCCGAGGCATTCAGCGCCACCGTCATGGCCCGCCCCGCCGAGCGTCCACTGCCCGCACCGGTGTTCGTCAGCCGCCGCACCGTCGGAGAGAAGTCGGGACAGGTGTTCGTCGCGCCCTACAAGGTCAACGTCGGGCTGCGCTGGGCCGGCCACGACTGCGATGTCATCCGCGACGGCGAGCACATCACCATCTTCAGCGGCAACCGACTCGTGCGCACTCTCACTGCCGATCCCACACGCAACTACCAGTCCATCGACAAGACCACCCGCACCTATCGCACCCGCGAGCCCAAACCGGCATCATGAGTGTCAGCGATGTCCCGAGACATAAGTGTCAGCGATGTCCCGAGACACCACAAGGCAAGACGATCGTTGGGATGCTCCCGAATTTCTGACACCAGCGCCGACTTCTTCGGCGATACCTGCTGACGAACGTTCTCGAGCACCAGCTCCTTTGCTACCTTGTCGAGCACAATTTGGCTGCCCGACGGTAGGAACGGAAACCCTTCCTTGACTTGCCTTTCCAGCTGTTTGCGGCCGAGCCCAGTCATCGCTCGGAACCGTTGGTCGAACCGAAACTCGCGGCGCTGATGCCCTACGAAGTCCAGCGCCGTCAGCACCGTTTTCCCGTGGGTGAGGCGCAGCCCGCGGCCTAACTGCTGCAAGAACACCGTCGCGCTCTCGGTGGGTCGCAGGAACAGAACCGTGTCCACCTCAGGGATGTCGAGGCCCTCGTTGAACAGGTCGACCGCGAAGAGCACGTTGATTTCCCGGTTGCGCAGCGCGGTCAGCGCGGTGTGCCGGTCGAACGTCGGCGTCTCCCCCGACACAGCTCGAGCCGGGATCCCCGCGGCAACAAATTGTTCGGCCATGTACCGGGCATGCTCCACGCCCACGCAAAATCCCAGCGCTCGCATCGCTCCGACGTCTGCCACCTTGTCGCGCAGTTCCTTGAGCACGATGCGGGTGCGGGCATCGTTGCCGGTGTAGACGCCACTCAATTCGGCTAGGTCGTAGCCACCGCGCTTCCACTGCAGCGTCTCCAGGTCGGTGCCGTCGTGAATACCGAAATAGTGGAAGGGGCACAGCAAGTTCTGTTCGAGCGCATCCCACAGTCGCAGCTCCGCGGCGACGCGTCCGCCGAAGAATTCCCGCACGTCGACACCATCGCCGCGTTCCGGGGTTGCGGTAAGTCCGACTAGCTCCATCGGCGCAATGTGCTCAAGCAGCCGCCGGTAGGACGCAGCTTGCGCGTGGTGGAATTCGTCGATCACGACGATGTCGAAATGCGCGGGTTCAACGGTGGAAAGGCGGTCCGCGGTGAGGGATTGGATGCTGGCGAAGACGTGCCGCCAGCGGGTGGGTTGCTGCCCATCGACCAGCAGCTCCCCGAACACCGGGTCGGTGAGCACCTCGCGGTACATCCTCTGAGCTTGCTGCAGAATCTCCTTGCGATGCGCGACGAACAGCAGGGTCAGGTCGCGGCCGTAGACCTCGCGGACCAGTCGGCGATAGTCCAGCGCAGCGATCACTGTTTTGCCCGTGCCGGTGGCGGCGACGATCAAGTTGCGGTGCCGGTCATGCAGAACGCGTTCAGCGTCGAGTTGCTCGAGCAGCTCGGCCTGATACGGCTTGGCCGTTACCTCCAGCCCAGAAAGAGTGACGGACATCGGGTCACGCTGTTTCTTACCGGAGGCGATCTCCAACGCGCCCCGCAACCTATCGCCGTCATCGGCAGGCCGATACGGTTCGAACTCGCGGTTCTCCCAGTATGAGTCGAAGGTAGCGCGAAATTTCTCCAGCAGGTGCGGAGTGGAAATCGCCGAGAGCCGCACATTCCACTCCAGCCCGTCCACCAGTGCGGCGTGCGACAGGTTCGACGACCCCACGTAAGCGGTGTGGAACTCGGTGTTGCGTCGCAGCAGCCAGGCCTTGGCGTGTAACCGGGTGCGGTCGGTCTCGTAGTTGACCCGCACCTCGGCACCGAACTCGCTGACGAGCGCGTCCAGGGCACGTGCGTCGGTGGCGCCCAGGTAGGTAGTGGTGATGACCCGCAGCGGCACCCCACGTTCGCGTAGCTCGGTAAGTTCGTTTTCCAGCAGCCGCAGCCCATGCCATTTGACGAAGGCACACAGCAGGTCGACGTGATCGGCGCTGGCGAGTTCGGCGCGAAGCTCAGCGGCCAACGTCGGTTCGTTGCGTGCATTGGTCATTAACGCGGCATCCGACAACGGTGTGGCCGGCCGCGGAAGCGGCAGAGCGCCCAGGGTTTTCAATCGGACCTCGTCGAGGCGGTGGATCTTGGCCGGGTCGTCCTGGCGTAGGCTCTCGCTGAGTACCGCGTCGTCCCCCAATACGTTGAGGATCTTCCCTAGCAGTTGTGCGCGTGCTTCGGCGTTGCCGGCGGCCCGCAACTGACGCTCAATGATCGGGGCGAGGTGCCGCGCGATGGTCAGTGCCTGCTCGGCCTCGTCCACTGTACTGACGTCAGTGAGGAGGTCAGGCCGCTGAGTAAGGGCGGCGCTCAGCCGCTCGGTGAGCAATGATTCATACAGTCCGGCTTCCACGCCGGCAGGTTAGCGCGTGGTCGTGACACACCGAGCTCGACCTTGTCGGCCCCTCCCCATACGGTGCGTCCAACATCGGGGGTTAAGTGACTGCATACGTTTCTCGCATCGTCCGTGGTGAATGCGTCTGGGAGTACGCACTGCGGCAGTCGGGGCAGTCGATCATCTGCAGGCTTCCGATGTGTTCCCCCACGGCGAGTTAGTAGGTTTGATCGAGGACTCCCAGGAACCCGGTGGACTCGGTGCCACAATTGGCCGCGACGACGGTCACGATTATCGAGCGCCACTACCGCGTCTACCAATGCGACTGAAGGATTCTCCGTGGCTCGGCGAATTGAAGGTCAAGGGCAAACGCGGAGTCGAACACAGACTGTATTTCTCGGAACCAGACGACCTCACGAACAAGGTGGTGGCTGTGGGTTACGGATATAAGGACCCACTCGACTTGCGTGCCTCGATAAAGCAGCGCGACCAGATACGCAAGGCCATGGAGTACACCAAGTATTGGTTTCGGATGAGTGGCTATGCCGTCCGACCCTTCGAAGAGCTCTAACAGTGACCTGCTTGTTGCATTAAAATGCAACAAGCAGACGGGAGTACTTATGGCAAGCGCAACCACCCCGGTGTCGTCGGACGCGTCACGGCGAGCAACCAAGCTGACCCGCGATCTTCGTCGCGTGGTCCGAGAACTGAGAGAGGCTCGCGAAGCACGGGGCATGTCCGCGACTCACGTCGCTGACCTCATCGGCGTCCACCGCAGCGTGATCTCGAAGTTCGAGAACCAAACCGGCGACCCGAAATTGTCGACGCTTCTGCGTTATGCCCATGCGGTAGGAGCGGACCTGGAGCTCAAGGTAGTCAGGGAAGGGTGACTTGGTCGAGACGTCAGGGGTCTTTGCCGGCGCCACGCCCGCGACTCGAAGTTTCACCGCATTGCGCCGCGAGATGCACCAGACCGCTTGCACCGGATCCGTTCAGCGAGGGTGGTTTTCCGCTTCGCGGACATCCGCCGCCGTCCGTAGCGAGTGGACACGGCCGTAATAGTCGGCAAGTTTCAGCGCACTCCGATGCCCGGCTAATCGGGCACGTGAAGCGTCGTCAAGTTGGCGTCTGTGAGGTGAGCCCACTGTAGTGGTCCAGTCGTTGTGGGACTCTGTTGCCCGAGTGTTTGGGCAGGAAGAATCGACGACGACATGGCATCGAACAAGCGCCGGCGGCATACCCCGGATCAGATCATCCGCAAGCTCGCCGAGGGCAACAAGCTGCTCGCATCGGGCCAAGAGCTGGCCGAGGTGTGCCGGCATCTGGAGATCGCGGAATCGACGTGGCATCGCTGGGTGGCCCAGTACGGCGGCATGAAGGCCAACGACGCCAAGCGGCTCAAGGAACTCGAGGCCGAGAACGCCCGGCTCAAGAAACTGGTCGCCAACCAGGCCCTCGACATCGACATGCTCAGGGAGATTTCGGCGGGAAACTTCTGACCCCGAACCGCAAGCGCCGCGCAGCAGCGATGCTGCGTGAGCGGTTCGGGGTCTCTGAGCGCCGCGCGTGCACCGTGGTGGGTCTGCACCGCTCCACGATGCGCCTGGCCCCGCCGTCGATCAGCACCGAGGAGGCCCAGCTGCGGGCGTGGCTGCGTCGGTTCTCCACCGACCGGCCGCGTTGGGGGTGGCGTCGCGCTGCCAAGATGGCCCGCCGCGCGGGTTGGCAGGTCAACAACAAGCGGATCCGCCGGCTGTGGCGCGAGGAGGGGCTTCGGGTGCCGCAGCGGCGCCGCAAGAAGCGGCTGAATGGTATCGGCGTGGCCGTGGGCGCGATGTCGCCTATCCGTCCGAATGTCATCTGGGCGATGGACTTTCAGTTCGACACCACCGCCGATGGCCGCACCCTCAAGATGCTCAACGTCATCGACGAGTTCACCCGCGAGGCCCTGGCGATCGAAGTCGACCGCAGCATCGACGCCGACGGCGTGGTCGCCGTGCTGGACCGCCTCGCCCTGGTACACGGTGCACCGCACTACGTGCGTTTCGACAACGGGCCCGAGTTCGTGGCGCACGCCGTGAGCGATTGGTGCCGATTCAACAGTGCTGGTTCGCTTTTCATCGATCCCGGCTCGCCGTGGCAGAACGCTTTCATCGAGTCGTTCAACGGCCGGCTTCGTGATGAACTGCTCAACTCGTGGCGGTTCGACTCCCTACTGGAAGCCAGGGTGATCATCGAGGACTGGCGTCGTGACTACAACGCCAATCGGCCCCACACCGCCCACGGCGACCTCACCCCGGCCGAGTTTGCCCTACAGTGGGCCACGACCCAT